>VBEY01000199.1 GCA_005889295.1 Chloroflexota bacterium | reverse complement strand
ACGGCGACGGGTTGGACGTGCTCAAGGCCGTCCGGGAGCGGTACCCCGAGACCGTCACGATCATGCTGACCGGCTACGCGTCGCTCGAGTCGGCGATCCAGGCGCTCCGCGCCGGCGCGTACGACTACCTCGTCAAGCCAAGCGAGGTCGAGGAGCTTCGCGTCACGGTCGCGCGCGGCCTCGAACGGCGTCGCCTCGGGCAGGAAGTGCGGCTACGAGTGACCGAGCTCGAGCGGGCCAACCGCGAGATCGCGGATCTCAACTCGTCGCTGCAACGGCGCATCGATGAGGCGACCGCCGAGCTGAAGGAGCGCTACGAACAGCTCAAAGAGCTCGATCGCATGAAGTCGCAGTTCCTCTCGATTGCGTCGCACGAGCTCAAGACCCCGATCACGGCGATGTCTGGTTTCTTGCAGGTCGCGTTGCGGCGGGTGCGCCGGCTGAGTGATGGCGCGCCGGCGGGCGCGATGGCCGAAGGATTGCGCGGCATCACCGAGCAGCTCGAGGTCGTGTATCGGCAGACCGGAAAGCTGGCGCGCCTCGTGGACGAGCTCCTCGACGTTTCCCGGATTCAGACCGGCCGCATCGAATTCCGGTACGGCGAAGTTGATATGGGCGAGCTCGCCAATGAGGTCGCGACGCGGATGCAGCTCACGACCACCACGCACCAGATCTCGGTCCGTCGCGATTCGCAGAACGTCGTGACCGCGGATCGCGATCACCTGGAGCAGGTCCTGAACAACCTCGTGACCAACGCAATCAAGTACTCGCCGTCGGGTGGCCACATCACGATCGACGTTCGTCCCGACGACGGCGGTGTGCGGCTCTCGGTCACCGATCAAGGGATCGGCATCCCCGAGAAGGAGCTCGAGGCGATCTTCGGCCTCTTCTACCGCTCCCCGGATCGCGCCGCGCGAGACGCCGCGGGCATGGGTCTGGGTCTGTACATCAGCAAGGAGATCGTCCTACGCCACGGCGGGCGCATCTGGGCGGAGAGCGGCCGCGAGAAGGGCAGCACGCTGAACGTCGTCATTCCTCATGTGCCGGTCGGGGCGACGAAGCCCGATGTCGCGCAATCGAGCGCCGCGCGCCGCTAGACTTCAAGCCGCGGCCTTAGGTATTCCGGGGTGTGGCGCAGCCTGGTAGCGTGCCTGAATGGGGTTCAGGAGGTCCCGGGTTCGAATCCCGGCACCCCGACTGTAAACAAGTAGTTCACCAGTGACTCGGCCCGGCGTCGACCGCGAGCGCCTTCTCAAACGCCTTCACGCCCGTATCCGCGCCTGCACGAAATGCGTTGACGCGGGATATCTCGAGCGCGCTCGGCCCATTGTCGCGGGGTCGATTCGGGATCGCATCGCGATCGTTGGTCAGGCGCCGGGTGCGGTGGAGATGACCGTCGGACAACCATTCAGCGGTCGCTCAGGGGCCGAGCTTCGGCGGTGGCTCGGCGAGGCCGGCATCGACGAGGATCACCTGCCATACCGGACGGCGATCACGAAGTGCTTCCCGGGAAAGTCGCCGAGTGGCAGCGGGGATCGCAGGCCCTCGCCGGCCGAGATCGCGCTCTGCCGGCCGTGGCTCGATCAGGAGCTCGCGCTGCTCCGCCCGAAGGTGGTCCTTCTCGTGGGCGGCCTCGCCATCGATCGTTTCTGGGGAAGGGTCCCGCTCGAAGCCGCCGTTGGGCGATCGCGTGTGAAAGACGGCATCACCTATATCCCGGTGCCGCATCCGAGCGGCGCGTCGCGGTGGTTGAACGATGCAGCGCATCGCGAGCTGCTTCGCAAAGGGCTCGCGCATCTTCGTCGTGCCGCTCAAGCTCTTGACAGACAACCGAGTGGACGGACAATGCGTGTACCGCGTCGAAAAAGCGCGCCGCTTCCTTTCAGAGTCGCGCTTTCCAAAGTCCGCGGACGGGAGGAGGTGATCACCGAGATGCCGAAGAAGAAGAAGGCCGCGAAGAAGAAGCACTAGACCACATGGCGTACGTGGAGCGCCGCGGGCGGGCGGCGCTGCCACAAGCAGTACCCCTCGACCGTTACAAAGGTCCCCCTGTTACCGCCCTGACATAACGGCGCGAGCGCCAAACCCGTTCACTTGATAGCGATGAGGTGGGATTTCGCGCGCGCTGCGCTTTCGAGCGCCCTCGTGAGCGTTCCGGTCAGCCTGGCTCTCGTGGCCATGCCGCTGTCGGTGACGGCTGACGCATCCGCTGTGGACATGCTCCAGCTGACCAACCAGTTCCGCTACGCGGTCGGGTCGCCGACCGTTCCATCGGACTCCCGACTCGTGCAGGCCGCCCAGAACCACGCGAACTACAACAGCGCAAACGGCATCCTCGGTCACTTCGAGACGGCGGGCCGGCCGTATTACACGGGTTATTCAGCGCGCGATCGGTTGATCGCGCAGGGTTGGACAACCTCGTTTGTGAGCGAGGTCGCGACGGGCGGCTCGGAGCTTGGCGGGGTCCGTCAGCTTTGGGACGCGCCCTACCACCGCCTCGGCCTGATGCATCCCAATGCAATCAACATCGGCTGGGGCCACTCGGAGCTGAACGGCCGGCAGAACAACGTAGGCGACATCGTCTATGACTTCGGAATCCGTCCGGTCGAATTCGTACGCTCGCCCGCGCACCTGCAGACGAACATCCCGACCTCGTGGAGCGGACAAGAGTCGCCGAGCCCGGTCCCCGCCGGCACCTCCGGCCCGTACGGCTACCCGATCATGGTCGTGTACTCGGCCGGACAAGGGGTCCAATACCGTGCGGCCGAGCTGTATGGGCCGAACGGCACCCGGCTTCCGTTCTACGTCGCGCCCCAGCAATTCGAATACGACTACCAGGTCATCGTTCCTCAGCGGCCGCTCGCCACGAACACGACCTATCACGTCCGCTTCGATATCACCGTCGCCGGCACGTGGCTGACGAACGAGTGGGATTTCAGCACTGGTTCGACGATCAGCGGGGGCGGCCCGACCTCGAGCGTGCCCTCTGACAACGGGTTGCACTCGGCTTGGACGTCGCAGACGCAGGTGCCGGCGCTGCAGCCCGCGGCCACGACGCAGGTGACCCTACTTTTCCGCAACACAGGCACGAAGACGTGGACGAGAGGGCTCGCCGGCAGCCAGGTCGCACTCGGCGTGAATGGCGATAGCGGCGCGTTCAGCGCGATGGGCATGAACATCGGATGGCCCTCGGCGAACCGCGTGGCTGTGCAGAACGAAGCCTCGGTGGGCCCGGGCGGCATCGCCTCGTTCAGCTTCACCCTGAAGGCACCGTTCAGCGCCGGCACCGTTCGGATCCCGCTTCGGCCGGTCGTCGACGGCGTCGCGTGGCTCGAGGACCAAGGCGTCTTCATCCCCGTCACCACGGTCGTCGACTATCACAGCCGCTGGGTCTCCGAATCTGCGTTCCCGACGCTGCGCGTTGGGCAGGTGAGCGGTCCGCTCTCGATCGTCTTCCGCAACTCAGGAAGCGAATCGTGGATCCGCGGGACACTTGGTCAGGAAGCCCGGCTCGCCGTGAACCAGGACGATGCCCAATGGGCGGCCCTCGGTGTGAACTGGATGTCAAACAACCGCGTCGCGCCGCAGACCGAGGCGACGGTCGTGCCGGGCGGAGTCGGGACGTTCACCTTCCAGGTGCGTGCGCCGATGACGCCGGGCCTCTACGCGATCCACCTGCGGCCGGTCATCGATGCCGTCACCTGGATGGAAGACGAGGGCGTCTTCCTCTACATCACGGTCACGAACTAGCGACACCCGCTCGCTAGGTCGCGCCGAACACCACCTCGAACTCTTCCTTGCAACGCGGGCACCGCACCGTCGCCGCAT
>VBEY01000029.1 GCA_005889295.1 Chloroflexota bacterium | reverse complement strand
CATCGTCGCGACGGTCCTCGCGGCCGAGTTTGTCGTTCTCTCGCTTCCGCTCTTCGTGAGCCAGATCCTTCAGGCCCGCGGCACGTCGCTCATCGGTCCGCTCGATCTGATCGCCTACTTCTCTGTCGTCTTCGCGATCGGCGCCGCCGCGCTCGTGCTCTACCTGACCGCCGCCCGCAGGGTTACGCCGACAGAGAGCTCCTAACGCTTCCGATCGGGACGCGAGATGTAGATATCGGGAGCCGCCTTCACACGGTCGACCCAGACCGAAGGACCCGCGTCGTCGTCCGCGGCGCTCGGCGCCGCTTCGCCGCTACTCGCGTGCTCCCGAGCCGAAGGGGAAGGCGCGCTGGCCCCAGCGCTGCGTCGCTCGTGACCGGCGCCCGAGCGCCCGGTGGGAACGAAAACGAGTGCCTCTTTCGTCGCGCCCTGGAAGCTCGCGCCGGCCCGGTCGGTGAGCTGCCACGGCGAGATCCGGGATAGGCGGACGGCGAGCGTGTCCTCATCGCCGCGTACCTCGTGCGTCCCGACGGTGACGACAGCGAATGGACCGAGGTCCGGCACCGAGGCGTGCCCGGCGACCTCATCAGCGGAGAACCGCACGACGACGTCTCCATCAGCGGCACTGATGCGCAGATCGCCGGGTCCGCCGTCAACCGCATCCGCTTCGGCCGACGAGGATTCCGCGTCGCGCCAGCTCCCCGCCGAGCTCCGAAGCGCGATGACCTTGCCAAGCCCGCCACGCTCTCCCACGGCCCGGGCGCCGCGGAGGACGATCTCGTCGTACGGCCCGATGCCGGGACCGTCGCCGCTCGACCCGTCCGGTCCTCCATCGAACGTGAGGTAGACGCCGCCGGTCTTGACTGCCACGAAACCACGGTAGCAGCCGATTACGGGGGAGTTCATCCCCCATTCGGCTAAGCGATCCTGGTCCGTACGATGGCCGGATGATCGATACGAAAGAGCTCGCGCTCGCGCGCGAGCACCCACGCGGAACGGAGCGTCGCCGACTGCTTCCGTACCGCGACGCCCTGAACGACGTCACCGCCTACGCCGCTCTGGCCGAGTCGGACCGCGATGCGATCGTGCGGTGGGTCGAAACGCGGCGCCTCATCAAAGTGGAGTACGGCATCGATCACGATCCGTCGAACCTCGCCGACCCGCTCTTGCCGGAAGAACGTCTGCGGACGCACGTGCTCGCCGGCGAACGCGCCGCCGCGGGGCGGCCGGAGTTCCGCGATCCTGGCGGCGACCTGATCGTGGCGGTCGCGAAGCTTCGGAGCTAGCCGCGCGCGACGAGAGCCGCGACAACGAGACCGAGTCCGTTGAAGAAACCGTGCAGCGCGATACACGGATAGATGCTCCCGGTCGAGGCGCGCAAGTAACCCAGGCCGATGCCAATCGAAAGGATGACCGGGATGTCCACGATGACTCCGTGCGCAAGGGTGAACGCGACGGCCGTGATGAGAACGGCGGCGGCTTTGCCGAGCGGCTCGAAAAGCGCGTAGCCCAAGCCACGGCAGAGCGATTCTTCGAAGATCGGCACGAACACCGCGATCGCGAAAAGGTTCGCGAACCACGCTCCGAGACGCGTCGGGTCCCAGAATTCGGGCACGCCCTGCTCTCGGCCGGCGCCAGAGACCAGGCTCTCTTCGAGGAACGAGATCGTGTAGGCGAGGACGAGCGTGGCGAATCCGATGACGATGGCGCGCCGCCACGAGCTCGGCGAGCGGAGCGCGAACGTCTCTCGAAAGCGCAGCCCCCGCGCGATGAGGATGACGAGAAGCAGAAGAACGGCGTCGGATGACACGACGAAGATTGCGGTCGAATACTTGAAGAAGTCGTCCGGCCGAAGCCCGACCGGTGTTCCTCCGAGGCGGAGCGCATAGGTCGGCACCGCAAGGAACGCGATGAGGATGATCCACGCGACAATGCGCCCGCGGTGGAGCGTGGTGGTCAGGCGACTGCGTGCGCGACGCGGAGCGGTTCGAGAAGCGCGAGCGCGCGATCCATCTCCTCGAGCGTATTGAAGTAGTGGGGCGATAGCCGTATCAGACCGGGACGGTTGTCGCAGATCAGTCCCGCGGTGCGCAGTGCCGTTACCGCGGACGCGGGATCGGGGTGCTCGAGGGTGACGATCGGCGTGCGCTCCTCGGGGTCGCGCGGACACCGGATCGTCCATCCCTGATCGACGGCGCCCTCGACAAGCCGCTGTGAAAGCAGCTTGTGCCGCTCGCGCACCGTCGCGATGCCGACCTCGGCGAGCAGCTCGAGACCCGCGCGTGCCGCATAGATCGCGGCGACCGCCGGCGTTCCGTACTCGAAACGCCGCGCGCCCGCACCGTAGTCGAGATGCTCGACATCGAATGCGAACGGCTCCTTGACGCCCCACCACCCGACCGCGCTCGGCCGTGCCCGCTCCGCGACGGTGCCACGCGCGTAGAGGTACGCGATGCCCGGTCCGCCCATGAGCCACTTCAAGGTGCCGCCGACGAGGTAGTCGACTCCACTCGCGGCGACATCGAAGGGGATCGCGCCGATCGACTGGTATGCGTCCACGACCAGGACTGCGCCCTTGCGATGGCAGATTTGCGCGAGGGCGCGAACGTCCTGGATCCACCCGGTCGTGAAGTACACGTGTCCGGTGCATACCGCGGCGGTGCGCTCGTCCACGGCACGCTCGAAGAGCTCGAGCGGTACGCGCACCCGGTCCGGGCTGCGGACGAACTCGACGCGAGCGCCGCGGTCCGCGACCGCAAGGAACGCGTGCCCGTCGGTCGGGAAGTCGAGATCGGACACGATGACCTTCGGCCGTTTCGCGTAGTCAAATGTGCTCGCGATCCCGACCAGCCCGGCCGAGACGTTCGGCTCGATCGCGATCTCGTCGACCGACGCGCCGAGCATCCCAGCGAGGTCCTCGCGGAACGACTCGTACTCGCCGATCCAGTGGTCGTACCAGGCGCGCCCGCCCAGCTCGGTCCATTCGCCGAGGTACCGCTCGATCCGCTCCCGGCCGCGCCGATGCAGCGGAATGAGCGAGCAATTGTTCAGGTAGTTGAGGCGGTCGGTGATCGGGAACTCCGCGCGCCAGACGCGTTCGCGGTCGTCCATCACCACCCCGCCGCGTAGCTTTCGCGCCGCGGATCGGCCCCGCCTTCGAGAGTCCCGGTGTCGAGCCGACGCACCGCGCACACCCCCGCGGCGGCCGGCGAGAAATCGGGGAGCATGCGGACGACGTGCCCGCGGCCCGCAAGACCGTCGCGCACTTCGGGAGTGATGCGGCCCTCCACCGTCAGCACGCCGGGCTCGTACGCGTGCGGATGAAATGTCCACGGGAACGACCGCGAGATCACGCGCGGCGCCTCGATCGCGGCCTGCGTGTTCATCCCGAAGTCCACGATGTTGCAGACGACCTGGACCATCGCCTGGCACTGCGCATCTTCCCCCGGGCATCCGAACGGCATCAGAGCGCGTCCGTCCTTCATGAGGAGCGCGGGGTTCGGCGTGAGGCGTGGCCGCTTCCCAGGCGCGATCGCCGACGGATGACCCGGTGTCGTCCAGAGCTGCGCGCCTCGGGTCGAAACGATCATGCCCAGACCGCGGACGAGCGGCGCCCCCAGTCCTGGGTCGGATGGCGTCGCGGCGAAGGCGTTCCCCTCGGCGTCCATCGCGCACGCGAAGGACGTGTCTGGCGCACCGACGCCCTCCGCGATCCGCGGGCGATAACCCGGATGCCCGGCACGTCCCTCGAAGCGCCATGGGTCACCCGGAGCCGGAAGCTCCGGGTAGGCGTGGCTGTCTCGGATCGCTCTTCGGCGCTCCTCCGCGTATTCCTTGCGCAGCAGGCCCGCCATCGGTACGTCGACCTGCTCGGGGTCGCCGAAGAAACCCTCACGGTCCGCTGCGGCGAGCTTGAACGCCTCCACGTAGCGATGGAGGAACTCGAGCGACCCGGCTCCGAACGCCGCGACGTCGTAGCCTTCGAGGATATTCAGGGTCATCGGCACGAGCGGACCCTGCG
>VBEY01000105.1 GCA_005889295.1 Chloroflexota bacterium | reverse complement strand
TGCGGTGAATCCAGACCACTACACGGTCAACACGCGATCGGGCGCCGTGCTCGAGCGACGGGGCGACATCTTGGGCGACGCGCAGCTCCGCGAGCTCGCTGCGCTCGGCGCTCGCATCGAGGAGCACTTCGGACGTCCGCAGGACATCGAGTGGGCCATCGACAAAGACGGGAAAGTTTGGATCGTGCAGTCGCGCGACATCACCACGCTCTATCCGCTCCCCTCGGCCGCGCCGGATGACGAGGAGGATCTGCACGTCTATTTCTCGGCAAACGTGGCGCAAGGCGTATTCGCTCCGTTCACGCCCATGGGTCTGCAAACGTTTCGGCTTCTGAGCTCGGGACTCGCCGCGGCGATCGGGAGGCCGGTCCGGGATCCCTCCGCTGGCGCGTCGCTTTACGCCGAGTCGGCAATGCGGGTGTTCATCGACCTGACCCCTGTCCTCCGTGATCCCTTCGGCAGGGAAGTGCCCGGGCGCGTGATGAGCGTGATGGAGTTTCGGAGCAAGGCGATCTTCGAAAAGCTGCTGCAAGATCGACGGTTGCGTCCGCGCGGATCGGCGTCGCGGTCCCGCCTGCGGGTGCTCGCTGCTGCGCTCCACACCGGCGCCCCCCAGAACGCGGTCCGCGCCCTGGTGTGGCCGGACGCGACGCGAAATCGGTTGTTGGCGGAACTCGATCGGGCCATCGCGGCGATTCGGATCCCGGAGAAGTCCTCCGACCGGCTGGACGCCTACCAGGATCTCATCCTGAAATTCCCACCGAAGTTTTTTCCGCGGATGGTCGGTCTGGTCATCCCGGGGGTCCTGTCCTACGCGCTCGCCAACCGTCTGCTCGGCACCCATGCGCGACCCGGCGAGCTGCAGACGGTCCTGCGGGGCCTACCGCACAACCCCACGACCGAGATGGACCTCGGGCTCTGGCGTATCGCGCGCGCCGCGCGCGAGGACCCCGCATCGCGTGATGCACTCGTGGCGCGGAGCCCCGCCGAGCTCTCGGCCCAGTACCGAGCGCGGGCGCTCCCGCCGCTGCTTCAGCGCGAGATGACCGGCTTTCTCGAGCGCTACGGGCACCGCGCGATCGCCGAGATCGATCTGGGCGTGAAACGCTGGTCCGAAGACCCCGCGCACCTGCTCGGCGCGATCGCCAACTACCTGCGCCTGGGAGACGACGCGACCGCGCCGGATGTGCAGTTCGCTCGGGGCGCTCACGAGGCCGAAGCGATGATCAAGACGCTCGCGGCGCGTCTGCATGGACCGCGTCGGGTCATCCTGCGCTTCCTTCTCGGACGCGTGCGGCTCCTCAGCGGGCTTCGCGAGCAGCCGAAGTTCCAGATCATGCGAATCTTCGCTCTCGGGCACGCGCTCATCGCACCGGTGGGCGCGGAGCTCGCGGGGCGGGGGCTGCTCGATGCAGCGGACGACGCGTTCTTCCTGACCCTGCCGGAGCTTCGTCGCGCGATCGCTGGCGAGGATCTGCGTGACACTGTGGTCGAGCGCCGCGGGCTCTACCGCCGCGAGCTCACGCGTCGCCACATTCCCCGCGTCCTGCTCTCCGATGGGACGGATGCCGAGACCGAGCTCGCTCCTGCGACGGACGCGGCGATCCGCGGAACTCCGGCCTCACCGGGCATCGCACGTGGGATCGCGCGCGTGATTCGTTCGCCGGTTGGCGCCCGGCTCGAGCCCGGCGAGGTGCTCGTCGCCCCCTCGACCGATCCGGGTTGGACGCCGCTCTTCCTCACGGCCGGCGCGCTTGTCATGGAGATGGGCGGGATGATGTCGCACGGCGCGGTCGTCGCGCGCGAGTACGGGATCCCCGCCGTCGTCGGTGTGCCTGACGCTACTGGTCGCATCGCGACGGGCGAGCAGGTGACCGTCGATGGATCAGCGGGTACGGTCGCGCGGCAGGAGGCCGCGCTCTAAGCGGTCTTGCTGCCCCAGCCGGCGTGGCGGTGCTCGCCACGAGAGCATTCGAGGCAGTAGTACGCGCCGTCCAGGTAGCGCCCGAATGGCACCGATCGCTCGCAGCAGGCGCACTGGTAGAAGAAGATTCGCTCGAGGAGTCCGGACATCGCGAGACCTCCGCCGTGATCACGCGGAGCCTGCGAGGTTAGCTGTCGGGCTCGGGCGGCGTGCTTAGCGCCCCTCCTGCGTGCGCAGGTTCGCCCCGGTGGTGGTTTCCCCGCTCCAGATGGATTAGGCAATCCAATGGTAGTGGGGACCGTCACGGCTACCGCATCGCCCGTTACTGATTGAAACGATTTCCCCCCATAAAGGGGAGACCGGTCGCCCCTAAACTCACGCGGACGCCAAACAGACGAGCGGGAGTGAGTAATAAATGGCATTGCTAGAGCGCGTGCCCCAAATGGCGCCGGCCGCGACGTCATCCGCGGAGGCTCCCGCCCCCATCGCACCGGTGGCCATTGAGGAGACGGGGCTCACCCAGGCATTCATCTCTGACCTCGTCCTCAAGATCCTCTACCAGAAGGGGCAGGCCACGGCGGCCGATCTCGCCGACACGATCTGCCTGCCGCTCCCGAAGATCCTCCAGGCCATCCTCGAGTTCCTCAAGAGCGAGCACCTCGTCGAGGTCAAGGGCAGCTCGGGTATGGCCGCGGCGACGTACATCTACGTCATCTCGGCGAAAGGCCAGGAGCGCGCGCGCGAAGCGTTCGGCAAGAACGGCTATGTAGGCGCAGCGCCGGTTCCGCTGCCCGCGTACGTGAATCGCGTTCGTGCGCAGTCCATCGGCAGCATGCAGGTCACCTTCGAGGAGATTCGCAAAGCGCTGAAGCACCTGGTGCTCCCCGAGAAGACTCTCCGGCAGCTCGGCCCGGCGATCAACAGCGGGCGGTCGATTTTTCTCTTCGGGCCTCCCGGCACCGGGAAGTCATCGATCGCCGAGACCCTCGCCACGATGCTGCGCGGCAGCATCGTTCTGCCGTACGCGATCCTCGTTGGTCAGCAGATCATCCGAGTCTTCGACCCCTCGCGGCACCGTCCCCTGGTCGCCCTCGATGCGCGGTTCGACCGCCGCTGGGTGCCGATCGCGCGTCCGTTCGTCGAGGTCGGTGGCGAGCTCACGCTCGAAGATCTCGATCTCACGTTCGACGAGAACTCGAAGGTCCACGAGGCTCCATTTCAGATGAAGGCGAGCGGCGGCGTGCTGCTCATCGACGACTTCGGCCGTCAGCGCGCCTCGCCGGAAATGCTCCTCAACCGCTGGATCGTCCCGCTCGACCGCGACGTCGATTTCCTGACGCTCTCCGACGGCCGGAAGATCGAGGTGCCGTTCGACGTGCTCCTCGTCTTCGCGACGAACCGCACGCCGTCCTCGCTCGTGGACGAAGCCTTCCTGCGGCGCATCCAGTACAAGATCGAGGTCAAGCCGCCGACGGAGCAGGAGTTCTCCGAGATCCTGCGTCGCGTCTGCGAGACGCAGAAGATCACGTTCTATCCGAAAGCCGCCGAATGGATCGCCGCGTACGCCCGCGAGCGGAACATCCCGCTCCGCTCGTGTCACCCCAGGGACCTGATGCAACACCTGGGTGCCGCCTCGCGCTTCCTCCTGAAGCCGGCCGAGCTCACGCCCGAGCTCGTCGAGCTTGCCTGCGAGACCTACTTCGTCCCGATCTAGCGGCTAAACCGCGCAGACGTCTGCGGGTCCTGTCCCGAGGAGCGGGTCGCGCGCTCGCCTACCGGTCCGCTCCGCCCGTGACGTCCTCAGCCACCCGCGACGCGGCCGGTGAGCGGCTCGCGCGCAACCCGCTCCCCGTGCCACCCGCACGCGTCCTCTCTGTCGGTACTCCCCTAATCTCTGGACTCGTTCATGGAGAAGCAGGATCGCAGTCACGATGTCGAAACTGACGCAGAGCGCGCGAGACTTCGCGCGCTCGTAAGCCGGCTCAACGACGCTGATCTGAGTCGGCCGATGCCCGCGGGTTGGACGATCGCTGCAGTCCTCGCGCACATCGGCTTCTGGGATGCGCGAGCGATCTACTGGCTCGACAAGTGGGCACGCGGCGTTCCCCCTTCGGCCTACGAGCCGGAGAACACGGAAGCGGTGAACGAGTCGGCCAAACCCCTTTGCCTCGCGCTTCGCCCGCGTGACGCGGCAGACCTGGCGCTCCGGCTTGCCGAGGAGGCGGACGGAAAAGTGAAGGCGCTGAGCGATGCGATGCTGGCGAAGATCCGGGCCACCGGAGGACCCCCGTTCAACCTGTCCCGCGCGATCCACCGCAAGGAGCACCTCGACAAGATCGAGCAGGAGCTCGGCGGCTAGGTTTTCTTCTTCGCCTTCGTCGCCGCTTTTGCGATCCTGCTCCGCCGCCGGCGCGCACTGTTCTTGTGGATCGAGCCCCGCTTGGCGGCTTTGTCCAGCGCGCTCGCCGCCGCCGAGATGACCTCGGATGCGGCCTCGCCGCCCTTGGCGATGACCTCGCGGGCGGTCCGCACGGCCGTCCGCGCCGCGGAGCGGCCGATCGTCCGCATGGACGTGCGCCGCTGCGTCTGACGGATGCGTTTGAGGGCCGAGCGCTTGCGCTTCTTTGCCGGCATACGTGCGAACGATACCCGATGCCTCAATATCAACGGTCTTGCCGATGTCGATCGCGCGGGCCTCCGCGATCATGATCGTCACCCTCGTAGCGAGCCGGATCCTCGGCTGGCTGCGCCTCTCCGTCATCGGCGCGCACTTCGGCGAGACCCCGGAGCTCGACGCTTTCTGGGCCGCGTTCAAAATCCCCGACGCCATCTTCGGCCTGGTGGTCGCAGGCGCGCTCGCGTCCGCCTTCATTCCGGTGTTCACGAGCTACCTCGCACGGGAACGCGAGCAGGAGGCGTGGCACGTCGCTTCGAGCGTTATGAATGCCGTGCTGCTCCTGCTCGTGGGGTTCTCGATCGTGATGTGGGTGGCCGCGCCCTATGTCGTACCGACCTTCGTCGCTCCGTTCCGGGACCCCAGGCAGATAGCGCTCACGGTCGACCTCACGCGTTTGATGCTGCTCTCGCCGATCTTCATGGGACTGTCGTCGCTCACGACCGGCATCCTCAACTCGTACCGGCAGTTTCTATCGAGCGCGACAGCGCCACTCGTCTACAACCTCGTGATCATCCTGTTCACCCAGTTCGGATACCCGTTCCTCGGCATCCATGCCGTCGCGATCGGGGTCGTCGTCGGCGCGCTCGTGATGTGGCTCGTCCAGCTCCCCGAGCTCACGTTCCGTCGAACGCGCTACTCGTTCTCTCTGGATCTCTCGCACTCCGGTGTGCGCGACGTGATGCGCCTGGCCGGCCCGCGCACGCTCGCGCTCGGTGCGGTGCAAATCGTCTTCTTCGTCGACACGTACCTCGCCTCGGGGATGCCCGAGGGCTCACTGACCGCGCTCGTGTACGCGAACCAGCTGCTGCTCCTGCCGCTCGGGGTCTTCTCCATCGCGATCAGCGCAGCCGTCTTCCCGACGCTTTCCCACTACGCGTCGCTCGGGCAGGTCGGCCGCATGCGCGACGCGGTGCAGCAGGCCATCCGCTGGATCCTCTTCCTCACCCTGCCGACGGCGATCGTGATGATCGTGCTGCGCCGGCCGATCGTGAACCTCCTGTTCCAGTACGGAAGCTTCGGTCCCGAGGCGCGCGAACTGACGCAGGCCGCCTTCCTCTTCTACTCGCTCGGCCTCGCCGGGCACGCCCTCGTGCAGATCCTCGCGCGCGTGTACTTCGCCTCGCGGGACACCACGACGCCGCTCGCCCTCACCCTCATCTCGATCGGCGCGAACATCGTGCTGAGCGTGACGCTCGCGCCGACGCTGTTTATCAATGGGCTCGCGCTCGCGAATTCGATCGCGACCCTGCTTGAGGCGGTTCTCCTCTTCACCTTGCTCGCCTCGCGCGCTCGCCTGCGGCTCGTCGGTCTCGGCGTCTCGACGCTGAAGCAGGTCTGCGCGAGCCTTCTCATGGGCGTGGCCATGTTCGGCTTCATCAATGTGACGAACCTGCCGTTCGACCTCGTCAAGGACCCACCCAAGCTCACGCTCTTGCTGCAGACGATCCTCGCCGCGGGTGTCGGCGGAGCTGTCTACCTCGCCGCCGCGTACCTCCTCCGGATTGGCGAGCTGCAGGAGATCCTCGCTGTCGTCCGGACGCGACTGCGCCCTAGACCCGCCGCCGTTCCGGGGTGAGCACGGGCGGCGGGAGTACCCCATAGCCTTGGCATAGATGGCCGAGCTCGCGCAGATCCGAAACTTCAGCGTCATCGCGCACGTCGACCACGGCAAGACGACGCTCTCCGACCGCTTGCTCGAAACGACGGGCACCGTGCCGCTCCGCGAGATGCGCGATCAGCTGCTCGACTCGATGGAGCTCGAGCGCGAGCACGGGATCACGATCAAGGCGCGCGCGGTGCGCATGGCCTGGCGCGAGCATGAGCTCAACCTCATCGACACCCCGGGCCACGTCGACTTCACCTACGAGGTCAGTCGCTCGCTCGCCGCGTGCGAGGGCGCCGTGCTGCTCGTCGACGCGTCCCAGGGCATCGAGGCGCAGACCCTCGCGAACGCCTACCTCGCGGTCGAGCAGGGCCTCGAGGTCATCCCGGTCATCAACAAGATCGACCTACCGAACATCGACATCGATGTCGTCCGGGAGGAGCTGCGGACCACGCTCGGCTTCCGCGACGACGAGATCCTCCTCGTTTCGGGCAAGACGGGGGCCGGCGTGAACGAACTCCTTGATGCGATCGTCGAGCGGGTGCCCCCGCCGGTGGGCGACGTGGCCGCGCCGCTCCGCGCGCTCATCTTCGACTCGCACTACGACGCGTACAAGGGCGTCGTCGCGCATGTCCGCGTGGTCGACGGCTCGCTCGCCTCGCATGACCGCATCCGCCTCATGGCGACCGAGCGCGAGAGCGAGCTGCTCGAGCTCGGCGTCTTCGTGCCCGACCCCCGGCCCATCGCTCGGCTCGAGACGGGCGAGACCGGATATGTCGCGACCGGCCTCAAAGCGGTCGCGGACTGTCGCGTCGGCGACACGCTCACGCTCGCGGCCCGCCCCGCCAGGGCGCCTCTCCCCGGCTACCGGCCCGCGAAGCCGATGGTCTTTGCCGGCTTCTATCCCTCCAACGCCCAGGACTACCCGCTGCTCAAGGACGCCATGGAGAAGCTCCGGCTGAACGACGCGTCCCTTATCTACGAGCCGGAGACCTCGCAGGCCCTCGGCTTCGGATTCCGCGCCGGGTTCCTCGGCCTGCTCCACCTCGAGATCGTGCAGGAGCGTCTTGAGCGCGAGTACGACCTCGACCTCATCGCCACGTCGCCGTCCGTCGAGTACCGCGTGATCACGCAGAAGGGCGCCGAGGTCCCGATCGACAACCCGGCGCTCCTGCCCGACCCGGGGACGATCGTCGAGATCCGCGAGCCCTGGATGAAAGTCACGGTCATCGTGCCGACCACACACGTGGGTCCGGTGATGGAGCTCGCGCAGACCAAGCGCGCGTCGCTCGTCGACATGAGCTACGTCGATCCGACGCGGGCGATGCTCAAATACGACATGGCGCTCTCCGAGGTCATCGTCGACTTCTACGACCAGCTGAAGTCGAGCTCCCGCGGTTACGCCTCGCTCGATTACGAGTTCGCGGAGTATCGGCCGGCGGACCTCGTGCGCCTCGACATCCTCGTCTCGGGCACGCTCGTGGACGCGCTCTCGATCATCACGCACCGCGAGCGGGCTCAACAGTCGGGCCGCGTACTCGTGAACAAGCTGCGTGGCCTCATTCCGAAGCAGATGTTCGACGTCCGCATACAAGCGGCGATCGGCGGGAAGGTCATTGCCAGTGAGACCGTCAAGGCAAAACGAAAAGACGTTCTCGCGAAGTGCTACGGCGGCGACATCACCCGCAAGCGGAAGCTGCTCGAGAAGCAGAAGGAAGGCAAGAAGCGGATGAAGATGGTGGGATCGGTGGAGATCCCGCAGGAGGCCTTCCTCGCGGTCCTCCGGATCGGCGACGACACGTGAAGGCACCGAGGATCCAGTTCGAGCACCCGACGCAGATCGCGGCGTCGACTTTCCTCCGTGCCGTGTCCGAAAACGACGGCGCCGCGATGTGGGAAAAGCTCTCGCGCGAGACGCGGGGCCTGCTCGAGGGGCTCTACGCGGCACGCTCCGCCGTGGCGCTCCAGCATGCGGCGGGCGTCGCGCCGTCCGACGAGGACGCGCGCCTCGCCGAGGTCGTGGCGCCGCTCCGCGTTTCTATCATCACCGCGCTCGGCGGCGCGGAGCGGGTGGGCGGGTTCGGCGTCTCCGGTGCGCGTGTCGTGGACCGCGCCACGGCCTACGTCCTGCTCCTTCCGGATTTTGGCGACGAGCGGATCGTGACCGAGAGCGATTGGCGACCGAGCCACCTTCTCGCGTTCGTCTACGAATCCCGCGAATGGCTCATCGATCTCGGGCGTACCGCCGAGCTCTCGTCCGATGCCGAGCTGCCAAGTCCGCTTGGGGTGATGCGGTGATACGCGGGATCGGTCTTTACGTGCACATTCCGTTCTGCGCGTCGCGTTGCCCGTACTGCGACTTCGCGACCGCGCCCGCCACGACGGCGCTCCGCGACCGCTACATGGAGACGCTCAGCAGTGAGATCGTGCGAGAGGGCGAGCTCCTCGGCCATCCGCGCGTGCGCACCCTCTTCTTCGGCGGCGGCACGCCGAGTCTGCTCGAGCCCGAGGAGATCGCGCGCCTCGGCGACGCGCTGCGCTCCGCTTTCGTGCTTCGCCCGCGCGAGGTGACGCTCGAGGCGAATCCCGCGACCCTGGACCGCGCGCGACTCGAGGCCTGGCTCGCGCTCGGGCTTACGCGCCTCTCGCTCGGCGCGCAGAGCTTCGACCCGGCCGGCCTGCGGGCGCTCGGGCGGACCCATCAGCCGGACGACAGCCTCAGCGCGTTCGAAGTCGCTCGCGCCGCGGGCCTCGATGTCAACCTCGATCTCATCTTCGGCTGGCCGGGCCAGACGATCGCGGGCTGGGAGCGCGACCTCGGCATCGCCACGGCTCTCGGCCCCGACCACCTCTCCTGCTACCCGCTCGAACTGCGGCTCGACCCGGACGGCTCCATCCCGAATTGGCCTGGGGGCGGCTGGCCGGTCCTGGAGCGCTGGCGTCGCGCGGCCTCCGCGGCGCAGCCCGACGACGCCGGTATCGCCCGCATGTACCGGGTGGCGGAGCGCTCCCTTGGTCACGCCGGCTACCGTCACTACGAGATCGCGAACTGGGCACGGCCCGGAAAGCGTTCGCTCCACAACCTCGGGTACTGGCGCGACCGGGATTGGCTCGGCGTCGGCGCCGGCGCGCACACCCACCTGGCAGGCGCGCGCTCGGCGAACCCAGTCGACCTGCGGGCGTACATCTCGCGTATCGAATCCGGGAGCCCGCGCGCGGTGGACGACGACTCCGATCCGCCGAGCGAGGCTGCGATGCTCGCGCTGCGACTCGATTCAGGTCTCGATCTGGGCCGCTACGCCGCGCGCTTCGGGGACCTCGCCGCGGCGCGTGTGCGCGGTGCCTTGCGCGAGGTCGAGCAGGTTCACCTCGTCCAGCTGAAGGGTCGTTCCGCGAGGCTCACCGCGCGAGGCCGCCTGCTGGCGAGCGAGGTCTTCGTCCGCCTGCTGCCCTAGCGCTCCGGGCAGAAGGTCCACGTGTAGCTCGTGCCAGCTGCTTGCGTGACCACCGTCGGCACGCACGGCGACGGGCTCGCCTCGTTCCCGAGGCGCGGATCGCGTACGTTGCCCGATTGCACGAGGCCCACGAGCAGTGCCGCGCAGAGACCGAGCGCGATGAGCCACATCGGCGGCTCCCACGGACGCCATTCCGCCGATGTGCCGGACTCGACGATCTTCACGTCATCCATACAAAACGCCCAACGGGTGGTTCCTGCGCTTGCTATGCCAGACGGAATTCGATATGCATCACGCGAACGTTCCACCGATTTTGGGGAGGAACCATGCAGGAAGACCAAGGCACCGATTGGTCCGCACAGAAGGAGCCCGGCTCGGTATGGCCGACACCGCTGCCAGCGAGCCCCACGCCACCTCCGC
The DNA here is from genome assembly GCA_005889295.1 of Chloroflexota bacterium. GTDB lineage: Bacteria > Chloroflexota > Limnocylindria > P2-11E > P2-11E > 3-1-20CM-2-70-9. Next base: position 3,465 of record VBEY01000105.1, on the reverse strand, counting down.
CCTCGCCGATGAGCGGCTCATCGTCCAGCGGCGGCGGTCGCAAGACGACGCGGCGCCGTGCGGGGACGAGCGCAGGCCGACGGAAGACGACGGCGAAGCGCGCAACGGCCCGACGCAAGACGGCGAAGCGTGGCACCGCCAAGCGCACCACCGCGAAGCGCGGCACCGCAAAACGGAGCACCGCGAAGCGCGGCGGCCGGAAGACGACGGCTCGGCGGAAGAGCGCCGGGCGATCGACCGCGAAGCGCACGACGCGCCGCAGCTCGACCCGCAAGAAGCGCCGCTAGGTTAGACCGGAGTACTCGCAAGGGAGGGCACGCCATGTGGCGGGCCCTCTCTAGTTGCGCTTGCCGCGGCCCATCCCGGGCTTCCGCCCGTGGTTTGCCTTCTTGCTGCGCCAACCCAGCTTCCCGCTGGTCTTCTGTTTCTTCTGTCCTTTGCCCATTCCTACCTACCCCGAGCTTTCGTCACGCCAAAGAGATGGAGCTGCAGCGCGCGCGTCGGCGGCGCGATGAGCTCGGTCACCAGCCATTGTGCGACCGAATCCGGCGCCGCGTCCTCCGCAAGACCCACGCGGACGCGCGCGGTCGCGACGTGACGACGTACCGTGCGCGGGTCAACCCCGAGCGCCGCGGCCGCCTCTGTGAGCGATCGCTCCAGCACGTCGCGCAGCACGAAGGCGCCGAGGTCCGCCCCGCGCAACGCGTACCGGCCGACGAGGTCGCGGAGGCCCGCACCGAAGAGCCGTCCTCTCTCGACAGCGTCGCGGATGGCGCTGGCCGTCTCGCCGTCGACCTCGCCGACCCGGAGGAGCGCGGTGACCTCCGCGATGGGGAGCCGGCGTGCCTGTTCGAGGCTCGCGATGAACCGCTGCACCACGACGTCGTCGGCCACGATCGGGCGTGCGCCTTCGCGTGTCACGGACCCGACCGCCGCGAGCGCGGCGCCGAGCGCGCGCCGCAGACCATCGAGATCCGCGAACTTCACGACCTCGACGACCGCTGGATTCCCGAGCAAGAGACGCGAGATCGGCCGGTCGCGTTCGACGACGATGACGACGGGGACGCCGTGCTCGCGCGCGAGCTCGACCTCGATGCCGACGCCGAACGACGGGATGCCCGCATACGCGATGAGGACGACCGCGCTGGTGACGTGGCCCCGGTCGATCTCGTACACCGCGCGCGGATCGAGATTCGCGGCTGCGACCGGATCCGTGACGCGGTGCGGGAGATAGGCACGCAGGCCCGCGCCCTCGGCGATCTCGGCGAGGACTTCGTAGAACAGCTTGGTGCGCGGGGCGTCTTCGAGCGCCGTCAGCGCGCCCGATATGTACGCCTCGCCTAGGGCGATCGGTGTCTTCTCCCTCGCTTCGTCCATGGGGCGCTCATGATGCTCGGGGCGTCAAGTTACGCACGTAGAATCCGGCCGATGCCAGAGCAGCGCGTGGCCGAACACCTCCGGCGGCTTCCGCTCTTCTCACGACTTCCGGACAGCGAGCTCGCCGAGCTTGCCGACCGCGTCCGCACGAAAAGCTTCCGGCGCGGCGAGATGATCTTCCGTAAGGACGATCCCGGCACCCACTTGTATATGGTCCTCGAGGGCGGGGTGAAGATCGCCCTGCCCGGCGAGTTTGGCCAGGAGGCGCTCGTTGCGATCATGCGGCCGGGCGAGTTCTTCGGCGAGTTGGCGCTCTTCGATCGGAGTCCCCGCTCAGCGAGTGCGACAGCGCTCGAGGACACACGGGCCGCGCTCCTCGCGGGCGATGACTTCCTCGCGTACTTGGAATCACACCCGGCCTCGTTTCGCGTTGTCCTGGAGACGCTTGCCCGCACCATCCGCCGACTCTCCGACCGGGTCGAGGACCTCATCTTCCTCGACGTGCCAAGCCGGGTCGCCAAGTACCTGCTCGACCTGGTCCGCTCGAGCGGGGACGGGAACGAGCTGACCCTAACGCAGGACGAGCTCGCCGCGTTCATCGGAGCGTCGAGGGTCTCGGTGAACCGCGTGCTCGGCGACCTCGAACGCCGCGAGATCATTTCGATCCGCCGCCGGCGTATCGCGATCAAGGACGCCGACCGTCTCGCGAAGGAGGTCCGCTTCTAGGTGGCAGTTCCGCGGAAGCGTCCGCTTGTGCTCGTGGTGGAGGACGACCCCGCGTTGGGGGACGTGATGCTGACCGCGCTGAAGGACGATGGCCTCGACGCGAAGCTCGCCCACGACGGCGACGAAGCCATGCGCGACGTCGACGATCTATCGCCGGCGGTGATGGTGCTCGACCTCATGATGCCCAAGCGCGACGGCTTTTCCGTCCTTCGCGAGCTCCGCGCGGATGGCCGGATTTCCCACATTCCGGTAATCGTCGTCACCGCGATTTTCGGCATGTCCGAGCGCCTTTACGCGACCGAGCTGGGCGCGGCGGACTACGTCACCAAGCCTTTCGAGCTCGACGACCTCGTTTCGCGCGTGCGGGCGCTTCTCTCGCCGACCGCCGCGTAGCTACGCCCGCGCCGCCGAGAGCTGGCTCGTGCAGTACTTGCAACGCTGCGCGGATGCCAGGATCTCCTCCCCGCAGAACGGGCAGGCCTTCGTCGGCGCACCCTTCGGTATGAACGACCGAGCGATGAGGAAGACGACGAAGGCGACGATGATGAACGTGATTACGGTGATGATGAACACGCCGTAATTGATCGTCGCCAGGCCCGCGTCCTGCGCGGCCTTGAGGCTCGCGGGGTGCTTGCCCGAGAGGTCGATGAAGAGGTTGTTGAAGTCGACCCCACCGAGGAGCAGCCCGACCGGCGGCATGATGATGTCTTTGACCAGCGAGTTGACGACGGCCGCCAGCGCCACGCCGATGATGAACGCGAGAGCGAGAGCGAGAACGTTTGTCTTGAGCAAGAACTGTTTGAACTCAGACCCCATCGAAGACACCCCCGTGCGCCGTTATGAAGCTGGGTAACCGCAGAGCCCGTGCCAGCCTCCTCACCAGGCAGGCGGCCGGTCGCGAACCTTGACTCGCGCCGAGGGCCCCTGCTAGGCTCTTAGCACTCTCAACAGGAGAGTGCTAATTGACTACCAAACCCGATCCAGCCGACTTCCCGGAGCTCGATCCGCGCGCCCGACAGGTTCTGGCGGCGGTCATACGCGAGTACATCGCGACCGCCGAGCCGGTGGCCTCGACTCAGCTCGTCCGCGGGTACCGGCTCGATGTCTCGCCGGCCACCGTCCGCAACGAGCTCGCCGCGCTCGAGGAAGCGGGGCTCCTGACGCACCCCCACACGTCGTCGGGTCGCGTTCCGACCGATCTCGGCTACCGGTACTTCATCGAGGCGCTCATGCCCCGGCCGTCGCTGGGGGCCGACGAACAGGTGACCGTCTCGCATCAGTTCCAGCAGGCGCTCCAGGACACCGCGGCGTGGCTTCGCGTCGCGGCCTCGAGCCTCGCGCGCCTCACGGCCGAAGCCTCGA
>VBEY01000104.1 GCA_005889295.1 Chloroflexota bacterium | reverse complement strand
GTGTTCGCGCCGGACGGCCCGCTCGCGACGAAGCTCGTCGGATATGAGGATCGTCCGCAGCAGCGCGAACTCGCCGAGGCCATCGAGCGAACATTCGCGGACGGTGGCGCGCTGGTGGCCGAGGCGGGCACCGGAGTAGGGAAGTCGATCGCGTACGCGGTGCCGGCTCTCGCGGCGGCCGCTTTGGGAGAACGCGTGATCATCTCGACGCACACGCTTCCGCTGCAAGACCAGCTCGTCCGGAAGGATCTGCCCGCTCTGCAGCTCGCGCTCGGAAGCGCCGTCGCGGTCGCCGTGCTCAAAGGCCGTTCGAATTACCTGTGTCCCCGTCGCTGGCAGATCCTGCGCGGCTCGGTGACGACTCGTGAGGAAGCACGCCTCGTGTCCAAGACTCTCGTGTGGCGCACCGCCACCGAGAGCGGCGATCGCGCCGAGCTGAACCTCATGAGGGGAGAGGGCGAGCTCTGGTCGAGAATCTCCGCGAACGACGAGTCGTGCGACCAGCGGCGCTGCAAGCGGACCCCGGGGACGAACTGCTACCTGCAGCGCGCGCGCGAGGCCGCCGTCGACGCCGGGATCGTCGTCGTGAACCACGCGCTTCTCTTGCAGGATGCCCGAATGCGTGGCGCCCTCCTGCCGCAGGCCGAGTACCTCGTCATCGACGAGGCGCACCGACTCGAGGACGTCGCAACCGACGCATTTGGACTCGAGCTCCACGAGCCGCGCCTGCGCCGCGATCTGCAGCGTGTGGCGCATTCGGTCGCGGTGACCTCGGCACTCCGCGATCCGGCGCGCGCCGATCCCGCGGAGCGCATCCGCGGGGAGGTCGAGCGCGCTCTCGAGCGGACGACCGAGGTGTTTGATGCGCTCGGCGCGCTGCTGGTGCCGAATGCCGGTCCACCGGAGGAGCGCATGCGGATCACGGCCGGGCTGCGCGCCAGTGACGAGCGCTGGCTCCCGGTGGAGCTCGCCGGTGAGCGGCTGGCGGACGCGATCGCGGGCATCGCGTTTGCGGCGGAGCGTATCGGCAACCTCGGCGGTGACGAAGATGAGCTCGCCGAGCTCGAGGCAGGGATGGCTGAGCTCGCGAGTGCGCGCCGCGCGATCACGCGGGGGATACATGATCCCCGCTCGAGCGACATCGTGTGGCTGGAGCGCGACAACGACGGCGCGCTCGAACTTCATGTCGCGCAGACGCATCTCGGCCGTGTCATCAAGGAGAAACTGGTAGACGCGCACCGCGCCGTCGTCTTCACTTCGGCGACGCTCGCGGTCGCGGGCTCATTCGACTTTGCCCTCGATCGGTTCGGCATCCGCGAGGTCGCAGCCGAGCCGCTCGCGGTCGGTTCGCCATTCGACCATCAGCGCCAAGCGCTCCTGCTGCTCCCAATCGACATCGAGCTCCCCGGCGAAGATCGGTTCATCGAAGAGGCGGCACGGCTGATCGAGGACGTCGCTCGGGCGCTGGACGGACGAACGCTCGTGCTCTTCACCTCTCACGCGACCCTGCGCGACGCGGCGGCCCGGCTCGGCGCGCTCGAAAGTGAAGGTCTCGCTGTGCTCACGCAGGGCATCGATGGCTCGCGTCGCGCTTTGCTCGAGCGCTTCACCCAGGGCCGGGCGGTGCTCCTCGGGACCCAGTCATTTTGGGAAGGGGTCGATCTGCCCGGTGACATCCTTCGCTGCGTCGTGATCGCGCGGCTTCCGTTCAGCGTGCCTGACGATCCGCTTGTCCAGGGGCGCGCCGAGCGCTACGAAGACCCGTTTGCCGGGTTCCAGCTGCCGCAGGCGGCGCTGCGGCTCCGCCAGGGGTTCGGGCGGCTCATCCGCACCAAGACGGACTATGGCGCCGTCGTGCTCCTCGACCGCCGAGTCGTAACGAAGGACTACGGAGAGGTTCTGCTCGATTCGCTGCCGGACGCGCGCACTGAACATCTACCACTCGACCGCATAGCGGCCCGCGTGTCAGCGTGGTGCGATCGTGGATGACCGCTTCGGGTGCTCGCGGAGCAGCTGAAGGACGCTCTCGCAGCGACACTTGGCGCGGATGTCGTCAAACCAGCGCGGGCTCCGAGCCCGCCGGAGGCCCTGCGCGACCGCGTGCGGCGGCGCGGCTATCCGGATTTCCGCTGGGTATCAGTAAATCGGGGGAGTACATGAGGGGGACTACCGCACCACCCCTCCCCTTCTATCGTTGCGCTCAGATCGGCCGGCAGTGGCCTGCCGAACATGGAAGAAAGGAGGGACTGTTAGGGTGCTCGCATTCTTCCGTGACGACGAAGGCCAGGGTCTCGTGGAGTACGCTCTCATCATCGCTGTCATCGCGATCGCTGTCATCGTCGCCATGATTTTCCTGCGCGGTCAGCTTCAGAACATCTTCAGCAACATCGGCAACAACCTCACCTAAGACGCCCTCTGCTGGAAATGGCGATCGGCCCGGCGAAAGCCGGGCCGATCTGTTTTTCCATTGGGAGTGGTCGCGCTAGACGGCCGGGCGCAGATGCCGCATCGAAGGGCGGCCAAGGACGCCGTCGCACGCGCGACGGAGCTCGTCCCAGAGCTCGGCCGAGACTTCTTTCCGGGCGAGGACGTGCTGTCCCGGCTCGACGGTCTCGTCACCGGTGGCGCGGAAGTCGGCCCGCCCGGGATCGTGCAGGTCGAGGTACCAACCGGCCCGCGCGAGCCGCGTGTTCTCCGGGACGAGGGGCATGGCACCGAGGTCGGCGTCCGAGAAGGACAGGAGAACGCGGTGCTCCGCGCGGACATCCCTCGCCGTTCGCCGCTCGTGACCTGCCTCCGGAGCCGTCTCGCCGTCTGACATGAGGACCTCCCAGCGGCGGGAGGTGCCACGCGGGACAGGGGACTCGTCGTATTTCGCCATTTGGCCCTTATTACCCCGCACAGTCCGTGCCGAGTCTTGAACGCCGGCTAAGAAATGCGGGCCGGCGACGCTACAATTAGCAAAGATCGAGCACGAGCTCGGTACTTCGCACGCCTGCTGTCCACCCTCCGGCAGAGCCCGGGTTCGCAGGCGGAGGAACAAGGGAGACCCACGTGGCAGTCGTAACCATGAAGCAGCTCCTGGAATCCGGAGTCCACTTCGGACACCAGGCGCGCCGCTGGAACCCGAAGATGAAGCGCTTCATCTTCATGGAGCGGAATGGCATCCACATCATCGACCTCCAGCAGACGCTCACGCGCGTGGAGGAGGCGTACACGTTCATGCGCGATCTCGCCGCCGACGGCGGGCAGATCCTCTTCGTCGGTACGAAGAAGCAGGCACAGGAGTCGATCTCCGAGGAAGCCAAGCGAGCTGGGATGCATTTCGTGAATCAGCGCTGGCTCGGCGGATTCCTCACGAACTTCGTCACGATCCAAAAGCGCATCCAGCGCCTCAACGACCTGATGGAGCGCAAGGAGCGCGGCGACTTCGCGACGATGCCCAAGAAGGACGCGCAGCGACTCGATGATGAGCTCACGCATCTGGACCGCTACTTCTCCGGCGTGCGCGAGCTGCGCCGGCCGCCCACCGCGATCTTCGTCGTCGACCCGCACCGCGAGCACATCGCGGTCGAGGAAGCGCGACGGCTCGAAATCCCGATCATCGCGATGGTCGACACGAACTGCGACCCCGACCTGATCGACGTGATCATCCCGGCGAACGACGACGCGATCCGCGCCGTGAAGCTCATCTGCCAGAAGATGGCCGATGCGATCCTCGAGGGCCGTCAGCAGTTCGACGCCGCACGTAAGGAAGCGACGCCCGAGGACATGGGGTACGCGCCGTCGACGACCGCGGAGCAATACGAGGGTGGCCTCGGCGTGCCGCGCGCGAAACGCACCCCGCGTGTGTACGAGCCGGAAGAGGACGAGGAGTACCCGATCGGCGGGCAGCGCTACGAAGAGCCGGCCGAAGAGGCCGAGGCCGCCGTGGACAAGAAAGAGGACGAGTGATGGCGAACTCAAGGGACGACGTCAAGCGCCTCCGCGAGGAGACGGGTGCCGGCGTGATGGACTGCAAGAGAGCGCTCGACGAGGCGAAGGGCGATTTCGTAAAGGCGAGAACGTTGATCAAGGAGCGCGGGCTCGCCAAGGCCAAGGAGAAGGCCGACCGTGAGGCCAAGGAGGGCGTCGTCGAGGCCTACGTGCACGCCGGCGGCCGTATTGGCGCGATGGTCGAGCTCTCGAGCGAGACGGACTTCGTGGCGCGCAACCCCGATTTCCGGGAGCTTGCGAAAGAGATCGCCATGCAGGTCGCGGCGATGGACCCGAAAGATCTGGACGATCTCCTCGAGCAGGCCTACATCCGCGATGCTTCGAAGACCATCGGCGAGCTCGTCACGGGCGTCGCCGCCACGACGGGGGAGAACGTCCGCGTTCGACGGTTCAAGAGGTTCGAGCTCGGCCAGTCAAACGGCGAACCGACCTAGACTGCCGCCGATGGCCGTCCAGACGAAGGCCAAGTACGGGCGGGTGGTGCTGAAGCTCTCGGGCGAGGCACTGCTCGGAGACCAAAAATTCGGCATCTCTCCCGAATACACGCGCTATCTCGCCGAGGAGATCCGGAAGGTGCGTGATCTCGGCGTTCAGGTGGCCGTGGTCATCGGCGGCGGCAACATCATCCGTGGCGCGACGATCGCCGAGCACGGCATCGAAGAGGCGACGGGCCACTACATGGGGATGCTCGCCATGGTCATCAACGCGCTCGCGCTGCAATCCCAGCTCGAGTCGGTAGGGGTGCCGGTGCGAGTGCAGTCCGCGATCACGATCGCGGAGGTCGCCGAGCCCTACATCCGCAGGCGCGCGATCCATCAGCTCGAGAAGGGGTCCGTCGTGATCTTCGCCGCGGGCACGGGCAACCCCTTCTTCACGAGCGATACGGCGGCCGCCCTTCGCGCGGCGGAGATCAACGCCGATGCGATCCTCATGGGAAAGAACAGGGTCGACGGCGTCTATGACGCGGATCCGCAGGTCGTGCGCGGTGCGAAGAAGTACGACGAGCTGACCTACCGCGACCTGCTCGAAAAGAGGCTCGGCGTCATGGACGCGACGGCTGCCGCGCTCGCCGAGGAACGCGGTATCCCGATCATCGTGTTCGACATCTCGCAGCCCGACGCGATGGTCCGCGCCGCCAAGGGCGAGCACATCGGCACGCTCGTCCACAGCAAATAGTGGCGCTCGAGGACATCCTCCCGCAGGTGGAGACGAGGATGCGGAAGGCGATCGAGGCCCTGAAGCACGAGCTCGCGAGTGTGCGCACCGGCCGTGCCGCTCCGAGCCTCGTCGAGGAGCTCGAGGTCGACGCCTACGGCGCGGCGACGCCACTCGTCTCGCTCGCCGCGATCAGCGCGCCGGAGGCACGCCAGATCGTCATACAACCCTGGGACCGCAACCTGATCAAGGCCATCGAGAAGGCGATCATCGCGTCGGATCTCGGGCTCACCCCGTCGAACGACGGAGCAGTGATCCGGCTCAACATCCCAGCTCTCAACGAGGAGCGCCGCAAGGATCTGGTGAAGGTGCTGCACAAGAAGGTCGAGGATGCGCGCGTCGAGATCCGCACTCTCCGCCGACACGCGCACGACGAGCTGAAGTCGAAAGAGAAGAGCTCGGGCGTAACCACCGACGAGGTGAAACGCGTCGAGGCGCAGCTCCAGAAGGTCACCGACAGATACATCCTCACGTGTGACGAGATCGGGTCGGCCAAGGAGAAGGAGATCCTCGCGGTTTGACCTCGGCCGTCCCGCGGCATCTCGCGATCGTGATGGACGGCAATCGGCGTTGGGCGCGCAAACGGCACCTGCCGGCAATCGCCGGCCATCGCGCGGGCGTCGAGACCATCCGCCGCACGCTGCGCGCGGCGCGTGAACGTGGCGTCGAGTACCTCACGCTCTACAGCTTCTCGACCGAGAACTGGTCGCGCGACGAGGAAGAGGTCGGCGCGCTGATGGCCCTTCTGGAAGAGACGATCCGCCGAGAGACGAAGACCCTCGTCGAGGACGGCGTCCGCCTGATGGTCATTGGGCGCCTGCACGAGCTGAGCGAACGTCTCCAGAAGGCGATCGCGGGCGCCGTCAAAGAGACCTCACCAGGAACCCGTGGCGTCATGACGCTCGCGTTCAACTACGGCGGCCGAGCGGAGATCGTGGACGCGGTGCGGCGGCTGGTCGCGGAAGGAGTGCCGCCCGAGTCCGTTGATGAAACGGCCATCGCCAAGCGGCTCTACGCGCCTGACCATCCGGATCCGGACCTCCTCATCCGGACCGGCGGCGAGCTCCGTGTTTCGAACTTCCTCCTCTGGGAGGTCGCGTATGCGGAGATGTGGGCGACCCAGGTGCTGTGGCCAGATTTCTCCGTTGCCGACCTGGACGCCGCTCTTGATTCGTACGCGAAGCGCGAACGACGCTTCGGACGTTAGTGCGGGAACTTCGCCGTCGCACGGTCACCGCGCTCATCTATGCCGCGATCGTTCTTCTCGCGGTCGGTGGGCCGCCGATCGTGCTCTGGATCCTGCTCGTTGGCGCCGGTCTGGTCGGCTTCTCCGAGCTGCTACGACTTCGCGTCGGAAGGCCCGCCCTGGCTTTTGGCGCGGTTTTTGTTCTCGGCCTCGTCTGCCTCGGTTTCCTCAGGGCGGCGGGTGCGCTCGGCGCGCGTGCTGGGACACCGGACTGGGTTCCGGTGTGGCTGCTGCTCACCATCATCCCGACCTGGGCCGCCGACATCGCCGCCTATCTGGTGGGGTCCGCCGTGGGTCGTCGCAGGATCGCGCCGTCGATCAGCCCCGGGAAGACACGCGAGGGAACAGCCGCGGGGTTCGTCGCCTGCGCGCTCGCCGCGGTGGCGATCGGCGTGACTTTCGGTCTGCCGCGTACTCCAGTGTTGATCGTGGCGCTCGGACTTGGCCCGGTGGGTCTGGCTGGCGACCTGCTTGAGTCGTACGTCAAGCGGCGCGCCGGTGTGAAGGATTCGGGCGCGATCCTCCCCGGACACGGCGGCCTCCTCGACCGACTCGATAGTCTGGTGGCCGGCGCGCCGTTCGTGTTCGCAGTATTCATCGCGTGGCTGCTCACGGGTCTCGGGGGCGAAGGCGGGATGTTCGAACGATTCTGAGCACAAACCGAGTACGGCCCACCCCGTCTGGGATCATGGACGGAGTGAGCGAACCTACCCGCGTCGCCATCCTCGGGGCGACCGGCTCCATCGGCACGCAAGCGCTTGACGTCGTCCGCGCCCATCCCGACCGGCTGCGCGTCGTCGCGCTCGGCGCGAACCGCAACATCGATGACCTCCGCCGTCTTGCGGTCGAGTTTCCGACCGCGCGCACCGCGCTTGGCCCGAACGCCCTCGTCGCGCTCGCGACCGACTCCGACGCGGACCTCGTCCTCGTTGCGACGCCGGGCGTCGCCGCGTTGCGCGCGACCGTCGCCGCGCTCGAGGACGGCAAATCCGTCGCCCTGGCGAACAAGGAGGTCCTCGTCGCTGCTGGTCATCTCATCCGGCGCCTTTCCGGCGGGGCGGGGCATCGTCTTCGCCCGGTCGACAGCGAGCACAACGGGCTCTGGCAGTGCCTCGTCGGAGAGGATCTGTCTGCGGTCCGTCGCGTGGCGCTCACCGCGTCAGGCGGGGCCTTCCGCGATGTTCCCCTCGAGGCGCTTGCGGGTGTGACCCCGCAACACGCTCTTCACCATCCGACCTGGAAGATGGGTCGGAAGGTGACCATTGACTCGGCCACGCTGGTGAACAAGGGCTACGAGGTCGTCGAGACACGGTGGCTCTACGGCCTCGACTACGAGCGCATCGACGTCGTTTATCACCCGGAGAGCGTCGTGCATGCCCTTGTCGAGTACGTCGACGGCAGCGTGAAGGCCCAGCTCGCGGAGCCGGACATGCGCCTGCCCATCCAGTACGCGCTCCTCTGGGATCGCGCGCCGTCGCCGGCACCGCGGTTCGACTGGACGGCCGAGCGGACATTTCACTTCGGCAGGATCGACGCGCAGCGCTATCCGTCCTTCGGGGTGGTCCTCGAGACGGCGCGGTCAGCCGACCTCGGGGCGATGATCGGCCTGTCCGCGGCTGACGAGATCGCGGTCGAGCGCTTCCTGCGCGGGGAGATCCCCTTCACCGACATCGCACAGCTGCTCCGCCGCGGCGCGGATCTCGGCGCGCGGGCGAAACAGTCGCGCGAGCCCGATCTCGACGAGATCATCTCCATCGATGCCTCCGTCCGTGCCTCGCTCGCGGCGCCGGCGGTGGTCGCCTGATGGGCGGGCTCATCCAGTTCTTCGCGCAGAACCCACTCGCGATCCCGCTCTTCCTCGTGATGTTCACCTTGATCATCGCGGTCCACGAGTTCGGTCACTACATCACGGCGCGCCTGCTGGGCATGCGCGTGCTCGAGTTCGCCTTCGGGTTCCCACCGCGCATCGTCGCGATCCGGCGCGGTGGGATCGATTACAGCGTCAACGCGATCCCCTTCGGCGGTTTTGTCCGGATCCTCGGTCAGGACGACTTCGCGATCGAGCAACAAGGCGCCGGTGACCCTGGCTCGTTCACCTCGAAGCCGTGGTGGGCCCAGGCCATCGTCCTCGCCGCGGGAGTCACGATGAACTTCGTTCTCGCGATCGTGGTGCTGACGGCCGCCTTTGCGATCGGCACCGAGGCCCCGACCGGCGTCGTGCGCGTGGAAGAGGTCGCAGCGGGCTCGCCGGCCGCCGCGGCCGGGATCCAGCCGGGCGACATCGTCCGGACGATCGACGGGAAGGAGATCACCCGGACGACTGACCTGCAGAGCTACGTGTACAGCCATGCCGGCAAGGAGGTAACGATCGTGCTGGGCCGCGGCGGACAGACGATCGGACCGCTGAAGGTCGTCCCCCGCACCCAACCGCCGGCCGACGAAGGTCCGATCGGCGTGCGACTTACCGAGGTGACCAGCCCGCCCACCGCGTTGCCGCTTCCGCAGGCGTTCGGCCAGGCCGTTCGACTTACCGGGGACGTCGTCACGCAGATCGCCGATCTTCCGGCGCAGCTCTTCGCGCGTCCCGCGGGTCAGCCGGGCCCGCCGCCCGTCGGTGGCCCGATCGAGATCCTCCGGGTCACCGCGCTCGTGAGCCAGGCGGGCCTCTCGGCATTCTTGAAGCTCGTCGGGGTGATCTCGGTGAACCTCGGCGTGCTCAACATCGTCCCGTTCCCGGGACTGGACGGCGGTCGCCTCTTCTTCGTGTTGCTCTCAGCCGCGCTTCGCCGGCGGATCTCACCGCAGGTCGAAGCCGCGATCCACGCGGTCGGTTTCGTTCTTCTCCTCGGCCTCCTCGTCGTCGTAAGCGTCGCCGACATCCGCCGCGCCGCCGGAGGCTAGCTCCCGAGGCGCTGGGCGAACATCCAGCGATGCCCCTCGAGGTCCTCGACGCGGTACTGACGCTGCCGTTCGTTGGTCTCCGGCTCGCTCAGGATCTTCGCGCCGCCGCGCTTGGCGCGGCCGAAGTGGGTGTCGACGTCATCGATGTAGACGACGAGGCCATCGACGATGTACGGATTCTCGAGCCACTGGCGGGCGAGCGCGCAGGCCTGGGCGTGCCGACGCGGGCCCTGGTATGCATCGCTCGGATGACCCACGAGCACGGTCGCTCCATCGAGCTCGAGCACGACGTCGGTCACCGTGCCCAGGCTGTCGTGAAAGCGCTCAGCCTCGCGGAAGCCGAACACCTTGGTAATCCAATCCGCAGCGAGGCTCGCATCTTCGTAGGCGAGCATCGGGATGACGCGCTGCTCTGTCATGGTCGGCCTCCTCTTGTTCGCAACAAATGATGCACTCGCGCGCACCGTTGAACGCGGTCATCATGCCTGAATGACCGAGGTCGTCGTCGACGTCCGCGAACTGCGCAAGACGTTCCAGGTCACCGAGCGCGAGGAAGGCCTCGCCGCGACACTGCGCTCGTTCGTGAGGCGCCACCGCAAGGATGTCAACGCGGTGGCCGGCATCACCTTCCGGATCGACGCGGGCGAGGTCGTCGGTTTCCTCGGGCCGAACGGGGCGGGGAAGACCACCACGCTCAAGATGCTGTCGGGTCTTCTCCACCCGAGCGCAGGCGAGGCGAGTGTGCTGGGCTATGTGCCATGGCGACGCGAGAACGCCTACCTGCAGCGGATGACCCTGCTCATGGGCAACCGTACACAGCTGGTTTGGGACATCCCGGCCGCGGACAGCTTGCGCGTCCTCCAGGAGATCTACCGGATCCCCGAAGCCGAGTTCCAGGGCACGGTGAAGGAGCTCACCGAGCTGCTCGAGCTCGAGGAGCTCGTGCACAAGCCGGTACGTAACCTCTCGCTGGGCGAGCGCATGAAGGTCGAGTTCGCGGCTGGCCTCATCCATTCGCCGCGGGTCGCGTTCCTCGACGAGCCGACGATCGGCCTCGACGTTTCGATGCAGGTCCGAATCCGTCGCTTCGTCGCGGAGTACAACCGCCGCACCGGTGCGACGATTCTTCTCACCAGCCACTACATGGACGACGTCGTGGCGCTCTGCAAGCGCGTGATCGTCATTCACCGAGGGCGGCTCCTCTATGACGGCCCCCTCGCGGATCTCGCCGAGCGGATGGCGCCATACAAGGTGATCACCGCGACGCTGCACGACGGTGCTGCCGCATCGACAGACCTCGACGCCTACGGCACCGTTGTCTCGCGCGAAGAGGGTCGTGTCACCTTGCGCGTCGACCGGCAGGTCGCGCCGGAACGCACGGCCCGTCTCGTGAATGACCTCCGCGAGCGCCTCGCGGACATCTCGGTAGAGGACCCGCCGATCGAGGAGGTCATCGACCGCGTCTTCACGTCGGAGCAGACAACGGTGAGTGCGTGATCAGCACGTATCGGGCGCTTTTGGTCGCGCAGATTCAGTCGGCGGCGCAGTACCGGGTCCAGTCGATCCTCTGGATGCTCTTCTCGGTCATCCGGCCGGTCATCTTCCTCGCCGCGTGGGTCGCGGTGGCCAACTCGCAGGGTGGCCAGATCGGCGCTTATGACGTGCGGGACTTCGCCGCTTACTACATCGCGCTGTCTCTTGTGAGCAACCTCGCGACGAGCTGGAACGCGTACGAATTCGAGTTCGAGGTGCGCATGGGCCGCCTCTCGCCCAAGCTCCTACGCCCGCTGCACCCCATCCACTACTCGGTCGTCGAGAACCTCGTCTGGAAGCTCACGACGATCATCCCGCTCTCGATCGTGCTGGTGTTCATCGCGCTCACGTTCGACGCGCGGTTCCGCACGACACCGACGCATTTGCTCTTGTTCGTTCCGAGCGTGCTCCTCGCCGGTTCGCTCGCGTTCCTCTCGGGCTGGGTCCTCGCCACGCTGGCGTTCTGGACCACGCGGGTGCACGCGGTCTCGACGTTCTGGGATCGCGCGGCGTTCATCTTCGCGGGCCAGATCGCGCCGCTTGCCCTTCTCCCTGGGCCCCTGCAGGCGATCTCGCTCGCGCTGCCATTCGGCTACATCCTCGGAGTCCCGGCGGAGATCCTCCGGGGCGGCGTGAGCGTGACGACCGCGCTGGAGCTTATGGTCGGCCAGGTCTTCTGGGTCGTGGTCTTCTACGTCGCCTTCCAGCGCGTCTGGCGCGTCGGGGTCCGGCAGTACAGCGCGGTGGGTGCCTGATGATCCGTTACGCCCGCTTGCTGCGGCTCTTCTTTCGCACCGAGCTCCAGTACGAGCTCGAGTACCGCCTCAACCTCATCCTCGAGATCCTGCAGACGGTCGTCGTCACCGCGACGAGCGTGGGCGCGGTGCTCGTCCTCTTCAGCTACACAACCGTCCTGAACGGATGGGATCTCGGGGCGATGCTCGTCCTGCTCGGATGCTTCTACCTGGTGCAGGGCTTCGGCGAGCTCGTGCTCCAGCCGAGCTTCGAGAAGTTCATGGAGCACGTCCGGCTCGGCACGTTGGACTTCGCTCTCCTCAAGCCGGCGTCGGCACAGTTCCTCGTGACGCTCCGCCACTTCCAGGTCGTGGCGCTCGCGCAGATGGCGCTCGGCGCCATCGTCGTCGCCGTCGGCCTCGGGCGAATCCCGAGCGTCGGCGCGTTCGAAGCAATTGGATTCCCGATCGCGCTCGTGTGCGGCTTCGCGCTCATCTACGCGCTCCTGCTTGCGCTTTCGACCTTTGCCTTCTGGTTCGTGCGTGTCGACAACCTCATGGCCCTGTACTGGTCGTTCATGGACGCGGGACGTTTCCCGGTCGACGTGTATCCCGGATGGCTGCGCGTCACCCTGTCGAGCGCCGTGCCCATCGGTGTCGCCGTCACCGTGCCCGCGCAGATGATCGCGGGGCGTCTTGATGCGATCGGCCTTGGATTTCTTGTCGTCGGAAGCGCGACGGCGTTCTATCTCGCGTCGCGGTTCTGGCGGCTCGGCCTACGGTCCTACACCGGAGCGAGCGCGTGAGCGTTCAGAGCGTCCAGAGCAGGGTGCCGACACACGAGGGCTTTTCTGCGCGAGGACGGGCCAGACGCTGAGTTCGCGCGCATGGCGTCGTTCTATCGAGGAGGACATGTCTGAGACAGTCGTGATCGTCCTGTGGTTTCGCGCGGCGGAGGCCGCCGCGTTCGAGGAAGCCTTCACGCGTCAGGTGCGACCGCTTTGGGACGAGTTTCGTGCGAGCGGGAAGTTCCTGCTGGCGTCGCTCGCGCGCATCGGCGACGGCAATCAGGAGGTGGCCGGAGCCAAGGGGTATCTGTTGGTCATCGAGACGCCGAGCCGTGACGAGCACGACGCCTTCGACAAGGATCCACGGTTCTTGCGCTTCCTCAAAAAAGCCCAGAAATGGCAACCGGAAGACCCCTGGGTGATGCTCGGAGACACCCTGCACCGCGTCTAGACTTGATGTCGTGGATGCCCCAATGAAGGTCGACCTGAACCTGCCGGAGGACCGCGCTTCGCCACGCCCCAGGCGGAAGTCGAAGCGCGTCTGGGTCGGCGGCACGGCGATCGGCGACGGCGCTCCCGTCGCGGTGCAGTCGATGTGCACGACGCTCACCCACGATGTCGACGCGACGATCCGTCAGATCGAGCTCCTGCAGGAGGCCGGCTGCGAGATCGCGCGCGTCGCCGTTCCGGACAAGCGCGCCGGCGAGGCTCTGAAAGAGGTCGTTCGCCGCTCGATCCTGCCGGTCGTCGCCGACATCCACTTCGATTACAAGCTCGCCCTCATGGCGCTCGACGCGAAGGTCCACAAGCTGCGTCTCAACCCGGGGAACATCCACAACAAGGACGGGGTGCGCGAGGTCGTGAAGCGGGCCAAGGAGCAGAAGACGCCGATTCGCATCGGTGTGAACCACGGCTCGATCGGCGACCGACAGCCCGGGGACATTCGCGACGAAGCCCAGCGGATGGTCGACCTCGCGCTCAGCGAGATCCGGATCCTCGAAGACCTCGACTTCGACGACATCGTCGTGAGCGTGAAGGCGTTCGAGGTCCCGGTGATGATCGCGGCGTACCGTCGGCTCGCGAAGGCGGTCCCGTACCCGCTCCACCTCGGCGTCACCGAGGCCGGTACCGCGCTCGCGGGCTCCATCCGTTCCGCGGCCGGGATGAGCGTCCTCCTCTACGAGGGCATCGGCGACACGATCCGCGTGTCGCTCAGCGAAGATCCCGTCGTCGAGGTGAAGGCGGCGTTCGATCTCTTGAAGTCGCTTGGCCTTCGCGACCAGGGGCTCACGCTCGTCGCCTGCCCGTCGTGCGGCCGCGCGGACATCGATCTGATCCCGCTCGCGAAGGTCGCGGAGGAAAGGCTCCGCGCACTGCCCGTGCCGATGAAGGTCGCGGTGATGGGCTGCGAGGTGAACGGGCCCGGCGAGGCGAAGGACGCCGACGTCGGGATCGCAGGCGGAGTGGGGAAGGGAGC
>VBEY01000028.1 GCA_005889295.1 Chloroflexota bacterium | reverse complement strand
GACCGCTCGACAGGTTTCAGCGCGCCCGGGCGGACGTTCTTCGCGCGCGAATCTTCTTCGCCGCCGACCGCGGTCGCGAGGCGCCATCGCTGTTGCTCGCCGTCGCGAAACGACTCGAGTCATTGAACACGCGGCTCGCGCGCGAGATCTACCTCGATGCGCTGACCGCCGCGTTGTTCGCCGGACGGCTGGCGGGCGAGCTCGATGCACGACAGGTGGCCCGCGCCGCACGTGCCGCGCCTCCTTCACCGCCGCCGACGCGCGCTGTGGACCTGCTCCTCGACGGACTAGCGCTGCTGATCATCGAGGGTCATCCAGCCGGCATACCGACGACCCGAAAGGCGCTCGAGCGGTTCCACAACGATGACATCGGAACGGAGGACGCGCTCCGTTGGTTTTGGCTCGCTGGTCGGATCGCAGGCTTCATTTGGGACTACGAAGCCTGGGATTCGCTGACGTCGCGACAGGTCCGGTCAGCCCGGGAGGTCGGTGCACTCTCGGAACTGCCGCTGGCCTTGACCACGCGTGTCGGCGTTCACCTCTTCGCGGGCGAGTTGCGCGCGGCAGAGTCCCTCGTCCAGGAGTCGGACGTCCTCGCCGCGGTTACCGACAGTCGCATCTTTCCGCCTTACGGGGCACTCGCAGTCGCCGCGATCCGTGGCGACGAAGACGAGCTCGTGCGCTTGCTGCGCACTAGCACCGCGGACTTCAATGTCCGTGGCGAAGGGATGGGACTCACGATGGCGCACTGGGTGACGGCGATCCTGTACAACGGTCTCGCCCGGTACGACGAGGCCTTCGCCGCCGCGGCCCAGGCGAGTGTCGATCCACACGAGCTGTGGTTCTCGACTTTTGCGCTGGTCGAGTTGATCGAAGCCGCGAGCCGCAGTGGTCGGAGCGAGCAGGCCGCAGACGCCCTCGCGCTGCTCGGCGAGTCCACTAGCGCGAGCGGCACGCCGTGGGCGTTAGCGGTCGAGGCCCGGTCCCGGGCACTCCTTCAGCAAGGTCCCGCAGCGGAGACGCTGTATCGCGAGGCGGTCGAGTTGCTACGAGCCACTCGGCTGCGCCTGGACCTCGCGAGGTCACACCTCCTGTATGGCGAGTGGCTGCGACGAGAGGGGCGCCGGGTTGACGCACGCAAGGAGCTGCGTCTCGCGCACGAGATGTTCACGGAATTCGGCATGGACGCGTTCGCCGAGCGAACGCGCGTCGAGCTGGAGGCGACCGGCGAGCATGCCCGGAAGCGGACGGTCGACACGCTCGACCAGCTGACGCCGCAGGAGGCGCAGGTCTCGCGCCTGGCGGCGCAGGGAAACACGAATCGCGAGATCGCGGCTCAGCTGTTCATCAGCCGGAGCACCGTCGAGTACCACCTGCGTAAGGCGTTCCGCAAGCTCGACGTGACGTCACGGATTCAGCTTGCGCGCCTGATGCTCTGACGCTGGGTCTTCCGTGTAAGCGGACGAGGACGTCCAACGTAGAACGAGCACAATCGTCAAGTCGAGCCGGCGCGTCTTGCGCGGCGTGGCACAAAGGGAGGATGTCATCGTGAGAAAGCTCAAGGTGAGCACGTTCGTGACGCTCGACGGCGTGATGCAGGCGCCGGGCGGGCCCGAGGAAGATCGCACTGGCGGGTTCACGCAGGGCGGATGGTCCGTCGGCTACTGGGACGATCGGATGGGACAGGTCATGGGCGACTTCATGGGGCGGCCGTTCGAGCTGCTCCTCGGCCGAAGGACGTACGAGATCTTCGCCGCGTACTGGCCCCACTCGACCGAACCCGGCGCGGAGGCGTTGAACAGCGCGCGCAAGCACGTCGCGTCACGGACGCTCAAGAACGTCGAGTGGAACAACTCCGCACTCATCAAAGGCGACGTGCCGAAATATGTGTCCGAGCTCAAGAAGCAATCCGGACCGGAGATCCAGGTGCACGGGAGCGGCGACCTCATCCAGACGCTCCTGCGGAATGACCTCATCGACGAGTTCCACGTGTGGACCTTCCCGGTCCTACTCGGCAGCGGCAAGCGGCTCTTCGCTGGAGGCGCGATCCCGGCTGGGCTCAAGGTCGTGGACGTGACCACATCGAGCACCGGCGTCGTCATCGCGACGTACGAGCGCGCGGGTGAGATCAAGAGCGGGTCGTTCGCGTTGGGCGAGCCGAGCGCGGATGAGCTCGAGCGTCGGTCGACGGTCGGGAGCGGGTAAGCGGACTCGCTCGCCTTCTTCGGCTCTTGCAGCGGTCTATCTGTATGTCAGCTGGCTCTCATCGAGCTGCTCGGGCACCGTGGCGTGGGTCAGGAGCCGCGATAGGGCGGCGGGTTCCGCCTAAGCAGCTCGGAGAACGCGCACGGTGACCGGCATCCGAGCACACGAGTTCACCCGCCTCGGCGATCGACGCGAGCCGAGCTGCCACGTTGATGTTTTCGCCGATGGCGGTGAGCTCGAGCAGGCCACCCGCACGACCGACGGTGCCGATGAACGCCTCCCCCGTGTTGACGCCCACGCCGATCGGGATCCACGGGGTCTTCCCCGGGAGGCTTCCAGTCGCTTTGAGCAGTGCGAGGCCGGTCTCGATCGCACTCCGCGAATGCATCGACGCGTACAGCGGTACGAAATAGCCGACGATCTGGTCGCCCATGAAGCGATCCACCATCGCGCCGCCCTGGCACAGAACATCCACGCCGGCGGTGTAGAACCGATCGATGATCTCGCGCATGCGTGTTGGTCCGAGCTGCTCAGCCAGCGTCGTCGAGCCGCGAACATCGGCGAAGAGGGCGCTCATCTCGATCTCCGCGCCGCCCTCCGCCTTGATGAGCCTGCTCATGCAGAAGTCGCAGTAGCGCGGGTTCTTGGTGAACGGTCGCTTGCCGATCAATCGGAGGAGTGGCGCGAACGGTCCGCGAAACGGTGCAGCACACAGTACGCAACGAGGCGGGCTCGGAAGCTTTTGCCAGAGCGCGCGCCCGGCTCGCGCGGCCGGGTCGGCACCGTTGAGATAGGCGCGCCAGCGCTCCATGGCCTTCTTGCAAGGAGACCGACGATGAGTCAAGGCAGCAAAGCCGTGAGCGCTGTGAAAGAGAAGAACCTCGACATCTACGGTGACAAGCCGATCCCCTGGTCGCGGGCGCTTGAGCAGCTCGACGCCGGTGCCTCCGGAACCTACTGGCTGGCGACGACGCGCCCCGACGGCCGGCCACATGTTGCCGCGGTGGGCGCGCTCTGGATCGAGGGAAGGATCTACTTCGTGACCGGTGCCCGCACTCGAAAAGGGCGCAACCTTGCCCAGAACGCGAGCTGCGTAATCTCCATCGCACTCAAAGGACTCGACCTGGTCATCGAAGGGTCGGCCGTCAAGGTCACGGATGAGCCGACGCTCCGCCGTCTTGCGAAGAGGTATGCGGACCAGGGATGGCCGGCGCGGGTGAGCGACGGCGCATTCACCGCCGAGTACAGCGCGCCGAGCGCCGGGCCGCCGCCGTGGGACCTCTATGTGTTTACGCCTACGACGGCGTTTGGTGTAGCGACTGCCGAGCCGAACGGGGCGACTCGTTGGCGCCTCAGGTAGGGAAAGCACTCCCGAAGATCGAGAGCGGCTCGTAGACGTCGTCGACCTGGGCAGCACCCCGTTCCTGGACCGTATGCCGCGCGAGAGCCGTGACCAGATTCTTGTCAACAGCACCAAGATCCGGTACCGGGCCGGAACGATCGCCTTTCAGCCCGGGGACCCGGACCGAGCGGACATCCTGGAAAAGGGTTTCGCCCGCCTCTACCTGACATCGTCCGAAGGACGTCAAACCACCATCAGGTACGTCCACCCCGGGGAGCTGATGGGCGGGATGCTCGTCATGGGCGCCGTCTTCGACGGCTCTGTGCAGATGATCGTGGACTCGATCGTGATCCATCTCGACCTTCTTACGGTGCGCAGGCGAGTCGAGGTCGACCCAGCGGCGGGAAGCGCTCTTGCCGCCGATCTCGCCCAGCGATATTCACACTGCGTTCGCACGATCGCCCTTCATGCGTTCGGCTCGGTCGTGCAGCGCGTCGCATTCGACCTCCTGGATCGAGCCAGCCGAACCCAGCTGTCGGCGGGGCAGCTGGAGGCAGCGGTGTCACAACAGGAGATCGCCGACGGTATCGGATCGGCCCGACCAGTCGTTGCGAAGGGACTGACCGCGATCCGTGCTGGCCGCCTGGTCGACACCGCCCATCGTCGCGTCAGGATCATCGATCCCGTGGGGCTCGAGGCTTTGGCCCTTTCGGGGCTGCTCTGAGGACCCGCGCGCTCCACCTGTCATCTGGATGACAGCAATTGCGCTCCCGAGCCTCCACGATTCGAGTCCATGATGGTTCGGCCACGACCAAGAAGTGGCCAGGGGAGGGTTCGTAAGTGATCACCACAGAAGCACGCGCCACCGCGGACGAGATCGAACGCGCGAACGCGACGGGTCTTACTCCGGTCGTCTTCATCCACGGCCTCTGGCTGCTCCCGAGCAGCTGGGACCGCTGGGCCGCTGTCTTCGAGGAGGCGGGTTTTGCGACCGTAAAGCCGGGGTGGCCCGATGACCCGGAGACGGTTGCGGAGGCGAAGGCGCATCCCGAGGTCTTCGCTCACAAGAGCGTTGGCCAGGTGGCCGAGCACTACACCGAGGCGATCGGCCAGCTGAAGAAGAAACCGGCTGTCATCGGTCACTCCTTCGGCGGGCTGCTGGCTCAGATCGTCGCCGGTCGCGGCCTCTCAGCAGCGACCGTGGCGATCGACCCGGGCCCCTTCCGAGGCGTGCTGCCGCTCCCGATCTCGTCGCTCAAGTCGGCGTCGCCGGTGCTCGGCAATCCCGCCAATCGCGGCCGCGCGGTCGCGCTGACCTTCGAGCAGTTCAAATACGGCTGGGCCAACGCCCTGAGCGAGGACGAGGCCAAGGAGCTGTACGAGACCTATCACGTTCCCGCGTCCGGGGTCCCTCTGTTTCAGGCGGCACTCGCCAACCTCAACCCGTGGACCGAGGCAAAAGTCGACACCAAGAACCCCGATCGCGGACCGCTCCTCTTCATCTCAGGCCAGAAGGACAACACCGTCCCCTGGGCGATCACGAATGCTTCCTACAAGCAGCAAAAGCACAACGACGGCGTGACCGAGATCGTCGAGATGCCCAACCGCGGGCACGCGCTTGTCATCGACAGTGGCTGGCGCGAGGTGGCCGAGACCGCGCTCGCATTTATTCGGCGCTTCGTCTAGCCGCCGCTACAGGGAGCGACACCGTCCGACTTTGGACGGTGGCGCTCCGTTCGAGCTCCCCTACGTCGTCGCCGTCTCTCTGAAGATCAAGCAGTGAGGATGC
Source organism: Chloroflexota bacterium (assembly GCA_005889295.1). Classification (GTDB taxonomy): domain Bacteria; phylum Chloroflexota; class Limnocylindria; order P2-11E; family P2-11E; genus 3-1-20CM-2-70-9. The sequence goes on along the minus strand of VBEY01000028.1, from coordinate 3,902 downwards.
GGGCGTCCGCGCGTACGGCTTGGCGACCGTAGCCTTCGCGGACCGCGAGCGCGCCGTTGTCGTAGATCACCTCGCCGCGCAGCAGCGTGTATATAGGTAGCCCCCGGACCTCGCGTCCCGCGTAGGGCGTCCACCCGCACTTGCTCAACACGTCGGCGTCGGTGATGGTGCGGCGCTTTGCGGGATCTATGAGGACGACGTCCGCGTCCGCGCCGACGCGGATCGCGCCCTTGCGCGGATAGAGCCCGAACAGCTTCGCCGGCCTCGTCGCGGTTGCCTCGACGACGCGCTCGTACGACAGCTTGCCCGCCGCGACGTCGGTGAGCAGCAACGAGAGGTAGAACTGCTCCGACGGCGTACCGGTGTGGGCCTTCCAGCCGTCGGTCCAGCCCGGCTCCTTTTCCTCGCGCAGATGCGGAGCGTGGTCCGTGGCCATGATGTCGACGGTTCCATCGCGGAATCCGGCGTACACCGCGTCCGAGTGGTGCGGCGCGACGTAATAGGAGAGCGCGTACGAGCCGAGTCGCTCGATGTTCGCCCAATCGTTGCCAAGCCAGAAGCACCATGGATTCACTTCCGCCGAGACGGCGCGGCCGGCGGCCTTCGCTGCCCGGAGCATCTCGACGACCCGCCTCGTCTGCGTGTGAAGCAGATGCAGCCGCACGCCGGTCGCCTCCTGCAACCGGAGCAGAACGGCGACGGCGGTGTCCCAGATCACGCCGTCGTCGTGCGCGTACGCCTTCGCGTAGGCACGGAAGTCGCGCTCGCCGCGGTCCCAGTACTCGCGCTCGATCGCGTCCATGAGTGCCTGATCATGCGGATGGATCATGAGCGGAAGCCCGGTGGCCTTGACCGCCTTCATCCGCTCGTAGAGCTCGCCGTGCTTGTGCAGGCCGATGCCCGGCATGTGCGGGTATGACCTGCCCGTGTCGACGACCATGAAGATCTTGAACGCCAGGATCCCTCGCTCGGCGAGCTTCGGGATCTCGTCGAGCTCGACGCCCGAGGCATTGACGTTGTAGTCGACCATCGAGCGCGAGCGATACAGCTCGAGCATGTCGTCGAGGTTCTTCGCCGTTGTTGGGGGCGGGCTCACATTCGGCATCGCGACCGATGTCGTTACGCCGCCCGCCGCGCACTGCCGGCCGATCGCAGCGAGGTCCTCTTTGTGGCTGAAGCCTGGCTCGCGATGATGCGAGTGCATGTCGATCAGGCCGGGAAGAGCGACCAATCCGTCGGCCTTGATCTCGCGTTTGCCGCTCGGCGCGGCGCCGGCGTCGGTGACGGCCGCGATCCGCTCGCCGTCCGTCGCGATGTCGACGACACGAGTGCCTTCCTCGAGGACAGCCTTCGCTCCGCGGATGACGATGTCGTACGTCAAGCGGGCATTTTCTCGACCAGAGCCGATCCGCTCACGCGGTACACCGTTTCCTCCCGGGAGTACTGCTCGCGAACTTCGATCGTGCCCTCCTGAAGGACCAGCCGCCGCAGCCAGTCGACCATCATCGGGATCACCACGTCGGCGTACTGCTTGTACGCCGCGTAGTGCGTGGTCCCGCTCTGGAGCACGAGCTTCTTTGGCGCGCGCGCCGCGTCGTACAGCTGCCGGGCGTGATCCGTCGGCGTGACCGCGTCGTTCTCGACGCCGATGACCATCAAGGCACGAACGCGACTCGCGGCGTCGATCGGCCGGTACTCCAGGATCCCGTGCGCGGACGCGAGCGGCACCGCGCTCGGAACGCGGGCGTCCACGTCCGACTTGACGGAGCTCTCGCGCCGCTCGGGGGTCTCGATCATGATGCCTTCGCGCGGGGCGACTGTGACGCCACTCCCACCGGACGCCCGCGCACGCCGGTCGGCCTCCACGGCCGCGAGGAAGGCGACCCACTCATGCTCCGGTCGCATCCGATGCAGCCAGTCGCGGCCGTCCGCGACGGGGACCTGGCTGATCGTCGCGCGGATCTCCGGCTCCTCCGCGGCGGCGAGGATCGCGTTGCCGCCGCCCGTACCGCCGCTGCCAAAGATCGCCCCACGGTCACCGGCCATGTCCGCGCGTCCACGCATGTACGCGATCCCGTTGCGCCAGTCCTCGACCTGCCCAGCGGGCGAGATCGTTCCGCGATCGCCTTCGCTCTCGCCAAAGCCGCGGTAGTCGAAGATGAGGACAGCGAAGCCCGCATCCGTGAACGCCCGGTGATAGGGCCCGTACAGCTTCGCATCCGCGAGGCCGAGCCAGCCCGGACCCTGGACGATGAACGGAAGGCGCTCGGCTTCCACATCGGGTCGGTGCAGGAAACCACGAAGCCGCGCGCCATCGCTGCGGAACTCGACGGCCTCGGTCTTCACGCACACATAATGCGCGACCATGCCGACCATCGCTCGACCCTTCATCGCCGTTCTCGTGATCACTGCCGCGATCACGACGACGAAAGGCACGGTCGAGATCGCGTATCCGCCTTATCTCGCGGGCTACGGCTACGCGCTGTCGCTCATCGGCTTCCTGACGTCGCTCATCGCCGTCCTCCAGCTCATCTCGCGCCTGCCCGTCGGCGTCGCGTATCGCGCCGATCGAGTGAAACGGCAGTTGGCGTTCGCGCTCGTCGCCTTCGCTATCTCCACCAGCGGCTTCGCCTTTGCCGCCGGGCAGCCGCTGGCCGTCGCAGCGCTCAGCGTTCTGCATGGCTTCGCATTCGGAAGCCTTGGGACGCTCGGCCTCGCGTTGGCCATCGACGTGAGCGGCGGTCGTCGCGCCGGAGTCTCCATGGCCTGGTACACGGCCGCGAACTCGACCGGTTACGCGCTCGGCGCTCTGATCGGCGGATCGCTCGCCGACACGATCGGGATCCCGTCGACGTTGGGCCTTATCGGACTCCTACCGTTCGCGGCCGCGGCCGTCGTCGTGGCGCTGCCACCGGTCGAGGCGGCACCCTTCCCGATCGACCGCGGCAGCGGGATACGCGGATTGTTCTCCGCGGGCGCCCGGCTGGACAGCAGGGTGTGGCTCGCCTTCGTCGTCGTCCTGTACCTGAACGCGCTGATGGACAGCGTCGACACCTTCTTTCCGGTATTCGCGCCGACGATCGGGATCTCACTCGCGATCGTCGGAGTGCTGCGCGCCGTGAAAAGCGGCGCGGCGATCTCCATCCGTTCGACCGGCGTCATCCTGCTTCGCTCGGTCGACTATCGCCGGGTGACCCTGGTCGCCGTCTTCGCGGCCGCCGCCGCGACCGCTGCGCTTCCTCTGTCCGCGTCGCTGGCCGTTCTGCTCCCGATCTTCGTGGTGCTCGGGCTCGCGCGAGGGGTCCTCCGCACGACGAGCGCCGCGACCATCGCCGAGCTGCGCAACGAAGGCCGCGACGTCGGACTTGCCTCCGGCATCTACAACTCCGGCCTCGACATCGGCACGATCGTGGGCCCGGCGCTGGGCGGGGTGATCGCGAGCGCGTTCGGGATCGCCGCGATGTTCCAGATCATGGCCGTGGTGAGCTTGCTCGCTTGGCTCGCTGTCGCAGTGTCCAGCCCGATCACGCGTGAAGCGGCGGGCCTGACGAAACGTCATACCATTGGACCTCCGGCATAACGACCAGCTTCAGTAGGAGTTCGAACAGTGGGCGAGGATGGCCGCACCTTCCTGCGTGGCATCGGCTCGGAGACCTACGGACTCAAGGAATTCCGCGCCAAGCAGCGCAGCGTGCCGCGGGTCCGCCGCGCGGGCACCGTCACCGACGACGCCAGCGTCGGCCACTCAGGTGACTCCGACGAAGGCCAGTCGCGAACGTGGTGGATGCTCGGCCCGGGGGACGAGCCGTTCCTCACGCAGACGCTGCAGGTGCATTTCGTTGAGCTGAAGCCCGGTGGGACGAACCATGGCCACGGGCATCAGAACGAAGCCCACTTCTACA
>VBEY01000103.1 GCA_005889295.1 Chloroflexota bacterium | reverse complement strand
CCGTGGACTACCAGATGGCGCGGTCACGAGCCACACTGAAGGATGGGATTACTTCCTCCCGCGTCTGATCGACGTCGCCGCGGGACGCGAGCCGCGCGAAGCACGGGAGGCCGCCAAGCCTTAGAAGAACGACGGACACGAAGAGGACCAAGCCCGTCTCCGAGCTTGGTCCTCGATCGACCGTTGTGACTGGGTGCCTTAGGCCGCCTTGGACTCCTCCGCGTGGCTGACCACGATGATGTTGCCGCGCGTCGGAGCGACGAGCCACGCGACGACCAGGACCGCGAACGACACGAATGCGAGGATCTCCATCTCGGCCTCCTTAAATCTGGTATGCGGCTTCGCGGTGCTGCGATGCGTCGAGGCCGAGGACTTCCTCGCTCTCGGGCACGCGCAGTCCGACGAAGACATCGATGAGCTTCAAAATTACGAACGTCATGACCGCCGAGTAAACGATCGATGCGACGACGGCGATCGCCTGGATGCCAAGCTGTCCCGGGTTGCCGTAGAGAAGACCGTCCTTCGCGCCGCTGTTGACAGCGACGGTCGCGAAGATGCCGGTCGCGAGCGCGCCCCACGCACCGCCGACGCCGTGGACACCGAAGACGTCGAGGGCATCGTCCACCTTGAGGCGCTTGGTGAGCTGGATCGCGGTGTAGCAGAACACGCCGGCGCCGAGACCGATGAGGATCGACGCTGAGACGTCGACGTAGCCGGACGCGGGTGTGATCGCGACGAGACCGGCGACCGCGCCGGCTGCGGCACCGAGCACGCTCGGCGCGCCCTTGTGCAGCCATGAGACGGTCATCCACGTAAGCGCGCCCATCGCCGCCGCAGTGTTCGTCACGACGAACGCGTTCGCCGCGAGACCGCCGGCAGTGATCGCGCTTCCGGCGTTGAAGCCGAACCAACCAAACCAGAGGAGTGACGCGCCGAGAACGGTCATCGTCGCGTCGTGGGGATCCATCGCTTCGCGACCGAATCCGACACGCCGCCCGAGGACGAGCGCGGCGACGAGCGCCGACACGCCACTCGTGATGTGCACGACCGTGCCGCCCGCGAAGTCGAGCGCGCCGAGCTGTCCGAGCCAGCCGCCGCCCCAGACCCAGTGCGCCACGGGGTCGTAGACGAAGGTTGCCCAGAGCAGAGTGAAGATGACGAAGGCCTTGAAGCGTTTGCGCTCGGCGAACGCGCCGGTGATGAGCGCCGGAGTGATCACCGCGAACATCATCTGGAACACCATGTACGCCTCGTGCGGAACCGTCGGTGCGTACGGTCCCGGGTCCTGGCCAACGCCCCGGAGGGCGAGCCAGTCAAGGCCGCCGATGAGACCGCCGTGGTCAGGTCCGAATGCCAGCGTGTAGCCCCAGAGGACCCACTGGACGCTGATGAGCGCCAGGATGAAGAAGCTGTGCATGATCGTCGCGAGGACGTTCTTCCGTCGGACGAGCCCGCCATAGAAGAATCCGAGCGCGGGGGTCATGAGCATGACGAGCGCCGCGGACGCCAGGAGCCACGCGGTGTCGCCGGCGGAAATGGTGTTCGGCATTCGTACCTCCCGTCGCAAAGCGTGAGCGACCGGGATGCCCCGTTCAGCGACGGGAGGGCGCTACGAGGGTTGCGGTTCGGTCGTGGCGAGCGTCGCGAAGCGGGGAGCGAGGGAGGCATAGAATCAGACGCACACAACTGAATACGACGGGGGAGCGCCCGACGAAGGGGGCGCTGAGAGTGCGGATGGCCGCAGACCCCAGAACCTGATCTGAGTAATGTCAGCGTAGGGAGTCGAGACGCGTGAAACCCCTTACGAGCGGCGCTCAGGCGCCGCTTCTGTTTTGCCAGGCACCGGTGGCCCTATGAGGACCCCTCGCGATCTCGCGCCTCTCGTGGTGGTGTGTCTCTTGGCGTCCTGCACGGGAGTTGGGAACTCAGGTACCGACGTGCGGATCCGCAACACGATGTCGGAGGCCGTCATCGTGACCGAGGTCAGCCAGGGCCCGGGTGGCCACGACCTTGTAAGCCGAGTCGGGGCAGACGAGGAAAGGGTCTCACTCTGGCACTTCACGAACCTTCCCTTCGGCATCGGTGCTGGCTCGAAGGTCACCGTTCGGGCGACGGCAGAGATCGGAGCCCGGCTGCTTTTTTGTCGCAGCTTCAGCTTTGATGAGCTGCGCAGCTCGCAGAGTCGGGGTCGCGATCAAAGGCGGTCAGCTTGACTGCCAGTGACTACCCGTGAGGGCGGTCGTTGTCGCGCACGGAGACGTGCTGCCATCGGACCGCGCCGTGATCGATCGGAACGACTACCTCGTGGCGGCGGACGGCGGCGCGCTCGCGCTCGAACGCTGGAAGCTCCTGCCCCACCTCGTGGTCGGCGACATGGACTCGCTCGGCGATGCAGGGGTGGAGCGGTTCGCCCGCCAGGGCATCCCGGTGGCGAAGTTCTCGGCGGCGAAGGATGAGTCGGACCTCGAGCTTGCGGTCGCGCAGGCGATCGCCGCGGGCGCGAGCGAGGTCATCCTGCTGGGCGCTCTCGGCGGCGAGCGCCTCGATCACGAGACGGCGAACCTCCTGCTCCTCGCCGACCCCGGCTACGACGGTGTCCGCATCGAAGCGCGTCGGGGCGCCCTTCGGATCCGCGCCGTTCGCGGCGAGGGCTCGCTCTCGCTCGCGGGACCGGTCGGCGCCCTCGTGACGCTCCTGCCGGTGAACGGCGACGCCGAGGGCGTGATCACCGAGGGACTGCGCTATCCACTAGGCGACGAGACGCTTCGCTTCGGCCGCGCACGCGGTCTCAGCAACGAGGTCGCGTCGCTCCCCGCACGGGTCAGGGTTCGGAAGGGATCACTGCTCATTTTCGAAACAGCACAGGGAGGTACATGAGATGTCTCGCGATCTGACGTGGCGAACGGTCGACATCGTCGTGGCGGCGGCACTCGCCGTCGCATTCGGCGTGGTCTTCTGGGCGTGGAACGGGGTTTGGGAGGCGACGAAGCCCGTCTTCACCGCGGTCACGCCGGCGCAATACATCATCTCTGGCGTCTGGCTCATCCCCGCGGTCCTCGGCGGTCTCATCATCCGCAAGCCCGGCGCGGCGCTCTTCACCGAGCTCGTCGCGGCGACCGTCTCGGCGATCCTCGGGTCGATCTGGGGACTCGATACCTTGCTCTCGGGCGCGATCCAGGGTGCGGCCGCCGAATTCGTGTTCGGGGCGACCCTCTACAGCCGGTGGTCACTCGGCGTCGCCATCGCCGCCTCGATCGCAGCGGCGGTCGGCGAGTGGATCCACGACATGCCCTTCTACTACGCCACGCTCGACCTTGGCCAGCAGCTTGTCATCGGCGTGTTCATGGTGCTAAGCGCGGTGATCATCGCCGGGGTCGGCTCGTGGCTGCTCATGCGATCGCTCGTTCAGACCGGCGTGCTCGCCCAGTTCTCCGCGGGGCGCTCGCAGCAACGGGTCTGAGCGAACCGGCCGTCGTCGCGCGCGGCTGGGGTTGGCGGCACCCCGGCCGCGAGGCGTGGGCGCTCCGCGGCCTCGACCTGCGCATCGACGAAGGCGAGCGCGTCCTATTAATAGGAGCGTCCGGCGCCGGGAAGAGCACGCTCCTCCAAGCACTCGCGAGTCTGCTCGACTCGACCGGCGGCGACCGCGAGGGCGAGCTCCGCGTGCGGGGCGACGCCGGTCTCGTCCTGCAGGATCCGGAGACGCAGCTCGTCATGGCGCGGGCCGGCGACGATGTCGCATTCGGGCTCGAGAACCACTGTGTCCCGACTGCGGAGATCTGGCCGCGCGTGCATCGCGCACTCGCGGACGTCGGCTTCGCCTACAGCGAGGACCGCGCGACCGGAGCGCTGTCGGGCGGCGAGAAGCAGCGACTCGCCATCGCCGGGATCCTCGCGCTCCGACCGCGCGTCCTGCTCCTCGACGAGCCGACCGCGAGCCTCGACCCGGAGGGCGCGCGCGCCGTCCGCGAGGTGATTGCCCGCGTCGCCGAGCGCCGCGACGTGACGATCGTCATGGTCGAGCACCGCGTCGCCGAGGTGCTGCCGCTCATCGACCGGGTGATCGTGATCGAGGCAGGCGGTGGCGTCGTCGCCGACGGCACGCCTGACGCCGTCTTCACGCGCGAGGGCGCGCGCCTGAGGCGCCTCGGCGTCTGGGTGCCCGGCGCGCCTCCGGCCGCACCGCCTCGGCGATCTCCTCCGGGCGGCGAGGCGATCGTCGCGCGCGATCTCACCTTTCTCTACCCGCGCGGCGACGTGCCGGCCCTGGAGGGCATCTCGGCGACCGTTCGAAGGGGCAGCGCTCTCGCCATCACCGGACCGAACGGCAGCGGTAAGTCGACGCTCGCGATGCTCCTCGCCGGACTGCTGCGGGCGCAGCGCGGCGAGGTGCGCGCGTTCGGCGACGACCCGTCGCGTTTGTCGCCGCGTGCGCTCGTGCGGCGGATCGGCACCGTGTTCCAGGACCCCGAGCATCAGCTCGTCGCGGCACGCGTCGACGACGAGCTGCGCATCGGCCCGCGAGCCATCGGTCTCGCGAACGACGAGATCGAGCGGCGCGTGCGCGAGCTGCTTGAGCGGCTCGACCTCGCGAAGCTCGCGAGGGCGAACCCCTTCACGCTCTCGGGTGGTGAGAAGCGTCGTCTTTCGGTCGGCACGGCGCTCGCGACATCACCGGGGGCGCTCGTGCTGGACGAGCCCACGTTCGGGCAGGACCGCCGCACGTTCGCCGAGCTCCTTACGCTGCTTGCCGATTTCCGGGATGGCGGCGGTGCGATCGCCTTCGCGAGTCATGACGAGCTCTTCGTCGACGCGTTCGCGGACGAACGTCTCGAGCTTCGGGGAGGTCGCGCCGCGTGAGACTGCTCGAGCCGCTCACCCCCGACCCGCGCGCACCGCTCGCGGACGCGCATCCACTCGCGAAGATCGCGGCGGCGTTCGTGCTCATGCTCGCGCTGTTCGTCACGATCGATCCGGTTACGCCGACGCTCGTGCTCATCGCGGAGGCGGCGGCGATTCCGCTCATCGGTATACCTCCGCGTGCCCTCCTTCGTCGTGCCCTTCCGGTCTTCATCGCCGCGCTCGGGATCGGTTTCTTCAACGCGCTGCTGAGCGGCGATGTCGCCGGCGGCGTGGCGACCGCGCTGCGTCTCGTGGGTATCGCGATCGCCGGCATCGTGGCGGTCGCGAGCATCGATCCCACCGATCTCGCCGACGCATTGGTCGAACACCTTCACGCGCCGCGCCGGTTCACCGTCGGCGCGCTCGCGGCGTTTCGCCTCATGCCGCTCTTCGCCGACGAATGGCAGACGATCGCGCTCGCGCGCCGCGCACGTGGACTCGAAACCGCTCGTGTGGTCGCGTTCTTTTCCATGACCCGATCGCTGCTCGTCGCCGCGATCCGCCGGGCGACGCGCCTCGCGGTCGCGATGGATGGCCGCGGGTTCGCGGATCCGGGCTGTCACACGTTCGCCCGTCCGCGCGCCTTCGCCCGCCGCGACTGGTGGCTCATCGCGTCGTCGTTCGCAGTTGCGACACTCGCGACAGGAGCGAGCATCGCGCTCGGAACCTGGCGGTTCCTTCTCGCGCGCTAGTAGGTCTCTGTAGCGGCAGCAGGAGCGGGCGCGCCTTCCCCTACACGCGTCTTGCGGGCGTCAGCTCCTGGAGTGTCTCGCGCAGCTTGGAGAAGTCGTCGGCGGTGATCACGATCCGGTTCTGCGTGATCGAGTACGTCGGTCCGACGTTCAGCTCGTTCTGGGCGATCCTGCGGAAGATCTGGGCAACCGTGCCCGGACGGTCCTCCACGTCGATGATCGCCGCGTCGCGCTCGTCTTGGACTTTGAACCCGGCGGCCTCGAGTGCCTTGCGCGTGCTTGCCGGGTCCTTTGTGACGACGCGGAAGGAGCCTTTTCCTTCCTTGCCTGAGGGCACCGCACAGAAGCCCTCGATGTTGATGCCGGCCTTCGCGATCGCATCGGTCGCCTTCGCGAGTGAGCCGGGCCGATCGTCCAGCGTCAAAGCGAATTCTTTCGTCTGCTCCATGAGTACCTCCTTAGCGTTTGGCTGAGATACGAGACGACACGTCCCGCTCCGGCTGCCGCGGCCCGAGCATGGCCGAGGAAGCTGCCTCTGTCATGGTGCCGGAGACGAGAGCGCTCGGCTGATCTGGTGAGCACTGGGCGAGACAGTCACGTATTGCTCCCGTACCGACAGCCTGCTCAAGGCGGCCATCGGTAGCGTTTTCAGCGTGATGCGCCGCGCGGTCGCGCTCGTGGTCGAACGCATACGCGGTGACGCGGCGATCCTCGCGTTCGCCGGCGTGGGCTTTCTCCTCACGCTCGCCTACGGCGGGTACCTCGCCCCGGACTGGGACCCGATCCGCGACGATCAGCAGGAGTACCTCGCTCTGGCGCGGGGAATCGTCGCGACCGGCGAATACACGCGTGCCACCGGAACCGAGTCATTCGTGCCCGAGCCGCTCCGCCTCCCCGGCTATCCGATCTTCATCGCGCCGCTCTGCGTGCGGGGCTGCTCGATGTGGGGGATCACATTCGTTCAGGCGATCGTCGTCGCGATTCTCGTGGTGATCGTCGCCAAGTTCGCCGCGACCCTGATCGGAAAGCGCGGGGGTGTGATCGCCGGTGGCATGGTCGCCCTCAATCCATCGTTCGCGTTCTTCGGCGCGCACGCGCTCTCCGACGTTCTCGGCACCGTGCTGATGGTCGGGTCAGTCGCGGCCGCGGCGATGCTCATTCCGAGTCGGCGAGCCGGCGGTCTCTTCGCGGGGGTTCTCTTCGCAGGTTCGGTGCTGACCCGGCCGCTCTTCGTCGTCGCCCTGCCGGTCACCATGCTGGCGGTTGCGCTCCGCCATGGCCTTCGCCGCACCGCCGCGCCGCTCGCGCTTCTGGTGATCGTCTTTGCGCTTGCCGTGGCGCCGTATGTCGCCTACACCGAGTCCGCGTTCGGGCGGCCCCTCGTGGGGAGTAGCGGAACGCAGCTCTGGATGGCGTATTTCGAAGTCAGAGGATCGCTCGATGCGATGGAGCGCGATCAGGAGGCCGCCGGCCGCGCGGCGCTCGCGCGATTCGCGGCGATCAGCGACCGCGCCGAGCAGTCTCGTGCCTGGATCGTCCTCGACGACGAACTCCGCGCACGGGCGGTCACGCTCATCGCTCACGACCCGTGGGGCTTCGCGGCGCGAGGGGTTCTGCGGTCAGCGGTGCTCTGGACAGGCGACGTGCCGCTCCGCGCGGAGCACATCACCCCGACCACGGCCGCGCTCTGGCGTGTCGGCGGTCTCACGTGGTTCCTGGTGGGTTTTCTCGGTGCCGTCTTCATGGTCCGTCGCGGCGACCCGCTGACTGCGCTGCCGCTGCTCGTGATCCTCGCGACGTGGGCGGTCTCCTACCCGTTGTGGGCGGAGGGACGGTACTCCCTCCCAGCGCAGCCATTCGTCGCGATCGGCCTCGCGGCGATGTTGGTCCGTCTACGGAGTCCAGCGCCGCGCGGCGCGGCCAATCGAGCGGTGTTGGCCCGCTAAGGAGCCGCCCGCAGAACAAGCGGTGCCTCGCGATGGTCCCGGCTTGCAGCGACCGGCTCCATTGTGCTATTCCACTAAGGTCATAGTGGAAGTCGCGGAGCGGAGCATCGCGTTTCACCTCGACCCCCGATCGGGGATCCCTACCTATTTGCAGCTCGTGCAGCAGGTCAAGCACGCCGTTCGCTACGCGATGCTTCGGCCCGGGGACCGGCTCCCGACCGCACGCGAGGTCGTCGAGGACCTCGCGATCAATCCGAACACCGTGCTCAAGGCGTATCGCGAGCTCGAGCACGAAGGCTTCGTCCACAGTCGGCCCGGGGCGGGCACGTTCGTATCGGACGGCGCCCCCGCACCGCTCGCGCGGTCGGTGCACGCACCGCTTCGCCGCGCCCTCGACCGCTGGTTCGCCCACGCCCATGCCGCCCGGCTCGACCGCGAGAGCGTGATCGCGCTGTTCACGCTCGCGCTCCAGGACGCATACGGATCGGAGGAGACCCATGCCCGCCGTTCTTGAGACGAACGCCCTCTACAAACGCTTCGGAAAGGTCGAAGCGCTTCGCGACTGCGACGTCGCTCTCCCCGCCGGCAAGGTGACCGGACTTGTCGGACCGAACGGCGCAGGGAAGACGACGCTGCTGCAGCTCGCGGTCGGATTGCGAGACGCGAGCTCGGGGACTATCCGCGTTCTCGGTCTCGATCCATCGACCGAGACCGTGAAGCTCCTGTCGCGCGTGGGATATGTCGGCCAGGATCGTCCGCTCTATCTCGATCTCTCCGCCGGCGAGACGCTCGAGCTCGGCCGGCGCCTCAATCCGCGCTGGGACCAGGAGTTCGCCCGCTCTCGGCTCGCACGATTCGACATTCCGATCGATCGGCCGGTTCGTTCACTCTCGACCGGTCAGCGGGCGCAGGTCGCACTCACCCTCGCGCTGGGAAAGCGCCCCGAGTTGCTCCTGCTCGATGAGCCTGTCGCGAACCTCGATCCTGTCGCGCGGCTCGACCTGTTGGAAGAGCTCATGGGTGCTGTCGCCGAGGACGGTCCGACCGTCGTCTTGTCATCGAACGTGCTCTCTGATGTCGAGCGCGTATGCGAGCACGTGGTGATCCTCGCGAACGGACGCGTCCGGGTTGCGGGCGACATCGACGAGCTCGAACGAACTCACTTCCTCGTGATCGGTCCGCGCAAGGCTGGACCCGCCGCGGCCAGTGAAGACGTCGTCGATGTCCGCGAAGCCGAGCGTCAGACCGTTCGCCTCGTCCGTGGCGCCGCCACGTGGGGCGACGGCGATGGGACGGTCACACGGCCGGCGACCCTCGAGGAAGTCGTACTCGGCTATCTGCGATCGAGCCGCGGGGAGGTGCGATAGAAGTGTTGTGGGTCACTTGGCGTCAGCATCGGACCGAGCTGGTCGGCGTTCTGGCGGCGGCTGTCGTTCTGGCCATCGTCACCGTTCTCGCCGCGGCATTCGCGCAACGCACCCGCCTCGAGCTCGGGGTCGACACATGCGTGCCGCTACCGAGCGGCAACGCGAACTGTGTCGACCTGGCGCAGGAATGGCGAAATCGAGTCGGCCTTCTGCTGTATTTGTTCCAAGGGTTCTACCTGGTGCCGGCGCTCGTCGCCTCTTACATCGGCGGACCACTGTTCGCGCGCGAGCTCGAGCGGGGTACTCATCGGCTCGCGTGGACGCAGGGCATCAGCCGACTCCGTTGGGCCGCGACCACGTTCGGAGTCGTGCTGGCGTTCACGCTCGCGGGCGCCCTCGCCCTCGCGCTCGTTGGCGGACAGACGCGCAGCTTCCTCGGCACCCCTCTCTTCAGCGTCCCTGGCTCTCGCCCCTGGGATACGTTCGACGTCGAAGGCCCGGCGTTCGTTTCGTTCATGCTCTTCGGTCTCGCCGTCGGGGCGTTCGTCGGAGCGTGGCGTCGACGGATCCTCTTCGGGATGTTCTACGGGTTGCTTCTGTTCGGCCTCGTGCGGATCGGCGTCTCGTTGGAGCTGCGCCCCTACTACGAGCCGCCCATCGCCGTCGCACAGACGCCATTCGTGTTCAGCGGACGTTTCCCTTTCTCCCCAACGTCGCCGGTTCCCACCGACGCCTGGCAGGTCGGCTACGACGCCGTCGACGGTCAGGGCCGCTTCGTGCCGCAGACTCGGGTGAAGGAGCTCAACGACGAATACGGACGTCTCGGCTGCAGGCCCGGTCAGCTCACCGCCTGCGACAACATCGCCTATCTGAACCAGCACGACGTCTACCCGCGTCTGCTGTATCAGCCCGCCGATCGCTATTGGCGCTTCCAATTCACCGAGGCCGCGCTCTACACGGCCCTAACTGCTGGGTTCGTCGCGCTGATGCTCGTCATCCTGCGCCGGCGGGACGCCTAGCCGAGCCGGTAACCCACTCCGCGCACGTTCGCCAGCGCCGGCGCCCCAGCGGAGTCGAGCTTCGATCGTAGGCGCGCGAGATGCGCCTTCAGCCACTCCGGGTCGGGGTCGCGCTCCTCGGGCCAACCCGCGCGGAGCAGCGCGCGGCGCTCGAGCACCTCGCCCGGTCGTGCCACGAGAGCCGCGAGCAATCGGAACTCCGTCGGCGTCAGATCAAGCGCATGCCCGTCGACGCTCGCGACGTGCGTCTTCGGATCGACCCGCAGCCGTCCGACGGAGGTTGCGGCAAGCGCGGCGTTCGCCGGAGCCGCGCGGCGGAGCAGAGCGCGCACGCGGGAGCGAAGCTCCTTCGCGCTAAAGGGTTTTTCGAGATAGTCATCGGCGCCGAGGTCGAGCAGCTTCGCCCGCTCGTCCGCGCCGCGCTCGCCCGTGAGCATGAGGATCGGTGTCGACGAGATCGCCCGGATCCGCTTACAGACCTCGTCGCCAGAAAGCCGCGGCAGCCTGCGATCGAGGATCACGAGGTCCGGCGATTCCTCAGCGTGCCGCCGCAGGGCAGTCTCACCGTCGTATGCGGTGACGACCTCGTAGCCCTCGTCACCGAGAAGCGACGCGACCATTCCGACGAGCGGGCGCTCGTCGTCCACGACGAGGACGCTGGTCAACGCGACGCCGTCTCGGCGGGCGCGCGCGCGAGAGGCAAGGTGAACGCAAATATGGCGCCGCCCTCCGGCGCGTCCTCGACCCAGATGTCGCCGCCCTGTCCCTCGACGACGCGCCGCGACGCGAAGAGCCCGATGCCCGAGCCCGGAACCTCATCCATGCCGACACCGCGCGCGTAGGGCTCGAAGATCCGCGCGCGCTCATTCGGAGGGACGCCGCGGCCCTGATCCTGGACCCGGACGATCGCGCGGTCGTCGGCACGCTCGATCCGGACGGTGATGCGCGTGCCCTGTGGGGCGTACTTCGTCGCGTTGTGGACGAGGCCGGCGACGACCTCTGCGGTGCGCCGCTTATCGCCGCGCACGAAGACCGGTTGACCCGCGCGCGGGCCCGTGAGCTTGTGCCGGCGCGCCATCGGCGCGACCTCCTTCAGAGCCGCCGTGACGGTCGCGCGCAGGTCGAAGCGGGTCCGCCGTAGCGAAAGCTCCGGGCGGTCGGTGCGAACGCCGGCGA
The DNA here is from genome assembly GCA_005889295.1 of Chloroflexota bacterium. Lineage (GTDB taxonomy): Bacteria > Chloroflexota > Limnocylindria > P2-11E > P2-11E > 3-1-20CM-2-70-9. The sequence continues at coordinate 21,166 of VBEY01000103.1, read as the reverse complement.
GGATCCGGTCCACGAGCTGGTCGAGACGCACCACTTGCGAGGTCGCCTCGGCCAGCGGGAGCCTCGCCTTCTGCGTGCCGTTTTTCTCGGCGAGCATCTCCAGGTGACCGCGGATTACCGACAGCGGCGTGCGCAGGTCATGCGTGACCACGGCCACGAAGTCGGCGCGCGCGCGCTCGAGCTCGCGGAGGCTCTCGGTGGTCTTGCGCTCGAGCGCGTACAGGGACGCCTTGTCGATCGCGAGCGCCGCCTGGTTCGCGAGCGCGCCGACAAAACGCACCTCCTCCTCGAGGAACTCCTTGTAGTCGGGAACCTGCAGCACCACGGCTCCGAGGAGACGGTCGTTCGCGATGAGCGGCACCGCGATGTGGTCGAAGGCGACGATCGGCCGGCGCTCGGCGAGAGCGCGCCGCGCGGCCGCCCCGGCGATCTTGCCGAGCTCGCCGCTGCGCGCGCGCTCCCGCACGGCGTCGCCCTCCTCGCGCAGCAGGATCGCCCCCGACGCCCCCGGATAGACCCGGACGAGCCGGTCGACGACAAGAGCCAACACCTCATCGAGGTCAAGGGTCGACGTGAGGACGTTCGACACCTCAAAAAGCGCCGAGACCTCGCGCAGCTTCCGGTCGGACTCGCGCTGGAGGCGGCCCTTTTCGATGATCCCCGCGACCTGGTTCGCGATCGTCTGCAGGAAGTCGATCTCCTCGCGACCGAAATCACGTGGTTCGACCGTCTGCACGTTCATCACCCCGATGACCTCGTCGCGCGCGACCACGGGCACCGAGAGCATCGACGTGAATCGCTTCTCGTCGACCTCCGGCACCCACTTCCAGCGCGGCTCCGTCCGGACGTCGCGAGCCGCCAAGGGCACGCGCGCATTGGCGACCCAGCCGACGATCCCCTCGCCGACACGAAGCGTGGCCCGTCCGATGCCACCGCGATTGAGCCCGTTTGTAGCGACGAGCCGCAACGTTCCGTCGGAGCGTTCGAGGAGATACAGAGATGACACTTCGGCGCCCATCGCGTCCGTGGTGCGGCCGATAACGATGCGCAGCATCTCGTCCCAGTCCCGCGCCGAGGACGCGAGCTGCGCGACCTCGTGAAGGAATGACAGTTCGCGGAGCTTTCGCTCCGCGTCAGACGCGGTCATCGGTGAATTCTAGAAATAGACTCCGAATCAGATGAAGACGGTCGTCCGCACCGAGAAACTGACCAAGCGGTTCGGCGACCTCACCGCGGTGGACGGCATCGATCTCGACGTACACGAGGGCGAGGTCTTCGGCTTCCTCGGACCGAATGGCGCGGGCAAAACAACGACCCTGAGACTCCTGTGCGCCCTCATCGCGCCGACGTCCGGCACCGCGGAGATCGCCGGACACCGCCTCGGCCGCGACGACGCGAAGATCCGGGCCGCGGTCGGGATTCTCACCGAGCTACCCGGCCTCTACGAACGGCAGTCGGCGTGGGACAACCTCGTCTTCTACGCCACGCTCTATGGGCTCGCGCCGTCGGTGTCGCGGGCTCAGGCAGAGCGGTACCTCAGGCTCATGGGCCTCTGGGAGCGGCGCGACGAACCGGTGGTGACGTTCTCGCGCGGTATGAAGCAGAAGATGGCCATCGCTCGCGCGGCGTTGCACGAGCCGCGCGTGCTCTTCCTCGACGAACCGACCACGGGTCTCGACCCCGACGCGGCCAAAACGGTTCGCGAGTTCATCGTCGCGCTGCGCGGCGAGGGACGGACCGTCTTCCTCTGCACGCACAACCTGGATGAGGCCGATCGCCTCTGCGACCGCATCGCCTTCTTCCGACATCGCGTGCTCCGCATCGCTAACCCGGACGAGCTGCGCGCCGAGTTCTACGGTCGCGCGACAGAGATCCGTCTCGTGCCAAAGCCGCGAGCCGAGGACCTGGTCCGCGTGCAGGCCGTGCCCGGCGTGCGCGAGGCACATCTTGAAAATGGCTCGATCGTGGTCGCCTCGACGGATCCGCTGCATACGAATCCACTCCTCGTCAAGACGCTCGTCGACGGAGGCGCGGATATCGCCTTCGTCACCGAGCGCAAGCCGCATCTCGAGGAGGTGTACCTCCGCATCGTGGAGCCGATCGAATGATTGCCGTCGTCGCCGCGAGCCCGGCCCGCCCGACGCTCGTGCGCGCGGTCTGCGTGCGCGAGTGGCGTGAGGCGCTCGGGAACAAGCTCCTCGTCGGCATGACGCTGCTACCGCCGGTCGTCATCCTCGTCTCCGGCATCGCGGCCGTCGCCGCGGCGGCGGTGAATCCACCGAGCGATCGCGATGTGCAAGCGCTGTACGCCGCGGCCCCCGCGGTCGCCGGTCTCGACCCTAGGGAAGCGGTGCAGGGCTTCATCGCGACCTACTTCCTGATCCTCTTCATGCTCATCCCGACGGTCGTGCCACTCACCATGGCGATCTACTCGGTCATCGGCGAAAAGGCTTCGCGCACGCTCGAGCCGCTCCTCGCGACACCCGTGGGCGTCGGCGACCTCCTATTCGCGAAGAGCCTCGCCTCCACCGTGCCGAGCGTGATCGTCACGTGGTCGGCGTACGCCATCTATCTCGCGACCGTGATCGCGATCGGTTCCCACGCGGCGGTGCAGGCGGTGACCGCGCCGCGATGGATCCTCGCGATCGTCGTGCTCGTCCCGCTGCTCACGCTGCTCTCAGTGAACCTGGGAATCCTCATCTCGACGCGCGTGAACGACGTGCGCGTCGCGCAGCAGATCGGCGGTCTGGTCGTCGTTCCGATCGTGGGGCTCGGGATCGCGCAGGTCACGGGCCGCGTCGTGCTCGATAACGGCGCCTTTCTTCAGATGACGATCGTCCTCATCCTGCTCGATGTCGCGGTCTTCTGGCTCGCGCGGCTCGCGTTCCAGCGAGAGAACATCTTGGTTCGGTGGCGCTAGGACCGCTCGCTCACTCGGCTGAGCTTCTTGGTTGCCCTTCGTGCCTCCGCCCGAATCCAACTCCTTTCTGCTTTGAGAAACGGCTCGATAGCCGATAGCGCGCACGGGTCGCGAAGATTTCCCAGGGCGACCACAGCGTGACCCGCCACAGCCGGGTCGCTGAGGAGGCTGACGAGCAGGTCGAACGCCGCTGGATCGTTCGAATGACCAAGGGCAAGGACGAGCATTTGTCGTGCGTCTCCGTACTGAGGATCCGCCGCCCAACGTGCGATCTGATCAAAGGCGGAGTCGTCAGCGACAACGTCCAGCGCATTCGCGATGGCCCACCGAAGAAGGTCGTCCTCTGCCCGTTCGAACTCCTGGAGCAGGACTGGAATGGCAGCAGGCTTCGCCCACTTGACCGAGAGCGCCCGCGCGACGTCTGCTTTCAGGTCAGGATTTGAGATTCGCGGCAGCCACTCGATCAACGTGGGTATGGCAGACCGGTAATTCATCCTCTTGTTGAAGAGGTCGGCGGGCGTGTGGACTTCAAAACCGCGCCCGGCAAGTTGCGCCAGGAGTGGTTGAGCATCCTGGAGATTCCGTTCGACCAGCGCGAGGCGCCTTCTCTCAATTTCAGCTATGCGTGTCTGGTACTCGGGGTCGCGCTCAAGCTGCCTGACTAGTTCGTCGGCGCTGGTCCACTTGCGGTCGTTACGTTTCGAAGCCATGTCTTGATCCTACTGAGGACAATTGCGCTGTCAGGGACAAGGAGGTAACGGTGCACAACATCAGATGCTCCTTCTGCGGCAAACGTCAGGATCAGGTGAAGAAGCTCATCGGTGGACCTGCTCACATCTTCATATGCGACGAGTGCGTGGCGCTTTGCCGCGAGATCATCGACGAGGAGTTCTCCGGAATGCCTCGCCCGGAACCAACGCCACGGCGCAGCAGCTGGCTCGATCGGCTCCGCCGGATGGCGATCGCGCTCCCGCGATAGTCGTCGCTAGAGCGGCGCGAACCCAGGACGTAGCGATTCGGCGATCCGGAAGAGGTCCTCGTAGCTTAGAGGCGCCTCGATGGAGACCGACACTCGCCCAATCGTCGCCCTCAGCGCGTTGGCGCGTCCGCCGAGAGCGGTCCCTTCCTTCCACTTGGCTCGCGTATGAAAGGCCGCGATCAGCTCGTCGTGGCTCAGCCCTCCGCCAAAGAGGATCGCGTACGGCGGGATGTCTTCCGATATGTGGACCGCACCGCCATTCGTCAGTGGCCAGTCCTGTTCAAAGTGGTGCGCATCGGCGCGGATCGTCATGTTCCCTGACGGACTGAGGTCGCCCGGAAATCCACCAAGGAAAAACTGCGTGTCCGTCAGCGTCGAGACCCGATCGTCAACGGTGTAGCCGATCGGCGGCGCCATCACGCCGATCCAGAGCCAGGTCTGTGCGAGGAGCGCGGCGGCGACGGCGATAGCGCCAACCGTCCGAAGAGGCGGATTCACGGGCCGCTCGGTTACCGTCCGGGTGAAGGCTGCGGCGATCTTCCGTGCAGGAACGGGATGTCGAACGAGGGCTTTGGGATCGTGATCGTCGGGAACTGGAAGCGCGGGGACTGTGACGGTGTCACCCCGACGTCCGAGGTCGGCACCGGCAGACCCTCGTCCGGATAGGTGCGCGGTCCAGCGATCTCGACCGTCGCGGTCACGGGCTCGCTCACCGAGACAGCTCCGTCCCGCAGCTCGTACGTGAGCTTGTACGTGCCGAGCGCATTCGGTGCCACGAACGGCGCGAAGAACGTCCCGGTCACCCCCGCTTTGAACGCGCCGATCGGACTCGACCCCTGCTGCACGGTCCGGTTGGTGCGCGGATCGACGATGCGCCACCCGACCGAAAGCGACCGATCGGTCTCCCCCGCGAGCGCGCCGTAGTTCACGACGAGGAGCGAGGCCTCGCTCCGGTGAAGCGTGCGCGGCATGGCGATCTGTGCCGTTATGAGATACGGCTGATGGGCCCGGATGCTGAACGTCGCCGTCGCGGCACCCGCGGTGGCGAGCGCGGTGCCATTCGCGTCCGTCAGGCCGATGGAAACGGTGTACGTCCCCGGCTGCCCCGGCACGGCGATGGCGATCGCGACGTTCTGGGTCTGGTTCGGCTGAAGTGCGGGAAGCGCCTGCGGCTTAGATGCCTTCGTGAGAACGGTGCCCTGCGCGTTGCGAAGCTCCCAGACGAGACCGACCGCCCCTCCGCCCGTCGACGTCCACGCGCGCGTGCCGATGTTCGTGATCGGAACGGTGACCTGAGTCTCGGTCCCGATATCCGCCGCGATCGCGGTCTTCGGGACCTGGTAGCGGGCGTTCGCGGCGGGCTCGAGCTGCGCGCTGTAGACGAGCGAGCCGAGCGAGGAGATGAAGTTCAGCGCGTCCTCGTCCGGGGCGTCCCAGGTCATCGCGACGACGACGCGCGGGCCGGTCTTCGTGTAGACGATGCCCGCATCGTGCATGACGCCGCCGAGGTTTCCGGTCTTGTGAGCGATGACGACGCCGGGTGGCAGCTGCGCGGGAAGGCGATCGTTGATCTGCTGGCGCTCGAGTCGCGAGAGCATCCGATCGGATGCTCCGGCCGAGATGAGCTGGCGCTTCGCGAGGAGAGTGAAGAACGTGCCGATCGCGTGCGGGGTCGCCCAGTTGTCCTCGGTGTCGTCGAAGGCGACATGGAAGTTGTTGACGCCCGCCTTCTGGAGGGTCGAGTCGATGTTGGCGCCGCCGAGGATGTGCCAGAGCGCGAGTGCCGTTCCGTTGTCCGAGACCGTGATCATTACCTCGAGCGCCTGATCGAGCGTGAGCTGCGTACCGGCGTCCTCGAACGATCCGTCGGCCGTGATGTCCTCCGGCTCGATGGTGATGATGTCGTTGTAGTGGAGCTCTCCCGTATCCACGCGGCGCTCCGCCTCGGCGAGGACGCCGAGCTTGTACAGCGATGCGGCGATCACCTGTTCCTCAGGGTCGTGCGCGTAAAGCGGTGTCGCGATGTTGGGGTCGGCGACCCAGATCCCCGCGCCGCCGGGGAACGATCCGATCAGGCCGTCGAGCTGCCGGACGAGCTCCGCCGTGCTGGCTCGTGCCGGGGCGGCCGACGATAGGGCCATGACGAGGCAGACAGCGAGAGCGAGCCCGACCCTGCGCACCCAGCACTGATAACGGTCGTCCCCTGCGGTTGTTTCACCGTTTAACGGACTTTTGACGCGCCGCATCGTGCCCCAGCCGCAGCATCTCGCGGTAGCCAGCGGGTGTCTCGTCCTCATACCCAAGAAGGTGGAGGGCCCCGTGGGCCGCCAGGAACGCGACCTCCTCCACGACGGGCCTTTTGCGGCGGCCGGCTTGTCTCTCCGCCTGCTCCGGGCTGATCACGATCTCCCCCAGATCAAAGCGCCCCCCGCTCCGTGCCCTCAACTTCTCGATATGCGCCAGGGCGCCGGCGCCGCGGTCGCGGGCCGGGATGGCCTCCCCGAAGGAGAGCACATCGGTCGTCTTGTCGATCCGACGGAACCGCTTGTTGAGCGCGCGCATCTCGTCATCAGATACGAATGCAACCTGCACTTCGGCATCGGCCGGCAGCCGGTACGGGCGGACGGCGCGGCGAATCGCCCGACGGATCGGAGCGAGCTCGAAAGGCGCCTCGCCGGCGATGGCGATGCGCATCCGGCCTAGCCGCTCGCGGCGGGCTTGATGCGGGTGATGCGATCCTCGGGATACGGGATCCGCTCGTGGTACACGCCGAGCAGAAGCTCACAGAACGCGTCCTTGATGCGCTCGACGTCGCGGAAGGTCAGGTCGCACTCGTCGAGCTGCCCGTCGGCGACGCGCTCGTCGATGATGCGGTCGACCATGCCACGGATCGACTCGGGATTCTTCTCGGAGAGCGAGCGGACCGATGCCTCGGTGCCGTCGGCCAGCATCACGATGCCGGCCTCCTTGCTGTGCGGGCGCGGCCCCGGGTAGCGGAACGAGCGCTCGTCGGGCGCCTGGCCGCGCTGCTGCGCGATCTGGAAGAAGTACCTCACCACGCTCGTCCCGTGATGGCCGGGAATCATCTCCCTGATCCGCTCGGGAAGCCGGTAACGGTCAGCGAGGGCAAGGCCGTCCTTGATGTGGGCGGCGACGATGCCCGCGGACACGAGCGGGTCGAGCTCGTCGTGCGGGTTCTGGCCGGTCTGGTTCTCGATGAACGCGGTCGGGTTCCGCATCTTTCCGATGTCGTGGTAGTACGCGCCGACCCGCGCGACCAAGGGGTCCGCGCCGATAACCTCGGCGGCGCGCTCGGCCAGGTTCCCGACGAGCAGCGAGTGGTGATAGGTGCCCGGCGTTCGTAGCAAGAGCTGTCGCAGCAGCGGGTGGTTCGGATCGCCGAGCTCGCGGAGCTCGAAGACGGTCGAGATACCGAAGACGTGGCCGAGGATCGCCATGCCGGCGAACGCCAGCAGCCCAGAGCCGAAGCCGCTCACCAGCGCTCCCGAGAGAAGCTGCGCGATGCCGAGCGGATCAGCCGCGCGATTCACGAGGACGAACGACAGGATCACGCCGACCGCGCCGGCCGCCACCGCAACAGCCCCGATCGCGAATTCCCGCGCTGTCGTGGCGCGCCGAAGCGCGGCCATCCCGAGCAACGCGGGCACGAGCACGTAGGCGACGAGCTCGACCTGACTGGACATGATCCCGACGTGGAGCGCACCGGCGATCTGCGTGGCGAGTGCGGTGCGGCCGCCGACGAGAACGGTGAGCATCATCGCGATGGCGGCGAACGGCGCGAAGTAGACGGCAATGGTGTGTCCCGGAGCCAGGGAACGGCCGGCCGCGGTCAGCGCGACGAGCGACAGGATGACGAGGATCATCTTGCGGTCCTCGAGCCAGGCCTCCGGCGCGTAGCGCTCGAGGAAGAGCGCGAGCACTCCGGCGATGAGCCCAGCCCAGATAAGAAGTCCGATCGCGCCGCGCCAGTCGTTTCCCTCATTCGCGAGACCGAGCGCGCGCAGCTTCTCGACCTGGAGGGTGGTCACGACGTCGCCGTCGCGGACGACGACCTCGCCCGCGGTCACCTGTACCTGAACCGGGGTCACGCCGTTTCGCGCGTCCTGCTGCGCGAGGCTCGTGGAGAGCTGATCGACTTTCATGTTCACGTTCAGGTTCTGCTTGAGGATCTCCGTCCCCGCGCGCTTCTGCCGGTCGGTCCAACCCGCCGGCAGGGACTTCAGCGCGTCCGCCCGTACCGCGTCAAGCTGTTCGGCACGAATCCCTTGGGCATAGAGCGTCCGCAGGGGGCCTTCGAGGCCAGCCGCCACTTGATCCCACTCCGGCTGCGTCATGTCCACGATGTCGGTGGCAATCGCTGGCGTGAGCGCGACCTCCGGAACCCGGGTGAGGGCCGTGATCTTCTGATCGCGGGCCTCCGCCGCGTCGGCGCGGATCCGTCCGATCGCGCTCGTCGCGCTCGCGATCCGCGTGCTCGCATTCGCGATGATGGTCGCGTCCGTCGTGAATTGCTTCGGCACCGCGGCCTCAGCCTTGTTTCGCTCTGCCTCGGTCAGCGACTCCGAGATGAACGAGACGCTGCGGGGTGCGCGGATCGCACGGTCCGCGACAGCACCGACGCTGTACGTGACGGTCGCCGGCGGCGCGATCAGCAGGGCGATGGCCGTCAGCACGCCGGCGATCACGACGAAGACGCCGACTCGCGCGCGTGGCTCGGTCCGGATGGACGCTCGCAGCCGCGCGAACCGTGGGTCGCTCACCTGAAGCCGGCGGATCATTTCGGGGCGTTCCCCTTTTCGAAGCGATCGTACGCCCGGACGATCCGCGCTACGAGTTCGTGGCGGATGACATCGCGATCGTTGAAGTCGACCATGGCGATGCCCTCGACCCCTTGGAGGATCTCGCGCGCAAGCACGAGGCCGCTGCGATCCCCGGCAAGGTCGATCTGCGTTACATCGCCGGTGACCACCGCCTGAGATCCAAAGCCGAGACGCGTGAGGAACATCTTCATCTGCGGGGCCGTCGTGTTCTGAGCCTCGTCGAGGATGATGAAGGCCTCGTTAAGACTTCTGCCACGCATGTACGCCAGCGGCGCGACCTCGATCTCGCCACGCTCTTGCGCGCGCGCGAACCGCTCCGGCGGCATGAGCTCGTAAAGCGCGTCGTACAGCGGCCGCAGATACGGGTCGATCTTTTCCTGCAGATCGCCGGGAAGGAATCCGAGCCGCTCCCCCGCTTCGACCGCGGGTCGCGTGAGGATGAGCCGGCTCACTTTTCGATCGCGCAATGCCGCGACCCCCATTGCGACGGCCAAAAACGACTTCCCAGTGCCGGCTGGGCCTACCGCGAAAACGAGATCGTGCTTGCGGATCGCTTCGACGTACGCCCGCTGGTTCTCCGACTGCGGCGCGATACGTTTGCCCCGCGTTGTCGTCGCGACGACGTCGCGCATTTCGGCCGGCGCCGCGACCGGTGCATCCTTGGCGTCGCCGATGAGCCGCTCGAGCGCCGGCTTGCGTAGCGACTGGTCGCGGCCGGACAGAGTGCGCATCGCGCCCACGAGATCGCCGACCCGCGCCACCGCCGGAGCCTCGCCACTGATGCGCAGCTCCGCACCGCGCGAGACGATCTTCACGCCGAACTCGCGCTCGATGCGGTCGATGTTTGCTTCGTTGTCGCCCGCGACGAACATCATCTCGTCGGGGTCCGGTATGAGGATGGTGATCTGCGAGTTCGTCATCGTCACGAAGCGCGCTCCTTCAAGAGCGCGCCGACGACACCGGACACGACCTTGCCGTCGGCACGGCCCTTGGTCTCCGCGATCACCTTCGGCATGACGACCTTGGTGTCCTGCGGACCCTTCGCGCCAGTCTCGCTGATGACACGGTTTGCGATCTCGCGGATCTTCGCCTCGTCGAGCTGTTCGGGTAGATACGCGCTGATGAATGCCAGCTCCTTCTCCTCTTTCTGCACGAGATCGGGCCGTTCGCCCTTGCGGAATGCCTCGATCGAGTCGCGGCGCATCTTCGCCTGCTTCGTGAGGACCTCGGTGACCGCGGCGTCGTCGAGGTCGCCGGGCTTGTGCTGCGCGAGCCAGGCTTGGCGCGCCGTCTCGTCCTTGCCCTCCGCGACAAGCTTGTCGACCGCCGCTCCGAGACGGGCCTTCTCCTCGGTCTGGATCGCGGCGAGGAGAAAGCGCACGGTGTCGCGACGGAGGGTTTCGCCCGAGCGCATGGCGGTCTTGAGATCGGTCTCAAGCCGCTGCTTCAGTTGCGCGCCTATGCGCCTAGCTCCGGGTCAGCGCTTGCGGCGCTTCGCTTCCTTGCGCTTGCGACGCGCGGCAGGCCGCTCGTAGAACTCGCGACGGCGGGCTTCGGCGAGGATCCCGGCCTGCTGGATCTTCTTGTTGAATCGGCGAAGCGCTGCCTCAAAAGATTCGCCTTCACCAATGATCACTTCCGACAACGGTTGCTGGTCACCCCGCCTTCTTTTCAAAAGGAAACCGGCCCCGCAGAGGCCGGACATCCGAATGATAGATGGAAGCGGACCCCGGTAAAGATGCGCATGTTTACCGGATTCGCCTCGGCTATCCCGGCGGCCATGTGAACTGACGGCCGCCCATGACGTGAAAGTGAAGATGCGACACCGACTGCCCGGCCCCGGCGCCGTTGTTGGCGACGAGGCGAAAGTTGTCGGCGTGGCCGGCCTGCCGGGCGACGGCTCGCGCGGCCTGGATCAGCTTGCCGCCGAGCGCCTCGTCGTCGAGGTCCGCGAGCTTTGCCACGTGGCGACGCGGAACGACCAGGACGTGAAGCGGCGCGCACGGGTGCAGGTCCTCGAACGCGATGACATCTGCGTCCTCATACACGATCGACGAAGGAATCTCCTTTGCGGCGATCTTGCAGAAGACGCAGTCGGCCACGTCCGTACTCTACCGGCGTGATCGACGCGCTGGCCGTCGCTGTCTCGTACGTTCTGGCATCGATCTCCTTCCCCTACTGGATCGCCCGTGTGAAGGGGATCGACCTCCGCGCGTTCGGATCGCGCAAGCTCGGCGGATCCAATCTCGCGAAGGCGGTTACGCCGTGGCACGGTGTCGCGGGTGGCCTGCTCGACGGGGCCAAGGGCTTCGCCGCAGTGGTCGTGACGCGCGCGCTCGGCCTTCCGCTCGAGACCCAGCTTTTGTGCGGCCTTGCCGCGATCGCGGGGCAGATGTGGCCGATCTTCCACGGGTTCGACGGCGGCAGGGCCAACGCGACCACATGGGGTTTTCAGCTTGCCGCCGACTTCATCGCGTTCTTCATCGGGTGGATCCCCGTGATCGTCGCGGCGGTGCTCCGGATCACGGTGCGCCCGCGACCGAAGCGCCTTCTTCCGCTCGCGAACCTTCTCTCCTACGCGGTCTTCCCCGCGGTCATATGGGAGCAGGAGGGCACGACCCCCACGGTGCTCGCGGGAATCGCGGCTCTCCTTCTCATCGTGGTTCGCCGTCTGACGGCGGGGATCGCCGAGGACCTCGCAACCGGCGCGCCAACAGCGAGGGTGATCCTGAACCGAGCGCTGTTCGACCGAAGCGAGCTGCAGGAGCGCGGTCTGGTCGCGATCACATGAATCGCCTCCACGCCCTCACCGACGGGGTTTACGCCATCGCGATGACCCTGCTCGTCCTCGAGCTGCACGTGCCCGACGCGCGATCGTCATCCGAGCTTGTCGCCGGTCTGGCCACGCTCGCGCCGAGCCTCTTCGGCTTCGCGCTCTCCTTCGCCGTGCTGGGCACGTACTGGATCGGCAACGCGGTGAACCTCGGCCACCTCGCGCGCGTCGATCGAGCCACGCTCTTCTTGAACGTTCTGCAGCTCTACCTGATCACGCTCATCCCGTTCACGACGGCGATCGTGGGGCGCTATCCCGACCAGGCCGCCGCGGTGATCCTTTACGGCGTGCACCTCGAGGCTCTCGGGCTGGCGCAGTACGCCGGCTGGGCGTATCTGCTTCGCAACCAGCATCTTGCGCACACGCCCATCGACTCGCGGACCGCCCGATCCGTCACGCGCCGGATCCTCATCGGCCCGGTCGCATGGCTGGTCGCGATCCTCCTTGCGTTCGTCAGCCCCCTCCTCGGGTACGCGGTGTACTTCGCCGTCCTCATCGTCTACGTCTACACAGCCGTCCGGGATCGCACCGTCCTCCGCTAGCGGTCGAGAATCGACATCACCTGCGCGACGGCGGCGACCGCCGCCGTTTCGCTCCGCAAGTTGCGCGGGCCGAGCGAAACGGTGACGGCATCGTGTGTTTGCGCGAGTGCGATCTCGTCCATCGACAGGCCGCCCTCGGGACCGATCACCAGCGAGAGTTGCTGCGTCGCGGGGAGCGCGTCCGCGAGCTTGGTGAGCGCCTCGCCCTCCCATGCCACCAGAACGGGCGTCTCGAGCGCCTCGAAAAGGCGCCCCCACTCCCGCGGCTCGTCGATCGCGGGGATGCGTCCGCGACGAGCCGTCTCGGCGGCTTCGCGAGCCACACGCGTCCACCGCTCACGCTTGGCGTCGGCCAGCGCGCGAACCACGGAACGCGACGAGACGAACGGAACGATCCGCGACACACCGAGCTGCGTGACCGCTTCGATGACCTCCTCCGTTCGATCGCCGCGGAGGATCGGAAGGGCGAGCGTCAAACGAACCCGCGGCTCAGCGTCCACCCGCCGCTTGGCGAGGCAACGGCCGCGCGCCTCGGCCGTGTCGACTGTCTCCAGGACGACGTCCGTCTCCACACCGTTCCTGACCAACGTGATGTGGGCGCCCGGCTGAAGCCGCAACACGCTGGCGATCTGGTGTGCTTGGTCGCCGCGCAGGGTGAAGCGCTCGCCCACCTCGTCATCGACGAAGAATCGGTGGGTCACCCCGTCAGGACGAGCCGCACCCAATCGGCGCGTTCATCGCGGTCGACCACGCCGAGTCCTTCCGCGACAAATGCGCTGAGCACGTCGCGCTCCGCCTGCGTCGTGATGCCGGCGGCCACGAGTGAGCCGGAGGTCCGCAGACGCGCGCGAAGGTTCGGCGCGATTTGGACGAGCACCGACCCGACAAGGTTCGCGAGCACCACGTCGAATTTCCCGTCGACATCGGCGGCCGAGCCCAATCGTCCCTCGACCGTGACGCCATTTGCCACGGCATTCTCGTTCGCGGCGCGCACCGCGAGGGGGTCGGTGTCGACGCCGACGACTTCTCGGGCGCCCCGCTTGGCGGCGGCGATCGCGAGGATGCCCGACCCCGTACCGACGTCGAGCACGCGGAGCCCCTCCAGGTCGAGATACGAGACCGCCTCGAGGCACTGCTGTGTCGTGGGATGGAGACCGGTGCCGAACGCCATGCCGGGATCGAGCGCGATGGTGATGGCATCGGGCGCGGTCACATCAGACCAGGTCGGGCGCACGAGGAATCTGCCGACGCGGATCGGCGTGACCGTCGACTTCCAAGCCTCGAGCCAGTCCTCGTCCTCGACTTCGCGAACAGCGAGCTCGCCGATCGGCCCCAAACCGAAGGCCTGGAGGTGCCCGAGCGCATCGCGTGCGTCGGCGACTTTCGCGACGGCATCGACATCCTCGACGAGGTATGCCTTCACCGTGTGATCGGCGCCGCCACGTGGCGCGACGGGCACGTCGACCGCGATGCCGTTGTGACCGTAGCGACTCAGAATCTCGCTCACCGCTTCGACCGCCTCTGCGTGGGCGGGAACGGCGATCTCGAGCCAGCGCGGTCGGGCCGTGCTAGTTGCCACCCATCGCGTCTTTGATGCGCCCGAAGAGATCCGGGTTGTCGCCGTCCTGTGACGTCGGGCCCTCGAGATCTCTGAGCTGACCGTACAGGCGGCGCTGGTCCTTCGTCAGGCTGCGCGGCACGACGACATCCAGATAGACGAGCTGATCGCCTCGCCCGGAGCCTCCAAGGTGTGGCACCCCCTTGCCCCGCACGCGGACCATCTGGCCGTGCTGGGCTCCCGCGGGAACGCGCAGCTTCGCCTCGGGCCCTTCGATCGTCGGAACGGTGATCTCGTCGCCGAGCGCGGCCTGTGCCGGCGACACGCGCGCGAGGTGGACCAGGTCGTCGCCCTCCCGCCGGAACAGCTGGTGCTCCTTGAGACGGATGAGGACGTACAGGTCCCCGGTGGGTCCGCCACGCATCCCGGCCTCGCCCTCGCCGGCTACGCGCAATTGCTGGCCATCATCAATCCCTGCGGGGATGGTCAGTCCGATCTCGCGGTCCTTGCGCTCGCGGCCCTCCCCGCGGCAGCGGGTGCACTGCTTGTCGACGGTCTTCCCCGCTCCGCCGCAGCGCGGGCACGTGGAGACGTTCACGAAGCGCCCGAACACCGACTGCTGCACCTGACGGACCTCGCCGCGCCCATTGCAGGTCGAGCACGTCGAGATCGAGGTCCCTGGCTCGGCGCCGTTCCCCTGGCACCGCTCGCAGGTCTCGAGGCGCGGCACCGTGATCACGCGCTCGCGGCCCTGGACGGCGTCGAGGAGGTCGACCTCGATCTCCATGCGCAGGTCGGCGCCGCGCATCGGACCGCGGGCCTCCCGACGGCGCAGATCTCCGCCGAAGAACGTCTCGAAGAGATCGCCGATCCCGAAGTCGCCGAGGCCCCCGGTGGTCGAGCCGAACATGTCGTAGCGCTGCCGGCGCTGGGGATCGGTCAGCACCTCGTACGCCTCGGTGATCGCCTTGAAGCGCTCCGAGGCGTCCGACGCGCTGTTGACGTCCGGGTGGTACTGCCGGGCGAGCTTCCGGTAGGCGCTTCGGATCTGCTCGTCCGACGCCGAGCGCGGGACGCCGAGGAGAACGTAGTAGTCGGTCTGCGTGGCCATCACCTGTCATTATCGAGGTCGATGGATGCCGTCTTCCGTATCGGAGTGCAGTGGCTGCACATAACAGCCGGTGTTCTCTGGATTGGCGGCGGCTTCTACACGATCCTGGTACAGCTTCCGGCCCTTCTCGCCAGCCCGCCGGCGGCCCGGGGCGCGATCATGCCGAACCTCGTCCCGAGACAGTTCAACTACATCTTCCGCGTCGCCGAGTTCACGATCCTGACTGGTGTTCTCAATTTGTTCGTCTCCGGACGCGCGCAGGAGCTCACGCGACTCGACACGCGCTGGTCGTGGGCCATCCTCGCCGGGATCATCCTCGCGGTCGGGGTCTACGCGCTGACGCGCGCGACGATCGCGCGGTGGGCGTATCGATTGGTGGAGATCGGACCGCTAGCCGCGAGCGGTGACGCGGCGGCTGCCGCGCAGATGCCGGAATTGGGTGCACGCATTCGCCGGTTCGGGTACATCCAGCTCACGATCGGCGCATTGATTCTCTTAGCGATGGTGACCGCCAGATTCAGCTGAGCTCAGGGTTAGGTCGCCGGGTCGACCGAGGGCCCCCGCGACGCGGGGAGCCGGCCGAGGCGTCCGAGGCCGGGGGGACCCCGCGGCGTAGAGAGGGTTTCGGTCGACCCTGGCGACAGAGCTCGCGGGAACCGTCAGCCGGCCCCGGCGTCTTAGGAGCATTCCCGGCCCAGGCCGGAGAGGAGGCTGGTATGCGACGGTTCCTCGCGGGTCTCGCCGCGGTCGCCGCGGCGCTCATCGCCACGACGCAGCCGGCCGCGGCCTGCGCGGGCCTCATCGGCCCAAACGGCGCGGTCAATTTGCTCCGCACGACGACGTTTGCCGGCTACCACGACGGCGTCGAGCACTACGTCACCTCGTTCCAGTTCGCCGGAGGCTCAGGCCAGTTCGGGTCGCTCATCCCGCTGCCGGGCGTTCCGGACAAGGTCGAAAAGGGTGGCGCCTGGACGCTCCAGCGACTCATCCGCGAGACCACCCCCGTTCGTCTCGACGCCGCGTTCCGTTCGGCGCAAGCCGCCGGTGCCGCAGAGAAAGCCGTCGTGCTCATGGAAGTCCGGATCGACGCGCTCGACATCACCGTCCTGAAGGGCGGCGGCGCCGAGGTGGGCCAGTGGGCGACCGAGCACGGCTTCCGCCTTCCGCCGGCCGCGCCCGAGGTCCTCGACTTTTACGCGAATCGCAGTCCGATCTTCCTCGCCGCGGTCTTCGACGCTGACGCGGCGAAGGCTCGCGGCCAGCGCATCGGCGACGGTACGCCGGTGCACGTCACGATCCCCACGGCGAACCCGTGGGTGCCACTCCGCATCCTCGGCCTCGGCAAGAACGCCGACGACCGCATCGACGCTGACGTGTATCTCCTTACCGACCAGCGGCCCGCGCTCCTGCCCTACCCGTTCGCGAACGGCATGCGTCTCGACCACAGCGCCCTTGCGACAGCCTCGCTTCTGGACGACCTCCGGTCGGACAAGGGCATGGGCTGGATCCCGCAGTCGGGATGGCTTTCCAAGATCGCGATCGACGCGTCAGCGAGCCAGCTCACGTACGACCTCGCCGTCGACACAAAGGGCGCGAGCCCGTCGCGCGTTGCGGCCGGCCTCGAGGCGCCTGCCAGCGTGAAGAGCTCGTCGGGTCAGCCCTCGAGCGATCAGATCACGCTCATCGGCCTCGCGCTCGCCGCCTTCGGCGCGATCTTCCTTCTTCGCAAGGGACAGCCGGTGATCGGGTGATCATCCGCACCCTCGTCGCATTGGCGCTCGCCGCACTTGCGGCGAGCGCCTGCACGACCGCGAGCGCGGCGCAGCTCCCGACGCACATCGGCATCCGCATCCACTACTCGCACTTCGACCAGACGAAGATCGACGTCCCGATGGGCGTGCCGGTCACGTTCACGCTGATCAACGACGATCCCATCGACCACGAGTGGCTCATCGGTGACGAGGCGTTTCACGCGCGTCACCGCGCGGGCACCGAGGCGGTTCACGGCGACCGACCGAACGAGGTCTCGCTCCCGCCTTTGAGTGTGAAGACGACCACGCTCACGTTCGACAAGGCGGGTCCGCTCACGTTCATCTGCCACTTCCCGCAGCACGAGGCCTACGGGATGGTCGGCGTGGTGATGGTCAAGCCCTAGCTTCGCGTGTCCTCGGCGCGCCTTCGCGCGGGCGAACGATGATTTCGATGAGCTTGAGGTCGGTGAGACTGACCGGCTCGATCGCCTCCCACAAGTGCTCCGTGCGCGCTCCCATGGGACAGTAAGCCCACGCACCTTCGTAGATCGTGACCGGGCTATCGGCGGCCATATCGCGATTCCGCGGGTTCAAATGGACCGTCGCGCGGCACGCGTACCGGACGAGACCGCTATTCATCCCACTCGCGCTCCCAAATCCCGCACCAGTGCTTGCTGGTCGAGGATACGTCCAGGCGCCCGAAAGACAATCTAGGTTTGGTAAAAACGTAAAGACGGCGCGGCTTTCGCCGCGCCGTCGTCACGGAACGCGCTTCGTTAGCTCTGCTCTTTGAACTCGCCTTCGATGGTGTCGCCGTCGCGCTTCGCGCCGGCACCGGCGGGCTCACCTTCGGGCTGCTCGGCGCCGGGCTGCGCTTGCTGCTCGCCGGCTTGCTGCTTCGCCTGCTCCTGCTGGTACATGACCTCGCCGATCTTCGTCGAGGCTGCCCGGAGCGCTTCGGTGGCCGACTTGATCCGTTCCACGTCGTCCGTCTTGAGGGCGTCGCGCAGCGCCGCGATCTTTTCCTCGACGTCCTTCTTCGTGTCCGCGGGAACCTTGTCGCCGAGGTCGGTGAGCGTCTTCTCGATGGAATAGGCCATCGTGTCGCCCTGGTTCCGGGCCTCGATCTTGTCGCGGTTGCGGCGGTCCTCCTCGGCGTGCATCTCGGCGTCCTTGACCAGACGCTGGACCTCGTCCTTGGAAAGGCCGCTCGATGCGGTGATCGTGACGTGCTGCTCGCGGCCGGTCGCCTTGTCGCGCGCCTTGACGTTCACGATGCCGTTCGCGTCGATGTCGAACGTCACCTCGATCTGCGGAATACCCCGCGGCGCGGGAGCGATCCCATCGAGGATGAAGCGCGCGAGGCTCTTGTTGTCACCCGCGAGCTCGCGTTCGCCCTGCGTGACGTGGATCTCCACCTGGGTCTGCGCGTCGGACGCCGTGGTGAAGACCTGCGACTTGGAGGTCGGGATGGTGGTGTTCCGCTCGATCAGCTTGGTGGCGACGCCACCGAGCGTCTCGATGCCGAGCGAGAGCGGCGTGACGTCCAGGAGAAGGACGTCCTTCACCTCTCCCTTGAGCACGCCGGCCTGGATCGCCGCGCCAACGGCCACGACCTCGTCCGGGTTCACGCTCTGGTTCGGCTGCTTGCCGTTGAAGAGCTTCTTCACGGTCTCGACCACGAGCGGCATGCGCGTCTGACCACCGACGAGGACGACCTCGTTGACCTGATCCGGCGTGACGCCGGCGTCCTTCAGCGCCTGCTTCACCGGCCCCGTGGTCTTCTCGACCAGATCTCCGACGAGCTGCTCGAGCTTCGACCGCGTGAGCGTGATCACGAGGTGCTTCGGGCCGGCCTGGTCCGCGGTGATGAACGGGAGGTTGATTTCCGTCTGCTGAGTCGAGCTGAGCTCGATCTTGGCCTTCTCCGCCGCCTCCTTGAGACGCTGGAGGGCCATGCGGTCGTTCTTCAGATCGATGCCCTGATCCTTTTTGAACTCCTCGACGAGCCAATCCATGATCCGCGCGTCGAAATCGTCTCCACCGAGGTGCGTGTCGCCGTTCGTGGCCTTCACCTCGAAGACGCCTTCACCGAGTTGCAGGACCGAGATGTCGAACGTGCCGCCGCCGAGGTCGTAGACCGCGACGAGCTCGTCCTTCTTTTTGTCGAGACCGTACGCGAGCGCCGCCGCGGTCGGCTCGTTGATGATCCGTAGGACCTCGAGACCTGCGATCTGCCCCGCGTCCTTGGTGGCCTGCCGCTGCTGGTCGTCGAAGTACGCCGGGACGGTGATGACCGCCTGGGTCACCTTCTCTCCGAGATATGCCTCGGAGTCGGTCTTGAGCTTCTGAAGGATCATCGCCGAGACCTCGGGCGGCGTGAGCTTCTGCCCGTTGCCGAGGACGATGAGAACGCCGCCGTTCGGAGCGGGTTCGATCTTGTACGAGACCATCTTCATGGTCCGCTGGACCTCGGGGTCGGTGAAGCGTCGCCCCATAAGGCGCTTGACCGAGTAGATGGTGTTGTCGGGGTTCGTGATCGCCTGCCGCTTCGCGACCTGGCCGACCAGGCGCTCCCCGTTCTTGGTGAACGCGACGACCGACGGTGTGATGCGCCCGCCTTCCGCGTTCGGAATGATCGTCGGCTCCCCGCCTTCCATGTAGGCGACGGCCGAGTTCGTCGTTCCGAGATCGATGCCGATGACTTTTGCCATTTCAGTTCTTCTCCTTGCCTTCGCTCCCACTGGATACCGTCACCAAAGCGGGGCGGATGACCTTGTCGTGTAGTCGATATGCCTTTTGATGCTCCTCGATGACCGTGCCCTCGGGCTGGTCCGATGGGATGTGCGCGACCGCCTCGTGCTGATACGGATCGAACGGCATTCCGAGCGATTCGACCGGCCTCAGGCCCTCGGCTTCGAGGATTCCCCGCAGTTTTCGCTCGAGGAGCCACATCCCCTCGACCCACGGCGTCCCCTTGAGCTCGTCCGGGATCGTCGCGAGCGCGCGGTCGAATCCGTCGAGAACGTCGAGTATTTTTGAGATGAGATCGGACTTCGCGAACTTGGCGAACTCCGTGCGCTCGGCTTCGTTGCGCTTACGGTAGTTCGCGAAGTCCGCGGCCATGCGCTTCAGATCGTTGGTCAGCTCCTCCGCTCGCTGGTCCAGAGGTGCCTCGGCCGGTGGCTGCTCCGCCGCCGGGGCCTCGGTCTCCACATTCGCGTGCCCGTTGCCACCACGCTCGCGCGAGCGCTGTTCGAGCAGCTCCTCCGCGCGGCGAATCTTGTCGTCCATTACCGACCCTCCATGACTCGAACGAGATCGCTCATCAGCGACCCCACATAGCGGACCGCGCCGATAGACCGCGCGTAGTCCATTCGCGTCGGCCCGACCACGCCCACAAACCCGATGACGTCGCCGCTCTCGCCGTAGCGGCCGATGACGAGGCTGCAGTCCTGAAGCGACTCGTGCCGATGTTCGCGACCGATGGTGATGTGAACCTCGCCGTCGCCGAGACCCTGCGGCAGGATCTCCGACAACCGGGTGTGGTCTTCGAAGAGACTGAGCATCGCCCGGCTTCGATCGCTCTCTGCGAACTCGGGCTTCGCCAGGATGTTCTGAAACCCGTCCACGTACACCTCGCGCGAGAGAGACGTGTCGTACTCCTCGAGGATGCGAGCCAACGCTCGGATGATGTCGGCCTCAGCGCCGTTCTCGGCGACGACTGCGGCGTGCACTTTCGTGGCCGTCGCACCGCCGAGCGACTCGGTCAGCCTGGATGAGAGCCTCCGCAGCTGCTCGGCTGTCGTGGAGGTCCCGAGCTCCAGGACCTGCTGGCGCACCGCGCCTCCGTCGACGACCGCGACGAGCAGGACCCGCCGCTCGTGGATCGGCACAACTTCGACGTGGCGCAGCGTCGTCCGTTTGCTGGCCGGAGGGGTGACGATCGCGGCTTCGGCCGTGAGGCGCGCGAGGCTCGAGGCCGCGACGCGAAGCCACGCCGCGGTGTCCTGGAGCGCCTGCTGGAACTGATGCGAGACGGTCACCTGCTCGTCGGCCCCCAGCGACGGCCGGGGCATGAGCGCCTCGATGAAGTACCGGTAGCCGAGATCCGTCGGAACGCGACCCGACGACGTGTGGGGGTGCGTCAGGAGCCCCGCTTCCTCGAGCGCGGCGAGCTCGTTGCGGACGGTGGCCGGCGAGACATCGAGCCGGTACCCGCGGACGAGCTGAGTTGAGGCCACCGGCTCGGCGGTCGCGATGTACTCGCGTATGACCGCCGCCAGGACCTGTCGGGCGCGCGGATCGAGCTCCGGGAAGTCGGCTGAATCGGGTTTGGTAGTCAATTAGCACTCTCCTGTCGAGAGTGCTAAGAGCCTAGCAGGGCCCCTCGGCGCGAGTCAAGGTTCGCGACCGGCCGCCTGCCTGGTGAGGAGGCTGGCACGGGCTCTGCGGTCACCGAGCTTCATAACGGCGCACGGGGGTGTCTTCGATGGGGTCTGAGTTCAAACAGTTCTTGCTCAAGACAAACGTTCTCGCTCTCGCTCTGGCGTTCATCATCGGCGTGGCGCTGGCGGCCGTCGTCAACTCGCTGGTCAAGGACATCATCATGCCGCCGGTCGGGCTGCTCC
>VBEY01000027.1 GCA_005889295.1 Chloroflexota bacterium | reverse complement strand
CGTCGCCTGGAGAACACGCAGTTTCGCGCGGACGTCCTGCGCCTGTACGAGCGCGAGCTCTTCCCGCGCGTGATGAGTGACCTTCTGGACCTGCTCGTCGACCGAGAGCGCGTCGATCTCTTCCCGGTCGGCGAGATGCTGAGCGTCGTCCTCGCCGCGCGCCGCGCGGGGGTCGATTGCGATGCATCGAGCCTTGACGACCTGCGGACGCTCGTTCGCCACGTCGACGCGTTCTCACAGGGCAGCGCCATCCTCGACGCGAAGGATCCGGAGGCGGTGCGGACCCTCGTGCGCGCGGCGTATGCCGAGTTCGAGCGCGACTTCGTCCGACCGGCCTGGAAGACACGCGCCGCGCTGATCGAGCGCGTTCGCCGCGGCGAGCTCTCGGAAGCGGAGCTACCGCACGACATTCTCACCGTGCTGCTGCTGCACCGCACGGATCCGCACATGGAGCTCGCCGATGACGCGCGCATCGTCCGCGAGGTCGCGACGTACCTCCAGGGCGGAACGCATACCAGCGCGCAGACTCTGGTGAACGCGCTGGACCTCGTGTTCGCGACCGGCGACGACTACGCGCGGACGATCGATCGCATCGCGAACGACACGCTGTTCGCCCAGCGCGTCATCCAAGAGACGCTGCGGCTGCGACCGACCACGCCGAAGATGAAGCGCCGGGCCGAGGCCGAGACGGAGGTGGCCGGTCGCCGAATCCCGAAGGACGCGCAAGTGATCCTCGACGTCGCCGCGGCGAACCGGGATCCGCGGCTCTTCGGCGAGGACCCGGAGCGGTTCGATCCTGACCGGGCTGTCGACCCGAGCGTCCAGCGCTGGGGCCTGTCTTTCGGCGGCGGGCCGCACCAGTGCCCGGGCCGCGCGGTCGGCGGCGGGTTCCCGGTTCCGGCCGACTTCCACGTTGAGGACGATCACGTCTTCGGTCTTGTCGCGCTCGAGCTCCAGGCGATCGCACGTCGCGGCGTGCGGCCAGATGAGACCGCCACACCCGAACGCGACCTACGCACCGCGCGCTTCACGCGGTGGCTGCATTACCCCGTGCGTTTCGTGTCGTTAGCGGGCGCTCGTCCAGTCGAGAAGGATGTCCGCCGTGCGCTCGGGTAGCTGCCAGAAGTAGCCGTGCGCGGCGCCCTCGATGACGCGCCGCGTCGCGTTCGGCAGATGCGCTATCAGGAACTCGGACTGCTCGGCGTGGGAGCCCGTCCCCATGATCTGCGTGTCGCGATCGCCGATCATGACGAGGGTCGGCATACGGATCTCGCCGAGCCGATCCGCGGTCTGATGCTCCTGACGGGCGACGACATGTCGCAGGTAGTTCTCGAGGTCGGGCCGATGCGCCCAGAAGGTGTCGTGCAGCCACGCGACGCGCTCGGGATGTGCCGCCGCGAACTCCGGTGTGAAGAACGTGTCGCGGATGTGCTCCCGCATGTAGCGCTCGTACCCGAGCTCGATCATCTCCTTCGCGGCGTGGACCGGGACGCCGCGCGTCACCGGTCGGTCGTCCCGGAACTGGCCGGGTCCCGAGGCGGCGAGGATGAGCGTTCGAAGCCGCTCAGGCCGGTCGAGCGCCATCCACTGCGCGACTCGTCCGCCCATCGAGTGGCCGAGCACGTGCGCCGCCGGAAGGCCGAGGGCATCCATGAGGCTGATTGCGTCCTGCGCGAAGAGCCGGGTCGAGTAGCGCTCCGACGACGCCGGCGTCGCGCCGGTGCCGCGGTGATCGAAGGTGAGCACCGAATGCCGGGTAAGTAGGCGTTGAACGAACTCGGCGGGCCACGTCGCTCCGGGATAGCCGGTGCCCGCGACGAGAACGATGGGTACGCCGTCGCCGCGAAGCTCATGCGCGATGGGACGCTCGTTGACCTCGATCGTGGCGCGAGCGTAGACGATGACGCAGCGTTCGGAGTACATTCGCCGCGCGTCCACAACGCGTTCAGTTGTGTTCGAAAGGGTGAGGGAGAAGATGAGAACGACACTCTTCAAGTTGCTCGCGCCTGTCATGGCCGCAGGGATCGCGGCCGCCGCATGCGGCGGTACCCCCGCCGCGAGCAACGCGCCGACGACGAGCGCCGCCGCGAGCGCGGCACTCGGTCAGCTGCCGGTGCCGGAGCTCACCAAGGTGCGGATCGGCATCAGCACGCCGACCGAGCCCGTGCAGTTCGCGGAGACGCTTGCCGAGCGGCTCGGCATCTACAAGAAGTACGGCATCACGACCGTCGAGGTCACCGGGTTCGAAGGCGACGGAAAGGCGCTGCAGGCGCTCGTCGCGGACCAGGTCGACTTCTTCGTGGGCGGTGCATCCACGGCGATCAACTCCGTCGTCACGGACACACCGGTCAAGGTGATCTCGATGAACAGCACGACCCTGACCGACGGCCTTTTCTGCGGGAAGGACATCAAGGTGCCCGCCGACGTGAAGGGCAAGTCGGTCGCTATCAGCACCTTTGGCGGCACCTCGCACGGCTCCGCGCTGCTGATGCTCAAAGGCATCGGCCTGACGGACAAGGACGCCGTGATCACGCAAACCGGTGGCGAAGGCGTTCGGATCGCCGCGCTCAAGGGCGGCTCGGTGGGTTGCGCCGTCGTCGGCATGTCGCAGGAGAAGGCGATGAAGGACCTCGGCCTGAACCTGCTCATCGATCTTTCGAAGGCCAAGCTCCAGTGGGGCCGCAGCGGACTCATGGCGAAGAACACCTTCCTCGCAAAGAACCCGAACACCGCGCTCGTCGTGGTGGCTGCCGCCCTCGAGGCGCAGAACTCGATCTGGACCGACACGGCGACCGCGACGGCGAAGTTCGTCGACTGGGCCCAGGTCAAGCCCGACGCGGCCGACCTCGTGATGAAGGACTTCCTCACGTACGGATCGCGCTCGATGACATTCACCGCGGACGCGTTCACGGCGCCGCGGGACGTGCTCGCGTCGGTGAACCCTGCCGTGAAGGACGTCGACGTCACGAAGGCGTTCGACCTGAGCTACCTGACGAAGCTCAAGGACATCGGCTTCTACCAGAAGAACAACATCCCCACGACCAACTAATCTCTCTGCTGTAGCGCCGAGGATGCCCCCGAGGCTCACGTCGCGGGGGCATCCTCTTATCCAGCCCGGACAAGGAGTTCGCTCATGACCCGTTTCGGCTTGCTCGTGCCTCACTTCGGCCTCGAGGCGGATCAGGACCTGCTCGTCGAAGGAGCGCAGCTCGCCGAGAGCCTCGGCTTCGATTCGCTGTGGGTGCGAGATCACCTCGTCTTCCACCCGCACGGGATGGAGGGAACGGATCGCACATTCATCGAGCCGCTCATCACGCTCACGTACCTCGCGGGGAAAACCGAGAAGATCGGACTGGGCGCGGCGACGATCATCCCGTTCCGGCATCCGATCCTTATGGCCTACAGCGTCGCGTCGATGTCCTGGATCACCCGGCGGAGGTTCGACCTCGGGATCGGCGCAGGCACCTTCGACCACGAGTTCGAGGTCATTGGCCAAGGTGCTGAGGACCGCGTGCAGATGATGAAAGAGCAGGTGCTCATCGCCCGCCGGCTTTGGTCGGGCGAGACGATCGAGTGGCAGAGCGAGCGCTACAAGTTCAGCGACGTCGACCTGAAACCGCGGCCACTGTCACCGGTGCCGGTCTGGTGGGCCACGTACGCCGCACGCGTCAGGAAGATCCGTCAGATGGCCGAGGAGCAAGGCAAGCCGATGATCCTTACCGGCGCCGTGCCCGTAACGAGCATCGACACGACGACGAAATCCGCGGTCGATCGGCTCAACGTGCCGGGCCTCATCAAGAACGCGAACGCGCAAAAGTTCTGGCTCAAGCCGCCGTCCGGCGAGTTCACAAAGATCGAGGAGCTGGACGGCTCGATCCTCGCCGGAACGCCGGAGGACATCGTCCGCGGCGTGCAGCGTTACCAGGAGCTCGGCTGCGATCTCCTTATCTTCGACTTCCGCATGCGGTTCCCGGACTACCTCGACCAAATCAAGACGCTCGCGCGTGACGTGCTGCCGCTGGTGAGCGGCGCGCGCGCCGGAGCGACCGCGCGATGAAGACGACCACGACCACGAAGACCACTCACTACGAGATCCAGAAGAAGCGGCGCGAGTCGCTCCTGGACGAGTGGAAGGGCTATCACAAGACCGTCCAGAAGCGACGCGATGTCGTCATGCACGACGTGCCGAGCCGCCGGATCCGCAGTGGCGTGTACGCCGGCTACGACGGCGACCGGCCGACGAAGAACCTCGACGCGACTGTCCACGAGCTCGCGCCGCACACCGCGACGACGATCCACCGCCACTCCTGGGATGCGATCGAGTTCATCGAGTCGGGCCGTGGCTGGACCGAGATCGACGGGCAGCGCATCGATTGGCGGCCGTGGGACACACTGCACCTGCCCACCTGGGCGTGGCACCGCCACGGGAACGACGCCGACAAGCCCGCCATCTTCCACACCTGGAGCGTCGAGCCCATGCTCGAGCAGTTCGGCGTCGCTCTCATCGAGGACGGCGGCGACACGCCGGTCGCGGAGCTGCCGCGCCGTCAGCGCCAGGCCGATGTCATCGCAGGCTCGGATCCGCACGCGCGACGGAGGCAACGCCTCGGGCAGCAGTGGGCCGGCACGGAGTCCGCGCGCCTCATCACCCGGTTCGACGAGGTGCGCGGCCTCGTCACTAAGCGCGGCGCGCGCAGCCTGTTCCTGGTCGACAAGTCGATCGGCTATCACACCGCCGGTCTCTCCGCCGTCATGCACGAGCTCGCGCCGGGCCTGTATCAGTCGCGGCATCGCCACGGCGGCGAGGCCTGGCTGTATGTGGTCTCAGGCAGGGGGCACAGCGAGGTCGACGGCGTCGAATATCCCTGGGAGGCAGGCGACCTCATTGTCGTGGACCACTGGTCGTGGCATCAGCACTTCAACGACGACAAGGAGAAGACCGCTCGTCTCATCCGCGTGCACAACTTCGACGCGCTCTACGACATGATCCGCATCCTTCTCGATCCGCTGAACCTGTTCGAGGAGCTGCCGGAGCTCGACGCGCCCGATCTCACCGGCATCGTCTGGCCCGATCACTTCGCGGGACGGCCCGAATAACGATGCCCGCGCTGACTGTCCCGCCCGGTGCCCTCGGGATCGTCGCCATGCACGAGCTTCCGGACCCGGCCTGGGAGAGCCGCTGGACGCGGATCGTCGTGCCCGAGGATGTCAAGGAGCGCCTCCTCAATTTCACGCTCTTCTCGCTGAGGCACCGCGCGGGGGTGGACGCGGTGCGTCTCCCGGTCCACGGACTCATCGTGCTCGCCGGGCCCCCCGGGACGGGAAAGACGACCCTGGCCGGAGGCCTGGCCGATCAGGCCGCACGCGCGCTCGGCGAGAGCGTGCTGTTCGTCGAGGTCGACCCGCACGCCTTCCCGAGCCAGATGCTCGGCGAGAGCCAGCGCAGTGTGGCGCGCCTCTTCGACCGCACCCTGCCCGACCTCGCGCGGCGCGGCGCCCCGACCATCGTGCTGCTTGACGAGGTCGAATCCCTCGTGGTGAGCCGAGGCGGCGCCTCGCTCGAGACGAACCCGGTGGACGTGCATCGCGCGACCGACGCTGCGCTCGCGGGCGTCGATCAGGTCGCGCGCGCCTGCCCCAACCTCACGTTCGTCGCGACCACGAATCACCCCGTCGGCGTCGATGCGGCGTTCCTCTCGCGCGCGGATCTCGTTGAAGATCTCGCGCTACCGAACGCGGCCGCGGTCGAGCTGATCCTCCGCGACACGCTGGATCAGGTGGTCGGGTCGGCGCGCCTCGATGGCGCGAAGCTCGGCCCCTTGGCGAAGGCCTGCGTCGATGCGCGCCTCGACGCGCGCCGCGTCCGCAAGCTCGTCCTGCGCGCGCTGGCGTCTCGCCGCGAGCTGGCGCTGAACCCGGAATCGCTGCGCGTCGAGGATGTC
>VBEY01000102.1 GCA_005889295.1 Chloroflexota bacterium | reverse complement strand
GGTGCTTGGTGGACCGTGGTCGATCCGCGCGACCGAGGATGGCGGCACCAGTTGGGTGGAGCAGCTCGCGCTTCCGCGGTCGGCATGGCCGCCGCTGATCGCCTCATCAGGCGATAAGACTTTGTGGATCCTCTCCTCTGAGCCCGACACCTGCAGCAACTCGGGCTGCGAGGGCTGGCTGCTCTGGCGGACGACGGATGCTGGACGGACCTGGAGTCTCATACAGCGCCCGACGCACAAGGCTGGCGACCCCCTGTGGTGGGCAACGCCATTGCCCCCAGGCGCGCGCGCACTGGGCTTTCTCGGCACGCCCAGCTTTGCTGACGAGCGCTTCGGCGTGATCCCGGTCGGGACCAGCGGTGGTGAGGGCGTCGGGGGCGTGCTCGTGACGACGGACGGCGGCACGACATGGTTGCGCCGCAGCGACGGTCAGCTCGGCTCGGGCTCGGCGTGCGGAAAGCTCGCGACCGGGCATTGCTCGGTCGCCGTGCCTGACCGCAGCGCGTGGGTCGTCACCGGCATCGGAGACTTCAACACGCTCCAGCGCACAAGCGACGCGGGCACGGTCTGGCAGCAGCAGTTGCCCGAGGGGCTCCGTTAACCCCTAGAGCGGCTTCCCCCAGCCCCGCGGGTGCTGAACACGCCGACGTGCACGGTGGTGGCAGCCTTGTCGATGTCGGATAAGGCGTGACGCGGACTCGTCGGGGCGGTTCTCTCTAGCCGGAGCAGTCGCTTGCGCTCGGAGCCATCAAAGTGACGGGCTTCGCGAGACTGATCTGCGTCTCATGCTCCGTGGCCACCCAGTGCCAGACCACCGGCACCTGCCCAAAACCGATTCCGACCCCTGCCCCCCAATGGGCGCAGGCGTAGGCCACATCGGCCGTTGTCAGAAATTCCACACCGACCCATCGTTCCTCGAGCGGAGCCAGGACGACCGGCTTAAGAGAGCTCGCGTGCACCAGCCCAATGCTCCCTCGAGAAGGATCGCCGCCGTCGAGCGCCGCAACCGGTCTGAGCAGCACTTCCGATGCAAACTGCTCGAACCATCGTCGGGGCACACCATCGAATGTCAGCGGCACGCGGCTTTCGTTCCGCACGGAGAACCAGACCGTGAGCTTCTGGTTTGGAGCGTAGGCAAATCGCGCCTCGCACGGACTGGCGGACGGAGCTCCACACGGCGGCTGCGGCGGTAGAACCTCAAGGCCCTCGGCGACTGGCGCTCCTGAATACGAGCCGTGACGGATGGTGGCGAATGGCACCGTCAGATCAGCAACCGTTGCGGCGACAACAGCCACAACCGCGAGCGCAAGACCGACCGCAAGAATGCGCATCTGTCACGGTGAGTATCGGCCTGCTTGCGACTGGTGCGCCGTAAGGCGACCCCACCTCCAGCGACCGAAGGATTCGGCGGCGTGACGCTTGGCGCGCGAGGGTGCCTTCTCCGTCATAAGCCGCTTTCTCGACGGACGGCATTGGCCATGCGCACCAGCGCTGACTCGACCGCGGGGGCTTCGTCATCTGCGATGTGCGCCGCGGAATTCGGTCTGGCAGCTAACTTCCGTCCGGAATGCTTGAATTGATTTCCATGCGGGCTGCCTTCCTGATCGGCTCTTTGATCCTCGCCGGGATGTCGTTGGGTGAGGCGACACCCGCCGCCGCGTCGACACCCGCTGCGGTATGCACGTCCAGCGTCGGACCAGGTATCCCGCCGCCCGCGAGCGTGCCGTCGGGCCTCCCGGGATTCCACGCCGCGTGGTACGGGCAATCGGGATATCCGACCCTCTGCCCGGGCGAGAGATCCACTGCGACGGTCGCGTACTACAACTCAGGATCGTTCGGCTGGGTGCGGGGCCGCATGCGCGAGATGGCTTTCCTCGGCACCTCCAACCCGGTGCCCGGCCACGATCAGTCGAGCCAGCTCGGCGGGGACGGACAGCTCGGATCGCCTGCGACGGGATGGCCGCGATACAACCGTGTCGCTGCGCAGCCAGCCGACTATGTCGGACCGGGGCAGGTCGCCTGGTTCCAGTTCACGATCCAGGCGCCCATCGAACCGGGGAACTACGTCCTGTTCATCCGACCGGTTATCGAAGGCGCCACGTGGATGGAGGATTACGGCGTCTACTGGCTGGTGAGCGTGAAGGGCCCGAACACCGCGGAGCTGATCACCGTGACGCCCACGAGCGAGGGCGACGCCGACATCGGAACGACCCGCGAGTACAACGCCACCGTCAACGGCGCGCCTAGCTGTGTCGACTTGGCGTTCGTCGAGGCGCCCGGTCTCAACTTCGAGGGGAGACTCATATCGGATTCCAACGGCGCCGCGGTGCTCTCGACCGCTGCGACGTTCGTCCTCGTGAACGGCGCAACCGCGTCAGGCAGCTATGTCGACTGCGCTGCGCTCTCCGCGAGCCAGATCCGCTTCCATGCGACGTCGAGTATCGCGAATTCGTATGTTCACCCGATCGTGTTCCAAGATCTGAACGGCAACAACAAGCTTGACGGTAGCGAGCCATGGGGAATTGGTGGACCTGTGCGCTTCGTGCCGCCGGAGGCGGCGACCGGAAGCCGCAGCGTCACGGTCGGGGCGGCAAGCACCGCAGGCGACTACTTCACGGACAGCGGCGCGACTGCGACGTACCGCTACGACAGCAACGACATCTTCCAACGCTCAGCCGTTGCGATCAGCTTCGCGCAGTTCGAGCAGCTCATCTCGCGCGGCGACACACTTTCTGTCACCTACCAAGCCGACGAGACGCAAACGTCGACGTTCAACATCACGAACGACCTCGGACGGGAGGCGCCGTCCGTGGATGCCCGTGTCGACAGCTGGGACCGGGGTCCGACGCAGAATGACGTGGGAGTCCGCTTCACCGAACCCGCGACGAACGTGGACGACGTTGTGTACACGATCCAGCGCGCACCGACCGGGCCTGGCGCAACCTGTGACGCGTCATCCGGCGCGTACGCCCAGCTGACGCAGTCGGTGATAGGCCGCGGAAGTGACTCGGCGATCTATCTCGACCGCGATCTCGCAGTTGGTGCGTACTGCTATCGAGTTGGGGCGATGGACCCAACGACAGGGGCGACCGCGTTCGGGTACGGCCAGCGTGTGGTCATCAACAACCCGCCAACGCCGGTCGCACCGCCGCGGTCATTGGACGCACGAGTGACGACGAGCGCCGGCTCCCCCGCGGTCATCGACAACGGCGACGTGATCAAGATCGCCTTCGACAAGGCCATGCAAACACCGGGCGGCAGCCAGATGCGCGTGCAGGACGCTGATGGCACGAGCGCCGACATCCGCTGCCTGACGTACGAGCAGGCCTGCACACTCAACCCGGGACCCGAGACCTTGGGAGGAATCGTCTACCCCGCCAATACGGTGCTCACGATCGCGATGCGCACCGAGGCCCGCGGGGTCACCGCGGGCGCGACGGCCGGCCTTCAGCTCAATGTGACGGTCACGAGCGGTTACTTTGTCGACTTCGCGGGGAACCCCTGGGACATCAACGGCTCAGAGGACGTCACGCTCGGCGCGCCCGACTAGCCAGACAGCCGGAGCCACCCGCGCTCGTCCCTCACCGGCCAAGCTGTTTCAACGTCGCGGACGTCGAGTCCCGTCTTGATCGAGCGGTTCTTACGCATCGCGCCCAGCGAGCATCGTGGAGTTGAGGCCCACCGTTCCGTGCCCAATGCTGTGATTCGGTCGTCGATAACCGGCGCCGTAATTCCGACGCAGCTAATGTCGAAAAGGCCGCCTGTCATTCGATGTATGGATGGAGCCTTGCGATCGAAGAAGGAGATAGAGATGCGTGTGCTGGTGCTGGCAAAAGAAGGCGAACAGAGCAAAGCGGCGACCCCTCCTACGCCCGAGGCTATGGCGGACTACGAGAAGTTCAACGGGGAGCTAGTCAAGGCGGGAGTCGTCGTGGGGGCTGGCCGCCTCTCCCCGAGCTCGCAGGGTAAGCGCGTTCAGTTCGACGGAAAGAAGCGCACGGTCATCGACGGGCCATTCGCGGAGACCAAGGAGCTGGTGGCCGGATACTGGCTGTGGCAGGTGCGCTCGATGGACGAGGCCATCGAATGGCTGAAGCGGGCACCCTACGACGGTGGGATCTTCGAGATCCGTCAGGTATCACAGTACGAAGGCGCATGAAGGAGCTCTCGCCATAGGTCCCCGAGAGGCAGACACGTCCGAGCGCACAGGCGACGCCGAAACGGTAACCACCGACGCGCATCGCGCGATCGAAGCGATCTGGCGGATCGAGTCGGCCCGGCTCATCGCAGGGCTGACTCGCGTCGTCGGCGACATCGGGACGGCCGAGGAGATCGCACAAGACGCCCTCGTTAAGGCGCTTGAGCAATGGCCCACATCAGGGGTGCCCGAGAAACCGGGGGCCTGGCTCATGGCGACGGCAAAGCATCGCGCGGCCGACCTGATCCGGCGCCGCAAGACGCTCGAGCGCAAGTACGAGGAGCTCGGACGCGATGCCGAGCGTGATCAGGACGGCAAGGACCTCGAGACCGCGATCGACGAGGACTTCGGGGACGATCTCCTCGGCCTCATCTTCATGGCGTCTCACCCGGTGCTCTCGAAGGACGCCCGTGTCGCGCTCACCCTTCGTGTCCTCGGCGGTCTGACAACTGAGGAGATCGCGCGCGGATTCCTCGTCCCGGTGCCGAACATCGCTCAAAGGATCGTTCGCGCGAAGCGGACCCTCGCTGAAGCGCACGTCAGGTTCGAGGTCCCGGACGGACCCGATCGCGTGGCGCGCCTCGCTTCGGTCCTCGAGGTGATCTACCTGATCTTCAACGAGGGCTATTCAGCGACCGCGGGCGAGGATTGGGTCCGACCGGCGCTGTGCGAGGAGGCGATCCGTCTAGGTCGCATCCTTGCGGAGCTCACCCCGACCGAGCCGGAAGTCCACGGGCTCGTCGCGCTCATGGAAATCCACGCGTCGCGTCTATCGGCTCGGGTCGGACCGTCCGGTGAGCCAATCCTCCTGCTCGATCAGGACCGGGCGCGCTGGGACGGGCTGCTCATCCGACGTGGCCTGGCCGCACTCGAGCGCGCCGAGAGGCTCGGGGGCGCGATGGGTCCGTACGCGCTGCAGGCGGCGATCGCCGCATGCCACGCTCGAGCGACGACCGCGACCGAAACCGACTGGCCGCGCATAGTGGCGCTCTACGACGCGGTCGCCCAGCTCGCGCCGTCCCCGGTGGTTGAACTGAACCGGGCAGTCGCCGTGGGCATGGCGTTCGGTCCTGCCGCCGGCCTCGACCTCGTGGACGCGCTCCTCGCGGAGGCCTCGCTCAAGACGTACCACCTGCTGCCGGCCGTCCGCGGCGACCTCTTGCGCAAGCTCGGCCGGTCTGCGGAGGCGGGCGCCGAGTTCGAACGCGCCGCGTCGCTGACCGAGAACGTGCGGGAGCGCGAGCTCCTGCAGCGACGAGCGGCGGAGTGCGCCGCGGAGAGGAATTTGGAGTCCTTACGTTGAGCGTCTACCTGTCGCACTGAGAGACGGCGCTACGCGCGAAAACTGATCGCCGACGCTACGGGCCGGCGATCCCCGTGTTCATGTCGCTCTGGATTTCGGCCTGGCTGAGGGCGCGGCCATAGAGGCGCACCTCGTCGATGGTCCCCTGGAAGTAGAAGCCGCCGGTGCGCCGGCCGACGGTCACGCGCTCGTTCGCGGCGTTGGCCTGGCTCGCGGGCACCGTGCCGACGAGCACCCCGTTGTCGAGCACCCCGTTGACGTAGATGTTGAGGGTCCGCGCGGCCGCGTCGTAGACCCCGGCCACGTGGTACCAGGTGTTGAGCTGGCGGACCGTCTTGCTGTAGCGCTGGGTGTTGGAGGGTGAGATGGCCACCCCGAAGGTCTGCGGCCCGGTGTCCGGGCTGGTCTTGAGCTGCCAGCCGGACCCATCCGACTTGGCGACGATCTGGCCGTCGTCGGCGGGGTTGGCGGTGGCGTAGATCCAGGCGCTCACGGTCATGCTGCCGGTGATCTGGAGGTCCGCGGCGTTGCCCAGATCGAGGTAGCCGGTGCTCCCGTTGAAGGAGAGCGCCTTGCCGTACCTGCCGCTGGTCGTCCAGGTCGCGCCGTTCAGCGTCCCGGTGTGGCCCTTGCCGGAGGCATCCGCGGTCGTGGTCCCGGTGCCCTCGTTGAAGGCGTACGCCGCAAGGAGACCCGAGGCCGCCGCCAGTGTCGTGCCGTAGGCGGTGCTCGAGAAGCCGCCCAGGTTGCCGGCCGCATCGGTCGCGCGCACGTGGTACCCGTAGGTCGCCCCCGCGGAGAGGCCAGTGCTGTCGCTATACGTGGTGGCGGTGGGGGTCGCGATCTGGGTGAACCCGGTCGTGCACCCCGCGCCCGGGCAGCGCTCCACCAGATAGTTCTTGACCGCGATGTTGTCGTTCGAGGCGGTCCAGGAGAGGTTGATCTGACTCGCCGAGGCACCGCTGGCGGTGAGCCCAGCGGGCACACTCGGCGGCTGGGTATCCGGCGTCAGCGTCGTACCGCTCACGGTGCTCGAATAGGCGCTCACGTTGCCGGCCGCATCGGTCGCACGCACGCGGTACCAGAAGGTCGTCCCCGCGGGGAGGCCGATGTCGCTGAGACTCGTGGCGGTGGGGGTCCCGATCTGGAGGACGCCGCTGGTGCACCCCGCATCCGCGCAGTGATCCACCAGATAGTTCTTGACCGCGATGTTGTCGTTCGAGGCGGTCCAGGCCACGTTGATTTGACTCGGCGAGGCACCGGTGGCGCTGAGCCCGGCGGGCACGCTCGGCGGCTGCGTATCGGGCGGAGGCGTGCCGCTGAGCCTGACTATCGGCGCGACCGATGGGACGCCGTTGGTGTCGACGATGAAGAGCATGTAGTCACCAGGCGGAGCGATGTTCGCGTTCCCGGGGGGCTGGATGGTCAGGCCGCCGGCGGCGGGCTGAAGTGTCAGGGGGACGAAGCGCTGGTTCATGTTGAACGCGTGCGTTACGGACCCCAGTCGGACCAAAGAAGCGGAAGCGATCCGCGCCGCGTCAGGCGTGGCCACGAAGAACCCAGCGCCGTAGTTGATGGCGCTCGGCGCCGAGGTGATCGTCGGCCGCGACCCATTGAAGAGGTAGGGGGGCGAGTAGATCTCGGCGCTGAGCTGGTCCACTTCTTGAGGAGCGTCCCGACCGCCCCCCGCGACGAGGACGCGGCCGTCAGGAAGCAGCAGCGCGGTGGAGTGGTACATCCGGGGTGTCTGCATGGCTGCCAGCGTTGTCCATGTCTCCGTGGTCGGTGACCACACCTCGGGTTCAAGGACCGCGGCCGCGGTGTCCCCGACGTCCGAGTTGCGCGAGCCACCCGTCGCGAGCACCGAACCGTCGGGAAGCAGAGTGAGGTTGTGCTCGGTCCGCGGGAACGCCATGGAAGGTGTCTGACGCCAGGCGGGCGCAGGTTGATTCATGTCGATGAGGTAGGTCGTGGCGACAGAGGGCGCGGGCGTCGCATCAGGGTCATAGCCAAGGCCGGACTTGATGATCTTGCCGGGCGCGTAAGTCGCGGCGCTGCCGCCGTCGCGGACCACCCCCGAATCCACGGCGCTCCAGCTCTGCGTGGAGGGATTGAGGGCGACGCTCGCGATCGCGCTTCTATTCGAGGAGGCGGCGAGCACCCGGCCGTCCGGGAGGACGAACATGTGCGGGTAGTACGGAAGGAGCTGGGAAGCCCCGGTGAGCTGGGTCCAGGAGTTTGTCGCCGGGTCGTATATCTCGGGAATCAGAGAGTTGCACCCGTCGCAGTTGATCTCGCCGGCGGTCACCAGCATTCGCCCATCCGGCAGAGAAGTGACAGTGGGATACCAGCGGGCGACCGACATTGGAGCCCCGGAGCTCCAGCTTTGCGTGACCGCGTTGAAGATGGTGGCATCGGCGATGCCCACGTGGTTATTGCCGTGGCCGCCTGCGACGAAGACACGCCCGTCGGGCAGTAGGGCAGTGCCCGAGCAGAACAGGTTGCTGCCGTTGAACCCAGCTGCGGTCATGGTGTTGCTCGCGGGGTCGAAGACGTAGGCACCGCTGTCGGACCTCTCTTCCCAAGTCAAGACTTTCCCCGTTGGGAGCAGGCTCATGTGGACCGCAACCAGGGGCCACGCAAAAACGGGCGACCACTGGCCCGCGGTGGCTGGCGCCGCGGCCGTTACGTTCGGCGCGACGGCGCTGGTGAGGGTATGACCGGCCGTGTTCATGTTGTGTCCGATGTGGCCTTCGACTGACGCCACGGTCGACGCTACTGCCTGGGCCGCCCCTCCCGGCTGAACCAGAGCGACGTCGCTGCTGGCGGTTGCGTGGGCCGGAGTGCCGGAGATGGCCTGAAGCTCAATGACGAGTACGGCTACGAGAAAAAGCGCTGCTCCGAGCGCTGGCGGACGCAGGGCGCGGCGGACAAGCGTAGGCGCCCGAGACCGTGGCATCCGACCCGTACCCCTCCCAGCGACGTCAGCCGTTAGCTCGCGAGAATCCCACCCCAGTAAGGCCGCCAACGACGTACGCAGCCAGTCGCACAGCATTGAGCGCCGTCGTCCGAAATGTCATGACGGAACCGTCATGGCGTCCGACACGCTGAGTGCCGGCACCGGGTATGTCCAGGCTGCCTCCGGTGCAGGAACGCCGGCACCGAAGGCAGACCATGACAGCGAGAGCTGTTCAGTTCGCCGGAGTCAGAGTGAACGTTACGTAGTGCGCACCGGCGTTACCGGCGGTTAGCACGAGGTTCGCGCCAGGCAGCGAATATGCGCCCTGTCCAGCGGTGACGGTGCCCGTCATCGCCGCGTCGCCGCTGACGGTGAGAGTCCCGTCGATCACGAAGACCACGCGCAGCGATGGACCAAACTGCTGGTCGATGCCCTTTGCAGGCAACTGGCTGTCGGAAAGAGTCTCGGTGTACGGACCCGGGGCGATCTGCGTCAGATCGGCTGTCGTGTAGAGCTCCTTCTGACCGGGCACGATCGTCGGGAGCGGGCGCGACGCCGCCGCGCGCAGTCCGATGAACCACCAGTCGTTCGCGGCGGTCGCGGCGTTGACGTGCGAGTGCATGACGCCGGCTCCGATGAACGCGGCTTTGCCCGGTTGGATCATCGTTGGGGCAGCTCCATCCACGTCCATCTCGTGCGTGCCCTGGACCACATAGACGAACCCACCAATGTGCTGATGCTTTATCAAGCCGCCGCCCGCCTGAGGGAGGTCCATGTAGTTCACGAATAGCGCGCCCGCCGGAATCGAATCGATGCGGCCGGATGCGAGGACGCTCGTGGTCACCTTGGCCGGCGGAGCGGTTACGTTCGGCGTCGCCTGCGGCGCCGGTGACGCAGCGCCACCGCACGCCGCCGTGAGTACGAGAGCTGCCGCCCCGATGAGTTCCATGCGTCGAAACATTGCGAGTACCTCCTCTGCGACTGTGAAGTCGGGTCTCGCTGCGCGAGGCCGGTGGCAGCGTCGCGCGCCTAGGAGGATCTCGCTATGAGGTGCGTCATTAGAGGGGTGTGATGATCAGCACAGCGAGCGCAGGGCGTCCGCGTCGAGGACGGTGATGGCCCCTTTGTCGACTGCAACAGCGCCCGACGTGACAAACCGTCCGAGAGCGCGGTTCACGTTTTCGCGGCTGGAACCGACCATCGCCGCCAGCTCGCTCTGCGGCACTCGTACGGTGATTCGAACTCCCCCCGCGACAGGCTCGCCATGCCGATCCGCGAGCTGGAGAAGCTTGTGGGCGAGCCGCCCCGGTAAGTCCAGGAATGCGACCTCCGTGAGCTCCTCCTCCTTGCGCCGAACCTGATCGACGAGCCCGGCCGCAAGCCGCAGCCCGAGCTCGGGGGTCTTTTGGACAAGGGAGCGAAGGTCGTCCCGGCTCAGGGCGACGCAGCTCGTTGCTTCCACCGCCATCGCGTCGGAGGTCTGGGTCCCGCTGGCCTCGAGCACCCCGAGTTCACCAATCGTGTCGCCCGCGCCGAATAAGCCGAGGACAAGCTCTCGTCCCTGGCGAGATGTGCGCGACACTCGGACGAGGCCGCGCTCGATCACGAACATTGCCTCGGCCGGTTCGCCCTCGCGAGTGAGATACGTCTCCATCGGGAAGGAGCGGCGGCGTACGCGCTGCCGCAGAGCAACGGCGACCTGCGGCGGGAGGCCGGAGAAGAGAGGCGCGCGCAAGAGCACGTCGACGGGCTCGATTCCGTTGCCGACGACGGCGGCGTCGAGCGCCAGCCGATAGGTCTGGACCGAAGCGCTCCTTCCTTGAATGCTCAGGATGTCGCCGCTGACAAAGGAAAACTCCTGCGCAGCGGCCCGGGTCGCGGCGTCCACGATCGCCTCGCCCGCAGCGGCGCGGACAGCCAACCGGGCCACTGTGTTGGTGACTTCGCCGACCGCGGTGAAGTCCTTGAAGCCGCCGCCGCCGACGTTGCCACAGAACTCCTCGCCGGTGGAGACCCCGATGCTGATCTCCAGCCACGGGTGGCCTGCAGTCCCGTAGCCCACCGCTTCGAGGAGCGCTGCAGCAGCCGCGACCGCCTTCCGCGGGTAGTCGCGGCCGCTCAGGCCCGGGACGAACAGTCCCATCACTTGGTCTCCGGCGATTTGGCCGAGGACCGCTTCATTTCGTAGGAGCACACGCGAGGCGACGTCATAGAAGCGATTCAAGAGAGGTTGAACGACATCGGCCGGCAACGCCTCGGTCAGGTTCGAATAGCCGCGGACTTGGGCGAACAGGATGCTGAGGGGGACGATGGCGCCGCCCTCTGGCGCCCACTCGAGGCAGCGCGCGCAGACGTGAGGAGTCTTCTGAGACGGCCGATAGCCGAGCAGGCGAAATGGGAGTGTGGCCGGTCCACCGTACGGGGCGTTGCAGATCTTGCAGCGCGGCCGGCCGGGAAAGAGGGCGAAGATCCGCCGTCCAAAGCGTGACCTCACGGCCGCAATCCCGTCGCCGCGGAGGATCGCGAACCAGCGCTCGTCCAACTGTGGCTGGTTGCCAGTTGGCTTCGACGCTGCCACTTTCATGACGCGATGGTATCGGCGAACATGCGGCGCCCCCTCGTTGGAATGGCTGCGGTCGCGGCGATGCTGGGGTGGCTGCAGCTAGCCCCGGCGTTCGGCTTCCCGGTCACAGCGCCTGCGGGCATGTTGGACCGAATCTTCGGCGCAGCCCGCGAAGCCGGTCCAGTGGGATGGGCGCTGCTCTTGCTCGGCGAGGCCGTGTTCGTCGCGCTCTACTTCGTGATCGTCGAGCGTCGGAGTCGTCGACCAGCTGTTCCGATCGCGTTCGCGATCGGCGCATGGTTGTTCTCGGGAGTGGTCGTGATGCCGCTTGTGGGGCTCCTCCAGGGCGCACCTCCAGCGGGTTCCACTCCTAGCGATCCGATGACGGCCAACCTCTTCATGCTCAACCTCGGTCCTGGCGCCGCCGCCGAGTCACTTCTCGGGTGGTTGCTCTTCGGAGCGGTCCTCCTTGCTGGCCTGACGCCGACGGTCAGCGCGAGGGCTCTCACGCTCGCGGTCGCCGCTGCTGTGCTCGCGGCCGCGATCGCTCTGCTGGCGCCGACGCTCATAGCGCGAGCTGATGCGGGCCGCGTCGTCGAGGGTCGCTTGGCTGCCCTTCCGGCGGGGCCGGTTTTTATCAGCGTGCTCGAGCTCCCCCAGCCAGCCGGGGCCGTTCTCGGTCCGCACAAGCACGTCGCCGGTTTCATCGTCGACGTTTCGGGAACCGCGACGATGGAGATCGAGGGCAACGTCGTCGACGTTGGTCCTGGCGACGCGGCCTTCGTAGCCGAGAACGTGCCCCACGATCACGAGAATCGCGCGGCGATCCCGTTCGCGATCGCCCTGGCGCTGGTCGTCGTCGGTTTGACCGTCGCGGTTGCGCTGCTCCGGCGGCGGCGCTCCGCTGCCAATCTGATGACGGCGCTGCTCGTCGCGGGCGTCGTCGCGATGGCCAATCCCCTGATGAACCACTGGTACTTCATTGGAGTTCGTTCTGCGGCGGTCCGAGGCGCCGCGATGCCAGTTCCGGCGGGGCATCGGACCTACGAGTCCGAGAACCTGACTGGCCTTGCGAGCGGAGCTTCATTGGAGCGGTTCACCGACCGTCGGCTTGGGTCGGGCGAGTCGGTTCGCTTTGTCGGCCCCGCAGCGATCGTCGTGCTCGATGGCCAAACCTCGATCGTCACCGACGGACGGCCAGCGCGTCTGTCCGCTCAGTCCGGAACGACCATCGCGGGCGGAGCGGAGGCGACAGTGCAGTCCGAGTCAGGAGGCGCAAGAGTCCTGGTCATCCAGGTGCTGCCAGCCAACTGACGCAGCGCGGCGATCAGGCCTCCCCCCAGAACGCGAGCATCTTGTCGAACTCATAACAACGGTAGGATGGGCCGTCCGCCGCCGGTCGGGGCGCCGCCGGAGGCGCGTCGCTGGATGCGGTGAAGCTTCGGGGGAGAGGTGCGAATTGTCTAAGCGATCGTTTGGTCCATCCCGCCTCGTGTTTCCGGTACTGCTCGGGCTGCTGCTCGCCGTCTGCGGCGGTAGCGTCGGGACAGGAAGTGACGGCAAGTTCAACGGCACGATCAACATCGCGTCCTCCACATGGACCGGCTACGCGATCATCTACATCGCGAATGCCAAGGAAACCTGGAAGAGCCATGGCCTCGACGTCAAGTTCTCAGACGTCGAGGATCCCAACGATCGCCTGATCGCGCTCACCGCCGGACGGTTAGAAGGAATGGCATCCACCGTGGATGCCTTCGCCCGAGCGCAGTCCAACGGCGTGCCGGCCGTGGAGGTGTTTCCCATCGACGCCTCCGTTGGCGGTGACGGCATCCTGGCTAAGAACACCATCAAGACGGTTCAGGACCTCAAAGGGCAGAAGGTCGCGGTCAACCAGGGTTCGGTGTCGGAGTGGTTCCTCGCCCAGGTCCTCCAGAAGAACGGTATGTCTCTGGGAGACGTGAAGGAGCAGAACATGAAGTCCGGCGAAGCCGGTGCCGCCTTCGTCGCAGGGCAGGTGGATGTGGCGGTGACATGGGAGCCGTGGCTGAGCAAGGCCAAGGCGCGCGCGGACGGAAAGGTCCTGGTCTCTTCGAAGGAGTATCCGGACCTGATCATGGACAGCTTTGCTTTCCGGAAGGACTTCGTCGACAAGTACCCAGCCACCGTCAAGGAATTTATGAAGGCCTACTACGACGCGTTCGACTGGTTCCAAAAGAACACAGCCGAGGGACTGGGCATCGTGGCGAAGGCCACGAGCGAAACTGCGGACGATGTGAAGGCGGACCTCGAGACCCTCACGCTGTTCGATCTGAAGACGGGCAAGACGATCATGGGCACCAAGAGCAGTCCCGGCAAAATCAATGACAACGTCAAGGCCGCCGGAGATTTCTGGAAGGCCCAAGGAAAGATCGACAGCCCGGTGAAGCCAGCGGACGCGGTCAACGCCGACTTCATCAACTCGTTGTAGAGGCGACCAATTGAGCCGCGTCCCTGCGGCCCGAGTTGCGCCGGCGCCGTCAGCGGTCACCCCGCTGCGGCGCCGCGGCTTTATCCGCACGTACCTCACACCAAAGCAAGCCATCCCGGGGCGGGCCCGGCTGATCCTGGCGATAGGCAGCTTCGTGTTTGTTATCGGTGTGTGGTGGGTGCTCGCCGTCCTGGTGCAGAACCCTCTCTTCGTGCCGAGCCCCTACCAGGTGGTGCTTACGTGGTGGGACATGATGGTGAATCTCGGGTTCTACAACGACGTAGGCTGGAGCACGTTCCGGATCGTCGCCGGGTTCCTACTGGCGGCGGCGGCGGCCGTGCCGCTCGGGCTCTTGATGGGATCGTTCGAGGCCGTGCGCTCCTTCTTCAACCCGCCGATCAACGCCATTCGGTACATGCCCGCGTCGGCCTTCATTCCGCTTCTGATCCTGCTGCAGGGGCTGGGGGAGGACGAGAAGATCACGATCATCTGGATCGGCGTGTTCTTCCAATTGGTGTTGATGGTGATGGACATCGCCCATCGCGTTCCGGATGAGATGCTGAACGTGGCCTACACCCTGGGTGCTTCCCGCTGGACGGTCTTCTACAAAGTCTTCCTTCCTGCGACGTTTCCCGAAGTCGTCGATGCGCTCCGAATCACCATGGGATGGGCTTGGACGTACCTCATCGTCGCCGAGCTCGTGGCGGCCGAACATGGGATCGGGAGCTTCATCCTGATCGCCGAGCGTTACCTCCGGGCCGACCGGATCATCGCTGCCATCATCACCATCGGAATCCTGGGCCTGATCACTGACACCCTCTTTGCCATCGCCCATCGCCTCGCTTTCCCATACGTGGAGAAGGTCCGCGCATGAGCGAGATCGAGATCACCGACGTCGCGATGCGCTTCCGGAGCCGCCACGGAGAGGTAACCGCCCTAGAGCGCATCTCGCTCACCGTTCCGGACGGGCAGTTCGCGTGCATTGTCGGGCCCTCGGGCTGCGGCAAGTCGACACTGTTGATGGTTGCCGCGGGTCTCATCACCCCCACCGAGGGTGAGGTCCTCGTCAACGGGAAGCCCAACTTTGAACCGGGCGCCGACCGCGGCATGGTCTTCCAGTCCTATTCGCTCTATCCCTGGCTGTCGGTGCGGCGCAACATCGAGTTCGGACCGGAGATCAAGAAGGTACCCGCGGCGGACCGTCGAAAGACATCTGATGAGCTGATCCACCTGATGAAGCTCGACGGCTTCGCGGACGCATATCCGAAGGTGCTCTCGGGTGGCATGAAGCAGCGGGCCGCGATCGCTCGGGCGCTGGCCGGCGATCCCGAGGTGCTGCTCATGGATGAGCCCTTCGGTGCCCTGGATGCGCAGACGAGGCAGATCATGCAGGAGCTGCTGACCGACATCTGGCAGCGCTACCGAAAGACCGTGCTCTTCGTGACTCATGACATCGAGGAGGCGATCTTCCTCGGGGACGTCATCTACGTGATGACCAGTCGGCCGGGCCGGATCCGAACCACTCTCGCGGTCGACATCCCACGGCCTCGCACGTTCGACACTCTCACGGGTCCGCGATTCGCCGAGTTGCGCAACCAGGTGGTTGGCGTCATCCACGAAGAGAGCCTGAAAGCCGTGGAGTCGGAGCTGGCGCGTGCCTGAGAGCCCTCAGCCAGCTGGACCGGGCCGCTACCGGCCGGTCGACGCGATGCGGGCGGCGAGATTCACCGGGATCGGGACCTTCATGCGACTTCCCAACGTCACGGACATGGCGGGCGTGGACGCGGCCTTCATCGGGCTCCCGTTCGACACTGCCGTGAGCTATCGCATCGGCGGGAGATTCGGCCCCGCGGCAATTCGGGAAGCGTCCCGATTGCTGCGGCCGTACAACGTCGAGCAGGACATCGAGATCTTCGAACATGTTTCGGCGGTCGACGCGGGCGACCTCGCCGTGATACCTGGAAACGTGCAGGCCTCGTATGGAGTGATCGAAGCGGGGCTGAGGTCGATTTTGGGTGCCGGCGTCATTCCGCTCGCCATCGGAGGAGACCACTCGATCACGCTTGCGGAGTTGCGGGCGATCTCCAAGCGCCACGGCGCGGTCGGCCTGATCGACTTCGACTCCCATACGGACACGTGGGACAACTACTGGGGAGAGCGCTACACCCATGGCACCTGGTGCCGGCGAGCGATCGAGGAAGGGTTGATCGATACGGCGAGGGCGGTGCAGCTCGGCATCAGAGGCTCGCTCTACGGCTCTGAGGATCGGGGCGGTGCTCGGGCGCTCGGGCTGCACCTCATCCCGACGGAGGCGCTGCTCGAGCGAGGTGTTGACGAGGTACTTCCGGAGGTGCTTGCGCGGGTCGGCAAGGGCCCGGTCTTTCTCAGTTTCGACATCGACTTCGTCGACCCCGGGTTCGCGCCAGGAACGGGCACGCCAGAGGTAGGTGGACCCAGCAGCCGCGATGCGCTGCGGCTCGTGCGCGGGCTGCGGGGTCTCGACTTCGTCGGCTTCGATCTCGTCGAGGTTCAGCCTCAGTACGACCATGGCGAGGTCACATCGCTGCTGGCTGGCACCCTGTTGCATGAGTTCCTGACCCTCGTCGCCCTGAACCGCCGCGATCGACGAGAGCCCTCCGACCAGGGAACGGTGCGGGCGCCGAAGAGAGGCGCAGGGGGGACCACATGATCAGCGAGGAGCACAAGGCGATCGGCCGTCGGGCCTGGGCTGCGTACGACAAAGGTGACGCGGATGCCTTCGCGGCGTGTGTCACGCCCGATTGGCGAGAACACAACGGCGAAGGACACGTCTCGACGCTTGACGACATGCGCGGGCTGATGGAGGCGCAACGCCAGGCATTCCCTGACAAGCGCACCCAGATCGTGCAAGAGCTCGTGGAGGGTGACCTACTGGCCCATCGCACCATCACCACGGCTACCCATACGGGCCGTTACTTCGATCTCGACCCAACGGGCAGAACCGTCCTGTTACATGAAATCAATATCCACCGGATTGTCGGTGCTCGAATCGCCGAAACCTGGATCGCCGTCAGCCAACCCGGCGGCTTCTACAAACAGCTGAGCGGCCGTGACAGGCCGTCCGAATGAACCTGCCCGAGATTCTTGCCAGACACTCCTAACTACCGCTTGCATTCACCGCAAGTGGGAACACACTCAGGCCGTTCACTCCGGACCCGACGCACCGTCCGAGCCGCTGTGCCGGCGAGGTGCCTCCCAGGCCCCCAGCGAGCGTCCCGAAATGGCAAACGGGGGGTGGTTCTGTGTTTAGCAAGCACGTCAGGCTCATTGGCCGCTGCCTCGTAAGAGAGGCATGAGCACAAGCGCGAGCTGAGGACCTCGACCAGCCTGTCGCCGGCGACAGTGCGACGCACGAAGGGCGCTGATCATCGCGAGGAGTCGGGGCGCGAGCACGGCGATGGCCGACCTAACTCGTGTGGTCCTGTGTTTTCGGTGCCGCGTGATCGGACAGCACCGGGCGATTCTTGGCGCGAGGGTCGCCCGCGGACCGCGCCGCAAAGGTGTCGTCGAGGGGAGGTGTTGCGGGGAGGCGCCAGCAGGCAAATCAGCGCGGAAGAAAAAGAGGGAGCACATGGCAAACGTAGCGACGATGCCAATCCAAGGCATCAATACGCGTCAGCTGGAGAAGTTCAACGAGCAATACGCGTCGTCGCCGAAAAACTTCGAGCTTGGGATTGAGAGCAGGACCATCTGGGAGCAGAAGGGCCTCGGCAACCTGGGGAAGATCGGCCGATGGACCCTTGGGGGCCAGGCGATCGAGAAGCCCACCCGTGACTTCTCGGTTCAGATCGGCTCCTGGAAGGAAGTCGGAGACGCCA
The DNA here is from genome assembly GCA_005889295.1 of Chloroflexota bacterium. Classification (GTDB taxonomy): domain Bacteria; phylum Chloroflexota; class Limnocylindria; order P2-11E; family P2-11E; genus 3-1-20CM-2-70-9. The sequence continues at coordinate 10,680 of VBEY01000102.1, read as the reverse complement.
TTGGTGTCGAGGGGGCCGACGATCGCATCGAGCCAATCGAGGCCGCGCTTCTTGGACTGTCCTCATGCGTCACCGAGGCCATCGTGCTCAACTGCGCCAGGACTGGCGTCAAGCTCGACGGGCTCGAGGTGAAGGCCCACGCCGACATCGATCCGGGTCCGATCACCGGTGCCAAAGAGTCGTCGGACTGGGACAACACCTTGAAGCAGATCACCGTCGAGGTCACCGCCCGTGGAGACTTGTCGGGCGACGACCGGAAGATGATCGAGGACGGAGCGAAGCGGTCCCCGGTGCGGTACATGTTCAGCAAGACAGGCCTACTGAAGACCAATTTCCACTACGAATAGGAGCGCGGGGAGGGGAAGTCACATGGCGATCGCACAGCAACAGACGGCAACGGACACGGCTACCTCGAACGCGAACGACTTCAGGGCGGCAATGTCGGCGGCCAGCGCGCGCGACCATGCCCGCTTCGAGGCGCACCTGAGAGACGACGTGACGTTCATCAATCCGATGGTCGGAACCGTGGACAAGGCCGGCTTCCGCGCATTTCATACGGCGCTGTGGACGGGTTTGCCCGACATCAACTACAAGGTCGAGCGGACCGTGGCGGAGGGCATGACCGTGGTCGGGGAGTGCACGGTCACTGGGACTCAGCGCGGTGAGCTCGCCGGCGTCCCTGCCACGAACAAGTCGGTGACGCTTCCGGTGACCTTCATCGTCGACTACGAAAATGGGAAAGTGAAGCGGTGGAGCTCGTATCTCGACACGGCGACACTTCTCCGTCAGATCGGCGCGATGAAGTAACCGACGCAGGGCTCGACGGCTTCCGGCCGTCGAGCCCCTCGCGATCCAGGGCTTGTCACCGAGGAGAATTCGCGATTGCGGTCACTGAAGCGGGTCCGCCTAGTGGCTGACGTGCTGGAACTACGCCGCAACGGTGTCGTCATGCGAGTCGATCCGGCCGAAGGCGGCAGGATCGTCTCCCTGGTCATCGCCGGCGTCGAGCGCATCCTGCCGAAGGCGCAGGCCAGGGCGCACGAACCGGCTCTCTATTGGGGCTGCTATGCGATGGTGCCGTGGGCAGGTCGCCTCGCGAATGGCCGTATCCCGACGGATAAAGGCGACGTCTGGCTCGAGCCGAACCTTCCGCCGTCGGCGATACACGGGCTTGGCTTCGACAAATCGTGGAAGATCTCGGAACGAAGCGAGACCCGGGTCACGATGACGTGCGAGCTGCGCGGCCTGGGATGGCCCTTCGGCGGCCGCGCCCTGCAAACACTCACGCTTGGTGGAAAGAGTCTCGACCTCGAGCTGGAAGTCGGCGGATACACCAGGGCCGGCCCCGCGGGTCTTGGCTGGCATCCGTGGTTCACTCGACCGAGCCGCGGTGATTTGCAGCTCCGTGTGGATGCAGCCGAAGTTCTCGTGGTCGACGCCGATCTCGTACCGACCGGTGCAATACGGCGCGTCACCCCGAGCGAGGACCTGCGTCCCGGTCCGCCGCTCGGTGACCGTCGGCTCGACCATGTCTACGTACACGCCGGGAGTCCGGCGGTGGTGCGGTGGCCTGATCTGGAATTGCGGATCGAATACGACACGAGTTTGCCGACCGTTGTCGTACACACGCCACCCGAAGGGATCTGTGTGGAACCTCAGACGATGTGGCCAAACGCCCCGCTGCTTGCCGCGGCCGGTGTCCGCGAAACGGGGTTACGGACGCTCGAGCCGGGGGAGAGTTTGCGCGCGACCGAGGGATGGGCGTGGGGTCCGCCTTAGATCCGATTTGCTCCGGCAATTTCGCGGAGCGTGGCCATGCGCTCCGCGGCCTCGTGTAGCTCGCGCCCGGGCCGCGGTTCGAAGCGTCGAGATGGCGCCGTCGCGAGATCGGGTCGCTTTCCCTCGACCGCCCATTGCGCCTGGCGCGCAGCGCCGGATGCCGCGGCCTCAACAATCACCGGACGCACGACCGGTAATTCGAAGACATCGGCGCACAGCTGTGCCCACGCGTCGGAGGCCGCCCCGCCTCCAATCAGCGTGACTTCCGTGGGCGCGACACCCGCGCGGCGGAGCGCGTCCATCGCGTACCTAAGCCCGAACGTGACGCCTTCGACCACGGCATAGACGATCGCGTCGCGCCCGTGACTGGGACGCATGCCAATGAACACACCTGTCGCCAGTGGTCGGTTAGGCGTGCGCTCGCCAGAGAGGTACGGCAGGAACGTCAACCCAGCCCCGCCGCCGCTCGCCACCGCCGCGTCGACTTCCGCGTGGTCCATCGCGAACAGCTCGCGCACCCACTCCGTCGCGCTCGTGCAGTTGAGCGTCGCGGCCAGCGGGAGCCAGCCGCCCGTCGAGTCGCAAAACGCGGCGGCCTCGCCGACTGGATCCACGGCGGGCTCCCCCCGGTAGGCGAAGACCGTACCGGACGTGCCGAGGCTCACCGCCACGGGGCCCGCGGACACGACACCGCAGCCGATCGCGGCGCACATGTTGTCGCCGCCGCCTGCGCTCACAGGAATACCTGCCGTGAGCCCGAGCGACTCAGCGGCCTCGCGGCGCAACATCCCCACGACGCTGAGCGACCGCGCGAGCGGCGGCAGCGTGCGCGTCCAGTCGCGCCGGTTGTCGATCGCAGCGAGCACCTTGTCGCTGTACCGGCGCGCGCGGATATCGAAGTAGGCGGTACCCGACGCGTCGCCGAATTCAGTGACGAACTGGGCGGTCAGCCAGAGATTCAGATAGTCGTGCGGCAGGCACATCCGCACGGTGCGCGCGTACGCGTCCGGTTCGCGTGCGGCGAGCCATGCGATCTTCGGCGCGGTGTAGCCGGGAAGCATCAGGTTGCCGACGAGTTCCAGAACACGGCTCTCGCCGCCGAGCGCCGATGTCAGCTCGACGCACTCGCGCGCGGTGGTTGTGTCATTCCAGAGCTTCGCGGCACGTACCGGTCGATCGCTTCGGTCGAGGCACACCAGCCCGTGCTGCTGCCCGGACACGCCGATGCCGCCGATATCGAATTGTTCGCCCCGGACCGCATCGCGCACGGCGCTCCGGAGCGCATCGATCCACCACGCGGGGTCCTGCTCGCGCGTGCCGTCGTCACGTTCGATCAGCTCGTGCGGCGCGCGACCGACGGCGACGACCGCGCCGGTCGCCGGATCCCGGAGCACGACCTTCGTCGATTGCGTCCCACAGTCCACGCCCAGAAAGACCCGTCGCATTTCGTTCGCCGCTAACGCCCCGCGTAGTAACGCTGCGCGAGGGCCCAGGCCTCCTTGCCGCAGGTCGCGCCGACGATGCGGCCGGTGAAGTCGTCCGCTTGCACGTGGATCCCGCCGAAGAGGCGCGACTGACCGGCCTGGTCAGCGGCGTCGTAGTAGGTCGCCCACTGGAGGACGACGTCGGCGCTCGGGCCCGCTTCGAACCTGAACGAGCCCGCTTTGACGGTCCACTCAGCGAGACCGCCCGGGAAATACGCGCTGCCAGTGATGCCGGTGAGGACCTCCGCCGCGGCGCGGCTGAATGTGCTGTGGCCGGAGATGTATCCCTGGAACGAGGGCGTCACGAATGTGGGGAGCTGGTACGGCACCCACGCCGTGCCGAGGATCCACGTCACCGGCGAGACCTGTGTCTTGGGATCCGCGGGGCCGCCCGGCCATGCGCGTACCGCGATCTCGCCCTCGTGGCCGGCGAGCGCCGTCATCGCTCCGCCTGGCGCCGTCCGCTCTTTGGTGATCAACTCGATGAGTCCGGGCACGAGCGGCAGCCCATCCTTGTTGTACGCCGCACGCGACTGATCGCTCGACTGACCAAGACTCGCCATGTACCGGATCATCGAGATCGGACGGATGCCGTCGTACCGGCCCTTGAGTCCCCACGCCGCGATGGCCGCGTCGTGGACGGCGCCGTTCAGACCGAGGTACAGCTTCACGTCCCATTGCAGACGGTCGAGGACCGGGCCGCTCCCGCCGACGCGGAGGTTCGGTGCGAGCTGGTCGGAGACAGCGTTGCCGAGGACGTTCCAATGACCGGGGGGCGTCTCTGAGTTCGGACCATCGGCCCAGAACTCCGCGATCGTCCGATAGAAGTCGCCCTGCCGCAGAATTTCGGGCGCGTACGGTTGACCCGTGACGGGATTGACCGCATAGCCAGGCCCGTCGTTCGAGCCGAGATCGTTGGCACCGAGCGCTCGCGGCGAGACGTCCATCGCTGCCGGGCTCGACGAATCGAGCAGGCTGCTATCGCGTATCACGTCGACGGCTTGAGCGCGGTAAACGGCGTCGGTGGCGGGGTCGCCGAGGCGCGGCGGCGGACCGGGATCGATGGGCGCACCGGATGCGCCACCCGCGGGGATGGCGAACGGCTTCACGTGGCCCCAATGAGGACCGATCGCCTGCTGAACGCCGTTCGTCACCGGGACGCCGTTCTGGCTGATCATGTGCTCGATCTGCAGTGGCTGCCAGCGGTTCGGGTCGAGGAGCGTGATCCCGGCTCGCGCCACGACGAGCGGTGGGTTGACCGGAGCGTAATCGGCCGGCGCGTACCCGTTCAGCTCGTTCGAGCCGTCGGTCTTCCCGTAGTCAAGAACTGTTTTTGCGATCCGATTTCCAATGGCGGCCGGCGATTCGCCGTCCGTCGTCGTCATCGAGATCGGAAGGCAGAGCCCGTCCATGAGGTCGTCGAACTCGGAGAGTGACTTGTCGGCGCCGACCGACTTGATGAAGCGCGCGGTGAGGACGCGGTACGCCGCGTAGCTGATCGCCTCCTTCCGCGCGCCGCTCACGTCCGAGGCGTGAGGCTTTTCCGTGAAGAGGTACCCGGACGCGGTCGGGTCGTACGCGGCCCAGGCATCCCACATCGCGACGGAGACGTGGAAGAGGTTGCGTGCGTGCACCGGCGGATTCGGCAGCGAGCGTCGGATCGCATCGAGGAGGGCCTCGTCCCAGCGACGGGCGACGGACCAAGTGGGATGGTCCGCGATCGGCGGACACGAGAGCGCGCCCTCCCAGGGACGCGTCACTCCGAGCACCGCCCCGCCCACGACGATCACCGCGACGAGCGCCGCGACGACGATTCGGCTGCGTGCGCGTGCGGCGATCGCTGGGGTGTTCACCTGCGCCGCAATCTAGGTCAGCTTCCGGCCGGCGACCATCGGCGTGCCTCGGCGACGCCTTTCGTCACGACCGTGAACTCGTCCGCCCTGACCCGGAGCCACGGGCCGGTCTCGCCGCCCGGCCACAGCACACGCACGTCCGCGGCCTTCGCGTTGCCGAGTCCGAAATGGATCCAGCCGAGCTGCCCGCCGGCGTGGCCGCCGCCGATCGTGAGCTCGCGCCGCATGATCCGCTCGCCGACTCGGACCTCGACCCATGCCCCGATCGCGCTCGCGTTCGGTCCACTCTGCACGACGCTCAACCCGAGCCAGCTGCCCATCGGGCGGGGTCGGGAAGCATCTCCCGCTCCGACGTTCCGCCACAACCGGACCGGCGCGCCGTAGTTGACCTCGATAAGGTCGAGCATCCCATCGAGATTGAAGTCGGCGAGTGCAGCCCCTCGCCCTCGGGAGAAGTTGAGGATGCCCGCGGTGTCGGCGGCCTCACGGAATGTTCCGTCCGCTTGTCCGAGGAGAAGGTTGCTCGGATCCATCTGCGCATAGTCGGCCTGGTCGGTCACGTTGCCTTTCGCGATGAAGAGATCGACGAAGCCGTCGTTGTTCACGTCGGCGAACTCGTCGTGCCACGCGGTCGAGGGCCGCGCGTCGCCACCGGTGAACGGCTGGGCCGCGTTCACGCCGCGCTTCAGGCCGATGTCGCGGTACGTCGGCTGGGACGGACCCAGGCTCAGGGTCTGCAGGCGGTTGTCTCCCTGGCTCGTGAGAAAGACTTCCGGGTAACCGTCGCCGGTCAGGTCGTAGCTCGCGATGCCCATCCCCTGTATCTGCACGGGCACCCATCCGTCGTCCGCTGTGTACAGCGAGGGCACGTCGCGCGGCGGGAGGCGCCAGAGCTGCTCCTGGCCCTCGGTCGGTAAGTAGTAGTGCTGGTCGTTGCTCACGCGAAGATCGATCCGGCCGGTGCGGCTCCAGTCGCTGAAGAGCATGGAGAGGGCGCACCAACTCGGAGTGAGGGCGATCGGTCGTGCGTATGTCGCGGCGGTCGCCGGCCGGAGGAGCTCGTTGTCGAAGCAGAGGTGGTGCGGATCGTCGCTCGCGGGATTGAGGTAGTTGCCGATGGCGAGCGTCGGCAGAGTCCTTCCCGCCTCCCAGGTCGCGCTGAACGCGGTCGTCGCGGACGTCCTCGTGTTGAACGCCCATCTCTCGTTCGCGCGCTCGAAGCGGCAGCCGCCGAGACCTCTGAGAAGCACGTTCTCGCCGTTCCGGAGGACGACGAGGTCGGTGATCCTGTCGCCATCGATGTCGATGGGGTAGACGCCGTTGACGGCCGCAAGGTCGGTCGCCGGATCGCGAAGGCGGGTAAAGCGAAGCGCCCCACCAACCGGGCTGTCGTTCCGAAAGAGCGCCGCCTGGCCGTTTCCCCCGGCGACATACAGGTCAGGTTTTCCGTCGCCGTTGCAGTCGAACACGGCCACCCCACCGCCGACGGCGTACTGGAAGCCGCCGTCGTACACGAGGTCCACTCCCGCGCTGGCGGTCTCGTCGACAAAACGCGGCGCGCCGAGCGCGACAGCCGCAGTCGTGCCCGAGGGCAGTCCGTCCGACACGATCGCTGCGCTCACTGCGACGAGGGTGGCGATCCCGATGGGGAGCCACCGGCGGCCTACCGCGAGCGTGGCCGAGCGAGCAGGAGTCAGCGGACCACCATCCCGAGATGGTCGCGCGAATGCCGCCGTTAGGCCCGGTCTGACCACCCGGTCAGGCGGCTTGGAGCGCCGAGCCATCGCCGCGACGCCGCCCGGAGTGCACTCTCTTACTCGAATGTCAGGGAGCGGGGTGCTAGCGTGGCAGCCGCGATACGTTCGCCAGATGCACCCTCACGGGGGAGGAAAGGACTTCTTGATGCTTGGACGGTTAGGTGTGCTTGGGGCAGCGGCCCTCTTCGTGGTTTCGGCGTGCGGTGGAGGCGGGACCGGCGGTTCAGCCGCCGGCTGCACGGTCGGAGTCTCCTGGAACAACTACCAGGAGGAGCGTTGGGCCAAGTGGGACGAGCCGGCGATGAAGAAAGCGATCGAGGCGGGTGGCGGGAAGTACATCTCAAACGACGCCAAGTCGTCGGCGGAGACGCAGGCGAGCAACGTCGACAACCTGATCTCGCAAGGCGCCAAGGTCGTGGTCATCCTCGCCCAGGATGGCACCGCGATCAAACCGGCGGTCGCGAAGTCGATCCAGAACGGCGTTCCGGTCATCGCGTATGACCGGCTCATCGAGGATCCGAAAGCTCTCTACATCACCTTCGACAACGTCCTCGTCGGCAAGCTCGAGGCGCAGGCCGTGTTCAAGGCCAAGGCCACGGGCAACTACGCGATCATCAAGGGCAACAAGGCCGACGCGAACGCTGACTTCCTGCGCAGCGGTATGGAGCAGGTCATCGGCGACGCCGTGAAGTCGAAAGCGATCACGATCGTCGGCGAGGTCTACACGGACAACTGGGATCCGGCGAAGGCGCAGACCAACATGGAGCAGATCCTCACGGCAAACCAGAACAAGGTCGATGCGGTGCTCTCGGAGAACGACGGTATGGCCGGTGGGGTGATCGCCGCGCTGACAGCGCAGGGCCTCGCGGGCAAGGTACCGGTGTCCGGCCAGGACGGCGACAAGGCCGCCTTGAACCGCGTCGCCCTCGGTACGCAGACGGTCGACGTGTGGAAGGACGCGCGCCTGCTCGGCAAGACCGCCGGCGACGCCGCGGTCCAGCTGTGCAAGAACGCCGACCCGAGCAAGGTGAGCGGGACCGCCATCTTTAAGACCCCCGGCGGGAACAGCCTGAGCTCGATTCTTCTGACGCCGAACCCGATCACGAAGGACAATCTCAAGGACGTTCTCGACGCGACCTGGATCACGAAGGCCGATCTCTGCCAGGGCGTTCCTGCAGGGAAGGTCTCCGTCTGCGGCTAGAGTCCTCGGACTTCGCGTAACGAAGCGCCCTGCCTCGCTCGAGCGGGGCAGGGCGCGCCTCTTTTTCCGCGGGGCATACCTATGATCAGGTCCACGAGCTGATGGGAGTTTCCGTTCCCGGCGAGGCGACCACCGCGGGCCAACCCGCTCCGCCGATTCGTTCATTCGTCGGTGCGCTTCGTTCCGCGTTCGCACCGCTCGCAGGCCTGCTGCGTCCGCTCGAGGTCGACACGCGGATGCTCGGGATGGTCGCGGCGCTCGCCGTGATCTGGATCGCTTTCAATATCGTGTCCGGCGGAACGTTCCTAAGCGCGCGGAACCTCTGGAATCTGTCGGTCCAGAGCGCCTCGATCGGGATCATGGCCACGGGGATGGTCCTGATCATCGTGTCCCGCAACATCGACCTCTCGGTTGGATCGATGCTCGGCTTCCTCGGATACACGATGGCGATGTTCCAGGCGGTATGGATCCCGCAGAGCCTGGGGCTCGGACTCGAGCAGCCGTACACCTGGATCCTCACCCTCGTCGTAGGGATCGCGCTTGGGTCCGTGATCGGGGGACTGCAGGGCTTCATCGTCGCGTTCGGCGGTGTCCCCTCGTTCATCGTCACGCTTGGCGGCCTTCTGATCTGGCGCGGCCTCATCTTTCGCTACGCGCAGGGCCAGACGATCGCGCCTCTCGATACGACGTTCCAGATGCTGGGCGGCGGTACCGTTGGCACCCGTGTCGGCGCGCTCGGGGAATGGCCAAGCTGGGCCCTGGGCGCCGTTATCTGTGTGGCGATCATCTTTCTGATGATCGCGGCGCGCCGCCGCAAGCGGAGCTACGGATTCCCGGTGCGCCCGATGTGGGCCGAGATCCTCGTTGGCGCGGTCGCGTGCGGCGTGGTCCTCGGAACCGTGTGGGTCGCGAACAGCTACCCACTCCCGCCCAACGTCGCCGAGCAGGTCGCGCAGGAGCGCCACATACCAGTGCCGCCGGGTGGCATTCCGACCGGAGTGGCGTTCCCCGTCGTGATCATGCTGATCGTCACGCTCGTCGTGACCTTTCTCGGTACGCGTCGCCGATTCGGACGGTACGTCTACGCGATCGGCGGCAACCCTGAAGCGGCGGCGCTCGCCGGCATCAACGTGCGCCGCACGATCATGCTGACGTTCGCGCTCATGGGCAGCCTCGCTGCGGTCAGCGCCGCCGTCCAGACCGCGCGCCTGAACGCCGCCGTGACGAGCCTCGGCGTCCAAAACGAGCTCGACGTGATCTCGGCGGCGGTCATCGGCGGAACCTCATTTTCCGGTGGCATCGGGACGGTCCCGGGCGCGATTCTCGGTGCCGTGGTCATGCAGTCGCTACGCTCAGGAATGGTGCTTCTGCTCGTCGACTCGCCAACCCAGGACATCGTGGTCGGCATCGTGCTCGTCGCAGCGGTCGGCCTCGACGCGGTCGTCCGCCGGAGGGTGACTTGATCACCCCGGTCGAGACGCCGAGCGTGCCGGTGCAGCGCGTTCCGCTGGTGGAGCTGAGGAACATCCACGTCGCGTTCGGCGGCGTCCGGGCCGTCGCCGGCGTCACGATCGATCTCCACGCGGGCGAGGTCGTCGGTGTGGTCGGCGGGAATGGGGCCGGAAAGACCACGCTGATGCGCACGCTATCGGGAGCACGCCCCCCTGACTCCGGGCAGGTTCTGGTGAATGGTCAGCCGGTCATGATCGGTAATCCACGCGACGCGAAAGCTCTGGGGATCGAGACCATCTACCAAACGCTGGCCCTCGCGGACAACCTCGACGCGCCCGCGAACGTCTTCCTCGGCCGAGAGCTGACTGGGGCCGGCTCGCTCAACGACGCGGCGATGGAGTCCGCGACGCGCAAGGTCATCGGTCGCCTGAACCCGAACTTCAAGAACTTCAAGTCGGCCGTTCTTCGACTCTCGGGAGGTCAGCGCCAGGCGGTCGCGATCGCCCGGGCGATCCACTTCAACGCGCGCGCGTTGATCATGGACGAGCCGACTGCCGCCCTTGGGCCTGCCGAGACTGCGCAGGTGCACACCCTGATCCGTCAGCTGAAAAGCGAGGGCATCGGCATCTTCCTCGTGAGCCACGACATTCATGATGTGTTCGACCTATCGGAACGCATCAGCGTCATGTATCACGGCAAGCTCGTCGAGACTGTGAACAAGAACGACGTCACGACGGACGAAGTCCTCGGGATGATCATCCTCGGCAAGCCGCCGACGAAGCTGACCCGCCAGGAGCTCGCCGAGCTACACGGCTAGCGACCCGCCTTCTTGGTCTCGCGCTCCCGCGACGCGTCGACTGACCAGATGCGGCGGTTGACCAGGCCCTCGAGAAGCTCCTGCTGCCCGGATCTTGGCCGCGGGTCGATCTCGCCCGCCGCCACCCGTCGCTCGAGATCGGTGAGGGTCGTAGACCCCGACAGGATCGCCTTTCCGAGGTCGCCGGACCAGCCCGCGTAACGCTGCTTGCGCGGCGCGGCGAGTGTTTGGTGCTGCACCATCTCAGCGGCCGCGAGCAGCGCTCGCGCGAGTGTGTCGATGCCGCCGATGTGCGCATGAAAGAGGTCGGTGCGGCTCACGCTCTGACGCCGCAGCT
>VBEY01000026.1 GCA_005889295.1 Chloroflexota bacterium | reverse complement strand
TCGCGAGCGCCGCCGCGCCGCCAAAGAGGCCCTTGTCCGCAGCGAGCTTCGCCGCATCGCTCCGATCGGTCGCGAGCGTGTCCGCTGTGCGATAGATCGCACGCAGCGCACGCCTGGCGGCGATCGGATTCGCGCGATACCACGGCTCGCTCACGATGATGAAGCAGCAGTTAGTGCTCTTCCACGGCTCGTCCATGACTTGCGAGAAAATGACATGACCCTTGTTCGCCGGGTTCGCCTTGAGCGCGGCGGCGGCGGTCGTGGCCACGTACGCCACGTCGCTCTTGCCGTCGAGGTAGAGCTTCACCGTGTCGGCGTCGGCCTGCACGACGAAATTCACATCTTTCGGGTCGATCCCGGCGTACTTGAGCGCCATCGCCATCCAGCTGTAGGGCAGGTTGGTAAGAGCCTTGGAGGTTACGCTGATGGTGCTCCCTTTGAGGTCCTTGAGCGATGCGATGGACGGCTGCGCCCAGATCTCATTGCATCCGGGGTGGAGCCCACCCAGCGCGACAACTTTCGGGCCGTTCCCCTCGACGGAGTTGAAGACCGCCTGTGGGAATGCGTTGCCAATGTTGGCGTTCCCTGCAGCGATCGCCGTGGCGGTGGCCGCGTCGGTGAACTGCACGTCGGTGAAGCCTTCCTCGCGGAGATAGCGCTCAGCCCCAAAGATCGCGCTGTCGCAGGCACCGGCCGCAAGCCGGATCGATGTCGTCTCCGGTGGCGCCAGGGTAGGCGCGGCTGTGGCAGTTGGGACCACAGCCGTCGGAGTCGGAGAAGAAACGGCTGCGGGTGCGCATGAAGCGAGCAATGGCCCTGCGGTCAACATGGTCGCGGCGCCTATGCCGCGGCGCAGTGCTTCGCGTCTTGTGAGCATCGAGTCTTCCTCTCGCCCTCCCCCGAGGGACATTGGCGTACGTTGGACTTACGCCCGAGGGACCGCATGACGCTTTCGTCATGCGTGCAGAGTCAGCCCTGGATCGCCAGAGCGTCGCATTTTTTGGTTTAGGCCGGGTTACTTGCCGTCGGTAAGACCGATCACGTTCCCGTCGAGATCGCTGAAGAGCGCGATCGTCGTCGTGGGCCCGACCTTCGTCGCGGGGAACACGACCTTCCCGCCAGCGTCGGTGGCTTTCTTCAGCGTCGCATTGAGATCGCGCACCACGACATAGAAGGTGACGAACGGCTTCGGACCGCGGAGTGGACCGATCCCGCCGCCGATCCCCTTGCCGTTCGCGTCGGTGTCGACGAACGTGTAGTTGGTCTGCGGGACCTCGTTCATCTTCCAGCCGAGCACGGCGCTATAGAAACGGCGCGCCTTCGCCGGATCGGAGCTGTTGACCTCGAAATTGGTGACCGGATCGCCCATGAAACCCTCCCATTTGCGCTGTTGCGCCTGAGGGCTTACGTTAGTCTGCACTTACCAATAGAGTCAAGGCTGAAGGGCCAGAGCTTCCGCAAGATTTGATTCGCTAGAACCGAAGAGCGACCCGCACCTGTGCCGGAAGGAGCGCGACGGTTCCATCGGCGCTGACAAGGTAGACATCGCGCTGGTCTGATCCGCCGACGAAACCGATCCCAACCGCAAGTCGGCGCCCCGCGGGTTCCGCGAGGACTGAAGTCGCGCGGGCGCAGCCGGTGTTGCCGAGGGCGACGTCGCGGGTGGCGCGACTGTCGGTGTTGGCGACGGCAACGCGGCGGAGACAGACGGCGAGGGCGTCGTTGGAGTCGGCGCGCAGCCTGCAACGATCGCGGTGATCAATGCGAGCGGCGCGAGGCGCGAAGGCATGCGACCGTGCTGCGCGTCCGACACGGGCACGGATAGGTCTTACGTGCCCGCTACGACTTGTTCCGCGGCAGCGGCTTCGCCCCGCTCTGCTCTGAGCGCGACCTCGTCCGAGATCCCGAAGAAGTTCACGAGCGCGCCGGTGGCGCAGAGGGCCGCGCCGATGATCGCGGCGAGGTGGAAGGCCTCGGTCGACTGATCGCGCGACGCGATCGCGCGCGGGTCGTTCGTGTTCGGCACGAGGAGCGGCGGAAAATCCCGTCGGAGCTCGGGGTCGGACGGACTGGTGCCGGGAAGCCGCGCGGCCAAGCCGTTGTAGAAGGTCGCGGTGATCGCCACGAAGATCACCGCGCCGGCAAGCTGGGGGCCGACGCGTGAGATGGCGTTATTGATCGCCGAGGCGACCCCGGAGTTGCGCACGGGCACGCTCGTCATGAGCGCGGTCGTGAGCGGCGCGACCATCATCGCGAGTCCGAACCCGAAGACGATCTGCCCCGGCAGGAAGTCGATGAAGTACTCGGCCGGCGGCACCCAGCTCGACAAATCACCGGGCTTTAGCACCCACGCCGGGCTCGTCGCGGGAACGCGCGCGAACCAAATCATTCCCGCGGCCATCAGCGCAGGGCCGACGCACATGTAGAACCGCGGACCGCGACGCGCGGCGAGGGCGCCGAAGCGCGTCGAGAGCAACACGAGGAGGAGTCCTCCGGGGATGCCCGCGAGTCCTGCGGCGGCGGCGGAGTAGCCGAGCACGCCCTGAAGGAATAGAGCGAGGTAATAGAAGGTCACACCGAGCGCGCCGTAGATGAGGAACGTCGAGATATTGGTGACCGTGAAGTTCCGTGACTGGAAGAGGTCGAGCGGCACGAGCGGATCGCGGCTCCGTGCCATCAGAAACGGAAACGCGATCGTCGCGACAACACCGGCCGCGAATGCCCAGTAACCGAGTGGATCGCGCCAGTCACGCTGCTGGCCGTAGATCAAGCCGAAGCTGAGTCCGCCGACCGCGATCGCGACGACCGCGGCGCCGAGCCAGTCGAATCGCCCGCTCGCCTTCTCGTTGCGCGTCTCTTGCACGTGTTGGAGGGTCGCCCAGACCGCAAGCAGAACGAGCGGCACGTTGATGAGGAACGCGGCGCGCCACGAAAGCGTATCCACGAAGACGCCGCCGACGAAAGGGCCGAGGATCGTCGTGCCCGCCGACGCGGCGGCCCAGACACCGAACGCGCGCCCCCGTGCCTCGCCGGTGAAGCTGGAGGTCAGCAGCGCCAGGGAGCCCGGCACGAGGACCGCACCCGCTGCTCCCTGCAAGAGGCGCGACAGGACAAGGAACTCCATGTTCGGCGCGAGTCCGCAGAGAACGCTCGTAACGCCGAAGCCGACGAGCCCGATCAGGAACAGCCGGCGGCGGCCGTAGAAATCGGAGAGCGCGCCCGCGAGGATGAGTAGCGAGGACAGCGTGAGGAGGTAGCCGTTGTAGACGTAGGACTGGCCCTCGAGAACGCCGAAGATCGTCGTCGGGAGCTCGCGGCCAATTCGCGGCAACGCGACGTTCACGACGGACGAATCGACGAAGACGATCGACGACCCCAGGACCGCCGCGATGAGCGTCCAGCGCTCCCTATTGGTCACGTTCGCTCCCCCGCCTCGATCAGCGTGTCGATCCGGCTGAATGGACCGGCGAGCGGGCAGACCCACTTCGGATCGTAGAAGCACGACGGGTGGTACGCGAAGTTGAAGTCGAGGACGAGCGCCGCGCCGCGCGACCCGAGGTCCGCGCTCTTCGCCGTATCGAGCAGATAGCGACCGCCACCGTATGTGGTCTTGCCCGCGGTCGCGTCGCGGAACGGCAGGAACACCCCGCCGCTGTACGCGTCGAGCCAATAGATCTCGAGCCAGCCGAGCTCGAACGTGACCTTGCCGAACCGAACAAACGGGATCGCGCTGCCGGTGCTCGTGCCGATGTCGTAGCGCTCTTCCGGAAGCGGCTCGACCTTTGCGGTGAATGCGAACCGCGGGTCGTACTCGTAGTACCGAAGACCCGGGAAGCGCCAACGCTTGCCCTGAGGCAACGCCGACTGCGGGTGCGAGCGAAAGAGCGTGTCGCGCTCCCTACGCCACAGCGCGTGTGCCGCCGGCGGATCCACCGGGAGGGTCGTACGGACGGCTGAATACATGTCGGCGACGCGCCGGCGCCAGTCCAGCAGGGTGACGTACTCGTCGACGCTCACCGAAGCGCCAGATCGGCCTTCGCAAAGAGCCCGCCCATGACGCGCGTCACGGTAGGGAACGCATGGATCGTCTGCGCGAGTACTGAGATCGGCGTCCGGAGCTTTATCGCGAGCACCGCCTCATGGATCGCCTCCGATGCCGCCGGTCCGCCGATGAACGCGCCGGCCACGATCTTCTTCTTGCGGTCGATGACGACCGAGACATGTCCTTCCGACTCGCTCACGTAACCCTTCGCACTCGTCGCGACGTCGGCGGTCTCCTCGTAGGCGTCGATGCCCTTCTGTTTGGCCTGATCGACAAGGAGGCCGACCGCGGCGGTTTCGGGGTCGGTATAGACGGCCCGCGGGACCGCGTTGAAGTCGGCGCGGACGTCGTCCCCGAGCGCGGCCTTCACAGCCGTCTCACCCTCGTAGTGGCCGAGGTGCGTCGACATCTCGCGGTCGATGCAGTCGCCCACGCCGTAGACACCATCGGCTGCGCGGAGGCGATCGTCGACGGTGAGCCAGTCACCGCCGTCGTAGCTCACGCCCGCCTTCGCGAGGTCGAGCGCGCTGAGGGCCGGCGCCGCGGTGCGGCCGACGTTCAACTCGATGACCTCGCCCTCGACAGAGGACCCGTCGGCAAGCTCGACCACGTGCTGGCCACTTGTGCCGGCGCGTGGCCGGATCCGCCGGGCGCGGGCGTTCTCGCGCACGTCAACTCCGTCGGCGCGGAGCGTCTTCGCGAGGAGCGCGGAGCTCCGCGGATGGTCGGTCGGGTTCACCTGCCGGGGACTGACGAGCGTCGTGCGCACCCCGAAGCGCGCGTAGACCTGCGCGAGCTCTGTGCCCGACGGCCCGGCGCCCAGGATCACGATGCTCTTGGGCAGCGTGCGCAGGCTCGTCCCTTCTTTGTTGGTCCAGTAGCCAGCCTCTTCGAGACCCTCGAGCTTCGGCACCTTCGCGACCGAGCCAACCGCAACCACAATGTCGCGCGCCTCGAGCACGCGATCTGCAACCTGGACGCGTCCCGGTCCGGCGATCTTCGCGGTGCCCCGGATCGGAACGATCCCGACGGCCTCGTAATCGCGGACGTGCCCCGAGTCGTCGGGATAGTCGCGGCCCTCGCGAACGATCATGTAGTCGCGGCGCGCGGATGCCTTCTCCCACGAATAGTCGCCTCCGCAGACGCGAACTGCCGCGGCGTGCAGGAGCGTCTTCGAGGGCATGCAGCCCCAGAACGCGCACGTGCCGCCGAAGAGATCGCGCTCGACAAGCGCGACGGTCGCGCCGCGGGCGCGCGCGTAGCTGGCGGAAGCCTCGCCGGACACTCCGGCCCCGATGACAACGAAGTCGAAGCGCTCGGTCACGCGAGGTCCGCGTAGTGCAGACCGCCGTCAGCGCCCCAGACAAAAACGTCGAGACGCCGACCGCTCCATACGCACGCGACCGCGCGGCCCCCGCTCGGTGCCCCCGCGACGTCGCGCCACTCGACCCAGCGCTTTCCGT
>VBEY01000101.1 GCA_005889295.1 Chloroflexota bacterium | reverse complement strand
AGCCCCGTCGGGTGCTCGATCGCGACACCGCCTACTACCAGGCGGCGACCCGCCGCGAGACGGTGAATATCGTACCCGAGGCCGGCCCGCTGCGGCACGCCTAGCGGATTTGCAGCACGGGCATCCCGACGAGGCCCTTGCTGACGAGCTCGCGCGCGTAGGCGAGGTCCTCCATGGTGGTGATCTTGAGGTTCCGCGGTTCTCCGAGGACCATCCGGACCGGGAATCCAGCGGCGCGGACCGCCGCCGCATCGTCGCCGAACGACCGGTCCCCAGCGAGGATCCGCGCGCGCTCGAAGACCTCGCGGCGGAACACTTGTGGGGTCTGCGCCGACCAGAGCCCCTCGCGCGAGACCTCTTCTATGGCGACGCCGGCCTCGTCAGCGCGCCGCACCGTGTCGGCTAACGGTAAACCGGCGACCGCGCTTCCTTCCGCGCGCGCGATATCAACACAGCGAGCGAAGAGCGATGGCGGTGCGAACGGTCGCGCGGAGTCGTGAATCGCGATGATGTCGGCGTCTTGCGCCACGGCGAGCGCTGCCCAGCTGGAGTGCGTCCTCGTCTCTCCTCCGGCGAGGATGACGGCCGAAGGCGACCGCGGACGGACGATCGCCTCGATCGGCCCACGCGGGCGGTCCGGCCGGATCACGACGACGATTCGATCGAACGCGCCCGACGCGAGCGCGGCCTGGAGCGACCACGCGAGCACCGGCTGACCGCCGAGGTCGGCCGTGGTCTTGTCTGTGCCGGCACGCGTCGAGCTGCCCGCCGCGAGGATGGCGCAGACCGCGCCGACGCTAGCGATCGATGGCACGCGGCCGGCGGGCTTCGGTCGTCTCACCCTTCGGATGAGCGAAGATCATCCGACCGCCGACCGTCTGCAGAACTCGCATCACGGTCACCGGCAGCTCGGAGCCGATGTGTCTCGCACCGTTCTCAACGACGACCATGGTGCCGTCCTCGAGGTAGCCCACGGCCTGACCGGGCTCCTTCCCCTCCTGGATCACGCGGACGGTTATCTCCTCACCGGGAAGGACGACCTGACGGACAGCCTTCGCGAGATCGTTCATGTTCAAGACGGTGATGCCCTGGAGCTCGGCGACGCGGTTCAAGCCGTAGTCGTTTGTCATGATGGCGACGCCGAGGGACCGCGCCAGCGTGATGAGCTTGCCGTCGGCGCCGGTCCCGGCGGGGTCCTCCTCCGAGAGCTCGACCTTGACGGTCTCCTCCTTCTGCATCTTCGCGAGCATCTCGAGACCGCGCCGACCGCGCTCGCGGCGGGAAGCATCAGGCGAGTCGTTGAAGTACTGAAGCTCGGCCAGAACGAACTTTGGGATGATGAGCGTGCCCCGGACAAAACCGCTCCGGACGACGTCGGAGATGCGGCCGTCGATGATGATCGAGGTGTCGAGCAGCACGCGCGCATCGTTGGCAGCGCCGCGCCGAACGCCGCGCACGCCTTGCGCGAACGCGCCCAGCTCGTTTCGTTTGACGGCCCCGGCCGTCGCCCCCATGACACCGAGCACGACCGCCGTCACCAGCGGCGCGTAGCGCCCTATGTCACCGGGAAGGAACGAGAGCGGGAACGCGATGAAGAGCGCGAGCATGAGCCCGACGGCGGCGCCGAACGCCCCGCCGATGAGATCGCCAGCCGACGCCGCGCGGATCCGCTCGACGACGATGGCGGCGGGTACGACCGTGACGTATGGCGCGCCGAGCCATCCCAGGATCGCGCACGCCGTCGCGAGAAGAAGAACGACGAGGACCTGGTTGTTGGCGGGCGTGACCTGGGTGACCTGGAGGAGCGAGGCGCCGAGGAAGAATCCGAAAACGAAGCCGATGAGAGCTGCGACCAGACGGATGAAGGCCACGACGATGACTCCTTTCCCTTTTGATGCGGCGAACGCGCGAGCGCCCACCGGGATGGATAGAAGAAGAACATGCGCACGAGTCTAAGACCGCGCTGTTAGCGTTTCGGAGATGGACGACCGCGTGCTCCGCATCGCTGTGCTGCTCGCCGCCCACATCATCTTTCTCTCCGCAGGCGCGCTGCGGATCCTTCGCGGTCAGCGCAAACACATGCTGCGCTCGCGGGGTCCCTGGTACCTGCAGTACTACCCGCCGCTCGTGTGGGTGCCGTTCCTCTTCGCGTACTTTTTCCCGCTTCCGTTCGACCTCCCCATGGCCGTTCGCCTCGTCGGCCTTGCGATCGCGATCGTGTCAGCCGTCTTCGCGGCCTGGGCGATGTGGTCGCTCGGGAAGAGCTACGGCATCCGCATGGACCTCTTCCAAGGTCACCGCCTCGTCACCGGAGGGCCGTATCGCTTCACGCGGCATCCCATGTACCTGGGGATCGTCTCCTTCCACGTCGGCGCGACGCTGGCGATGGAAAGCCTGGCTCTCTTCGTCATCACGCTTGTCTACGTGATCCCGTTCACCGCGCTACGGATTCGAGCGGAGGATGCCGTACTGGCCGCGGGCTTCGGCGACGAGTTCCAAGCGTTCGCCGGGCGTGTCCCCGCGCTCGTGCCTTTCGCGCGCTAGCCGTCCGCGACCCCGGCGTGCTCCAGCGCCTCGCGAAGCGTCGCGACGCCCTTCACCTCGAGACGCGTGCCGTTCAGGTCGGAAATGCTCGCCGAGGGCACGACCGCGCGCTCGAACCCGAGCCGCTCCGCCTCCTTGAGCCGCGCGGCGATGCGCTGCACTCGCCGCAGCTCGCCACCGAGGCCGAGCTCGCCGACGAACACGGTGCGTGGGTCCGCCGGCCGGTCACGCAGCGCCGAGGCGACCGCGACCGCCAGGCCAAGGTCCGCGGCGGGCTCGCGGATCCGTAGACCGCCGACGAGGTTGACGTAGACGTCGTGGCTACCGGCCGAAAGGCCCGCGCGCTTGGCGAGCACCGCCAGAAGCAAGAGCACTCGTTGCGGATCCGCCCCATTCACGGTGCGACGCGGCAGCCCGAAGCTCGTCGGTGTGACGAGCGCTTGCACCTCGACGAGAAGCGGGCGGGTCCCTTCGACCGTCGGCACGATGACGCTTCCGGCAACTCCACGGCTGCGCTCTTCAAGGAAGACCTCCGACGGATTGGCGACCTCACGCAGCCCGTTCTCGGCCATCTCGAAGACGCCGACCTCGTCGGTCGAGCCAAAGCGGTTCTTGGTCGCGCGCAGGATGCGAAACGCGTGAAAGCGCTCGCCCTCGAGGTACAGGACGGCGTCGACGATGTGCTCGAGGACGCGAGGGCCGGCGACCGCGCCCTCCTTGGTGACGTGGCCGACCAGGAAGATTGGTACGTCCTCCCCCTTCGCGAGCTCGAGCAGCCGGGCCGCGCACTCGCGTAGCTGCGACACGCCACCGGCCGCTGACGCGATCACGTCGGAGTTCATCGTTTGGATCGAGTCGATGACGACGAAGATCGGTCGCACCCGCCGGATCGCCTCGACGACCGAGCCCAGGTCGGTCTCCGCGAGGACGAGGATGCCATCGCTCCCGATTCCGAATCGGCGCGCGCGCATCTTGATCTGCGCGGCGGACTCCTCGCCGGACACGTAGAGGACCACCCCTTTCGACGCGAGCGCGGCCGACGCCTGCATCAGGAGGGAGCTCTTGCCGATGCCGGGGTCCCCGCCGAGCAGCACGCACGACCCCCGTACGATCCCGCCGCCGAGCACCCGGTCGAACTCGCCGATGCCGGTGACGGTGCGTTCCTCGGCGTCCGCCGGAACGTCGCCAAGGGCGATCGGCGCGCGTGGTGCGCGCGCGAGACCCCGGCCCTTCGGCGGCGCGACGACGCGCTCCTCGACGAAGGTGTTCCAGCCATCGCACGACGGGCACCGGCCGATCCACTTCGGCGACTGGAACCCGCACTGCTGGCAAAGAAAGGCCGACTTCGGACGAGAGGGCATCACGAGAAGTATCGGCGCTCGCCTGCCGGGCGGCCCGACCGCAGCTCGGCCGCGATTTGACTAACCAGAATCCTGCGCTGAACTGGCCGCATGGAAGTGGACCCCCACCTCGTGCACGTGGCCATCCGATGGGTCCACGTCGCTGCGATGGCGACCGCTTTCGGTGGCGCCGTCACAGTTTTCGCCCTCTCGATACGTCCCGGGACTGACTCCGCTGGCGCGGTGCTCGGTGTCGCGGTCCGTTACGAGTGGCTGTTCTGGGCGGCCGCGGGCGTGCTGGCGATGACCGGGATCGGCAACCTCGCGGCCTTCGGCGCGGGTCTTCTGGGTCCGTCAACGAACTGGGGAACGACGCTGCTATTGAAGCTCGGGTCGGTCCTTACGCTCGTCGTCCTATCCCTCCCGCGCACACTCGCCGTCGCACGCACGAGCGCGACATCGATCGGCACAGGCTTGATCGCATTGCGGAATCTCTACGCGGCCACGACCGCGGCGTTCGCGGTGATCCTCGCCTTCGCGATCTGGCTCGCGCACGGATAGGCGTAGATGAAGCTCGTGACGTGGTCGCTCGCCACCTTCCACGCAACGGCCTTCGTCCTCGCGATCGTGCTGTTCGTCTATTCGCGGGATGCGCTGGGCGCCGGGTTGAGCGGGCTGAATACGTTCGTCGGTCTCGGGCTCTTCGTCGCGCTTTGGGGCACAACGTATGTGACGACCTCCCGAGCGCTCAAAGGTCTTGACCTGCTCACCTCCGAGCGTGACCGGACCGTGTACGCGGGGCGCGCCCTGCGGTGTGGCGCCGCGAACGGCATGGCGTTCCTGGGCATCCTCGGCGCTGTCGCCGTCGTCGCCGCAGTTTTGAACACGCGGCCGGATCAAGTTGGGCTGGGCATTCTCTTCCCGGCGGTCTTTATCGCTCCGATCGCTTTTGTTGTGTCGGCGGCCGTCGGCGGGGCGGTGGGCGCGCTGTTCGGGATCGTCGATCTCGCGCTGTTCGCGGTCGCCGGACTTGCCGGACTGGACGCGGAGCCGACCGTCTAGGGAGCGACGGGCTCCGGCTTGCGTTCCTCGGCCTCGGACTTCTCGATCACGAGCTTTCCATCGACCGGGTTGATCCGGACCGTGTCGCCCGCGTGGAACTTGCCCTGGAGGAGCATTTCCGCGAGCGGGTCCGCGATCTCGTTCTGGATCGACCGCGCGAGCGGACGTGCGCCGAAGTTGGAGTCATAGCCGACCGACGCGATGTGGTCCTTCGTCGCGTCGGTGACCACGAGGGTGATCTCCTGCGATGCGAGCTGCTTGCGCACCCCGACCAGCTCGAGCTCGACGATCTTCCGGATCTCTTCCCTGTTGAGCGGCTGGAAGACGACCGTCGCGTCGATCCGGTTCAGGAACTCCGGCCGGAAGAAGCGCTTCATCTCTTCCTGCACGCGCTCCTTCATTCGCTCATACGCGGCGGTGATGTTCGGGTCATCGCCGCCCTCGGCCTTCGCGCGGAAGCCCAGCGCCGATTCGCTCTTCAGGAGCTTTTGGGCGAGGTTGCTCGTCATGATCACGATCGTGTTGCGGAAGTCCACGCTGCGGCCCTTCGCGTCCGCGAGCCTGCCCTCGTCGAAGACCTGCAGCAGCATATTGAAGACCTCGGGGTGGGCCTTCTCGATCTCATCGAGGAGGATCACGCAGTAGGACTTGCGCCGCACCGTCTCGGTGAGCTGGCCGCCCTCTTCGTAGCCCACGTAGCCGGGAGGAGATCCGACGAGTCGCGACACGTTGTGCCGCTCCATGTAGTCGGACATATCGATCTTCACCATGTTCTCTTCGCTGCCGAACATGAACTCGGCGAGGACCCGCGCGAGATGGGTCTTACCGGTTCCGGTCGGTCCCACGAAGAAGAAGACGCCGATCGGCCGACGCGGGTCCTTGAGGCCGGCGCGTGCGCGACGGACGGCCCGCGCGATCGTCGTGACCGCGATGTCCTGGCCGATAACGCGGCCGTGGAGAGCCTCCTCCATCTTCAGGAGCTTTTGGGTCTCCTCTTCGGCGAGCTTCCTCACAGGAATGCCGGTCCACATGGAGACGACCTCGGCGATGTCCTCGTCGGTGACTTCGGGACGCTTCTGGGACTGCGCGAGCAGCCAGTCGGCCTTGGCCTGCTGCAGCTTGTCCTGCTGCGCCCGCTCCTGCTGGCGGAGCGTGGACGCGAGCTCGTACTGCTGCGCCTCCATGGCCTGTTCCTTCTCAGTGACGACGCGGTCCAGCTCACGCTGCGCTTCCTTCACATCGGTCGGAACCGTCGAGTAGCGCAGCCGAACGCGGCTCGCGGCCTCGTCCATGAGGTCGATCGCCTTGTCCGGGAGGAAGCGGTCGGTGATGTAGCGCGACGAGAGCTCAGCCGACGCCTTCACCGCGTCGTCAGTGATCGAGACCTTGTGGTGGTCCTCGTACCGCGAGCGAATGCCGGTGAGGATCGCGACGGTCTCCTCGATGGACGGCTCCTCGACCATGACCGGCTGGAACCGGCGCTCGAGGGCGGCGTCGCGCTCGATGTACTTGCGGAACTCGTCGAGGGTCGTGGCGCCGATGCACTGGAGTTCGCCACGTGCCAAGGAGGGCTTGAGGATGTTAGCCGCGTCCACGGCGCCTTCCGCCGCCCCGGCGCCGACGAGCGTGTGCAGCTCGTCGATGAAGAGGATGACGTCGTGCGCGTGGCGGAGCTCTTCGATGATCTTCTTGAGGCGCTCTTCGAACTCGCCGCGGTACTTCGTGCCGGCGACGAGCGATCCGATATCCAGGGTGAGCACGCGCTTGCCCTGGAGCGTTTCGGGCACGTCGCCCTTCACGATCCGGTGTGCGAGCCCTTCGGCGATCGCGGTCTTGCCGACGCCAGGCTCACCGATGAGCGCTGGATTGTTCTTCGTGCGGCGCGACAGGATCTGGATAACTCGCTCGATCTCCTTCTCGCGGCCGATGACCGGATCGAGCTGGCTCGCCTTCGCCATCGCGGTGAGGTTGACGCCGAGCTGGTCGAGCGTCGGGGTCTTCGAGCTTGCCGACTTACCGCCGGCCGCTGCCGTCTCGGCCGCCTGCGGGTGCTGCTGTCCGAGCGTGGCGATGACCTGGTGCCGCACCTTTTCAAGCGAAACGCCAAGCGACTCGAGGACGCCGGACGCGATCCCCTCGCCCTCGCGTACGAGGCCGAGGAGCAGGTGCTCGGTGCCGACGTGGCTGTGGCCGAGCTTGCGGGCTTCATCGATCGCGAGCTCGATGACCTTCTTGGTGCGCGGCGAAAGCGTGATCTCGCTTGGCGATGTGGTCGAATCGCCGCGGCCAATGATGAACTCGACGGCGGTGCGCACCTTCGAGAGCTCTACGCCGAGCGAGTCAAGGACCCGCGCGGCGACACCCTCGCCTTCGCGCACCAGGCCGAGGAGGAGATGCTCCGTTCCGATGTAGTTGTGGTTGAAACGGATGGCCTCGTCCTGGGCAAGTGCGAGGACTCGCTTCGCGCGGTCGTTAAAGCGGTCGAACGGTCCCATTTGTTGCGTCTTCTAAAGGTATATCGCCATGTCTAGCATCTTGTTCCGATTATACGTTCGCATCGGGCTCTGTCCGAGTTGCGTACATGACATTTCCTGCCACTTGCCGCATCGAAAGCGAAAGTCGACGGCGATTGGCGTCGATCGCAACCACTCGGACACGCACAAGATCACCTGGGTGGACTACCTCGGATGGCGACGCGACCCGTCGCGAAACGATCTCGCTGATGTGGATAAGCCCCTCGATGCCCATCGTCACGCGAGCGAACGCCCCGTATGGCATGACGCGTGTCACTGTGGCGTCGAGGTCGCTCCCAACAGCAAGCTCACGAACGGCGCGCGCCCAAGGATCCTCCTCCAGCCGCTTAATCGATAAGGAGATGCGACCCCGCTCCCTGTCAACCCCGGTGACGACCACGCGCAGGTTGTCTCCGCGTCTGTACAGGGTCGTCGGTTCGATCCCCTTATCCCAGGTGATCTCCGAGCGGTGGACGAGGCCGTCGGCCGCTCCCACGTCCACGAAGAGTCCGAACGTGGTGACGCTCGCCACCGTCCCGTCGAGCACCTGGCCCTCGACGAGCTGGGACGACGCTTCCTCCTTCCGCCGACGTCTCTGCTGTTGCGCCGCAGCCTTCTCCGACAGGATGAGGCGGTCGCGGCGCTGGTCGGCCTCGATAACCTTCAGCGGAAGTCGCTTGCCGACGTAGTCGCGAAGCGCGTCAGGCACCGCGCTGCGCTCATTCGCGCCGAGGTTGCCCACCGACGCTAGCTGCGAGAGGGGCACGAACCCACGGAGCCCGACGTCCACGACGAGACCGCCGCGGTTGGCCTCCACGACATCCGCCTCAACGACCTCACCGGTCTTTTCGAGATCCGTCATCCGCAGCCACTGCCGGCGACTTCGCGCCCGGCGCGTGGAGAGGACGACGCGGCCATCCGGGCCCTCCGGCTGGACCACCGTCGCCACGACTCTGTCGCCGACTGCGACATCCGTTCCTTCCCCGGTCGCTTCACGTAGGGAGAACACGCCTGCGGAGCGTCCCCCGAGGTCGACGAGCGCCTCATCCCCGCTCACGGACGCGACGACCCCTTCGACAACCTCGCCTGCGCGGAGAGGGCGGAGCGCTCGCTCTTCCTCTTCGATGCTGGCGAGGAGCTCTTCCATCGTCTCCGTGCGGGTCGCTTCCCCCCGCGCCCCTACGCCGGCGGCCCCCACCTTTGGGTCGATGGCCATGACCAAGCGAGGGCAGGGGACGTGCCACGCCTATGATTCGCCAAACGGGGGAGCGAGGGAGGATACCGTCAACCGGACGGCACGCTGGCCCGAACGACTCGCTCATATCGCCGCCCTTCTGCGCGCCGAGGGAGCGGCGGTCCTCGCGACCTCCGGCGACGATCTTCGGACGGTGTTTGCACACGAGGTTGCGCCGGATACCAACTGGCGTGCGATCTTCGACGCCGACGCGGTCGTGCGCGCCCTCGGCGGTACGACGATCGGGACCGCGGTGGCGGCGGGCCGTTGGGACGAGCAGGCCGCGTTCGCCCTCCTCACACGTATCGAGTTGGCCGACGCCGAAGCGCTCCTCTGCGCGCTCCGTCATGGCGTTCCGTTCGATGCAGTTGAGCTCTCCACGGCGACCTCGGCGGCCGAGCTGCTCTCGATGAGCGTCGGTGACGGCCGCGCGATCGCGGACGCCAAACATGAAAGCGCCCAAACCAGCGACCGCGTCGCCATGCTCGAGCGCCTGCTCGCGGACTTGGAGGAGACGCGCGACGCGTCATCGCTCCTGGCCAGGGCCGCAGAGGACATTGCCGCGCGTATGGGGGCCGGCGGCACTTCGATCATGCTCGTGGAGGGCAACCGGCTTCGCGTCCGGGCATCGGTCGGAATCGGAGTGCCCCTGGGCCACGAGCAACGGGTCGACGAAGGCATCGCCGGATGGGTCGTGAGCCGCGGGGAACGGATCGTCCTGCACGGTCCGGTCGATGACGACCGTTTCCGGGGGAGCGACCCGCAAGCCGGTGAGGCCGTGATCATGCCCTTGCGCGCCGGCGAGGAGATCATCGGAGTCCTCAACGTCAAACGACCCCTGGGGGATGAGGGCTTCGGTCAAAAGCTCGCCGTGCTCGACGCGATCGCCGGCGACGTAGCCCGCGCGCTCGTTGCCATCAACCGGATCGATGTTCTCGAACGCGAGTGGCGTTCCGAGGTCGCGCTCGAGGAGGTGATGCGTCATGCCGCAGCGAGCGATGCCGACGCGGCCGCACGGACGGCAGCGAGCTCCTTTGGTCATCACGCCGTCGTCGTCCGCGCCCCGGATGGCCGTCTCCTGGCCCTCCACGCCGAGGACAAGGAATGTCGTGAGGCCGCCCTCGAAGCGAGCGCAAAGGTGGAGGCCCCACCGGGATCGGGAGTCCGAGTGGGGGTCGCGCGGCACGACCGACCCTACGAGCCGAGTGAGCAGCCGCTCGCGGCACGCACGGCGGACGCCCTCGGGCTTCTCGCTCATACCGGGATTGAGTCGACGCCGACCCGCCACTCGGGGGTTCGGGTCCTCGCGGTTGAGGATCACCCGGTGATGCGTCTCGGTGTCCGCGCGCTGCTCGAGCGGGAGGGCCTCCTTGTCGCCGGCATCACGTCCACATGCGCGGAAGCTGTCGACCTCATCGCCGAAGACGAGCCGGACGTCGTCCTCCTGGATCTTGGCCTTCCCGACGCAAGCGGACCCGATGCCGTGACCCGGATCCGGGAGGTATCGAGCTCGCTGCCGATCATCGCCTTCAGCGTTGAGCGCGCTCCCGAGGTGATCCGCGCCGTCCTTCGCGCGGGGGCGAACGGGTACGTCTCCAAGGATGCGCCATCGAGCCAGGTGATCGCTGCCCTCGAGGCGGCTGTGCAGGGGCTGACCGCGCTCGGCCCGGCCGAGGCGCGGGCCCTCAGCCGAACGGCCGAAGCGATCCCGGTCGTCGAGGCGGCGGACGACACGGCCGATGTAGAGGTCGACGAGTCCGAGCCGGGTGCTGCCGTTCCGGTCCGCGAGCCACTCACCCCGCGCGAGCTCGAGCTCCTTCGGTATCTGGCGGAGGGGTACACCAACAAGGAGATCGCCCGGGCCATGGTTCTCGCCGAGGACACCGTGAAGAAGGGCGTCCAGACGCTCATCGCCAAGCTCGGGGCAACCGATCGGACTCACGCAGTGGTGCTCGCGTTACGGCGTCACCTGATCGAATAGCGCTAACCCTGTCGTACCCGGTTCGACGGGTTCGACATCGCGAAATAGGGCGTTTTGCATATAGGCATCTCCGTTGTGGGCCTCGCGGCTGCGGCCCTTATCCGTTCGGGTACCGGCCTTGGAGCGGCTCGCTTGCACGCCCGCCGAGAGCCAGATTGGCTGGTCGCCGAGTGGGTATCCCAAAAAGACCTGAACGGGGATTAACCAGCAGACGCCGCGCGTGCACAGTTCGCGCGCCGTCGCACGGAGAGGGGCGAGACCTAGACCAGGTCTTTGGTGGGCGTGCGTCGAGGCGGAGGGGGATCTTGGCGGACTCGGCTCTGCTGTGGGCACGGTGTCGTTCGGGCGACGCCGCGGCGCGATGTGCTCTGATCGAGACTTTCGCGCCGCTCGCCACCCGGATCGCGCGCGGGATGAACGTCCCGATCGGCGCAGTCGCCGGTCCCGACGATCTCGAGTCCGCCGCCTTGATCGGGCTGATCGACGCCGTCGACCGATTCGAACCCGAGCGGGGCGTTCCCTTTGAAGGCTACGCAAGCTTGCGGATCCGCGGGGCGGTCCTGGACGAGGTTCGCCGTGTGGACGAGCTTGGACGGGCGGACCGTCGGCGCCAGCGCGAGGCCGCGGCGCAGGGGGAGGCGGGCTCCTACCACGGCACCGTGTCGCTCGATGAGCTCATCGAGCGCGGGTACCACGGCGGAGCGGAGCAGGACGAGCTCGCGGAGCGCTACGAGGCGGAGGATCTCCGTATGCGTGTGCGCTCCGCGATGACCTGCCTGCCGCCACGGCAGCGCGAGGTCCTCGAGCGCTACTACGGCCAGTCCCTGACGCTCCGCGAAGCCGGCTTGCGCATGGGCATCAGCGAAGCGCGCGCGTGCCAACTTCATGGCCGCGCGATCCAAAACCTTCGACGCCAGCTCGCCGTCGTCTTCCGGACGCCCGTCGCCGCGCCACGCGTTCCGGTCGCCGCCTAACCTCAACTCGCCAGCGCCAGCTCGCGCTGCGCCGGCAGGAAAGCGCTCGCACGCAGTTCGAGCCGCCCGAGGTCCGAAAGCCATACCGCGAGACCCAGCGGTTGGAGGAGGCGCTCGATCAGGTCCTGCCGGGAGAATCGGTTGCTGAGAAGGCGGGCGAGATCGTCGAACAGCGGATGGCACACCGTCTCAAAGCCCACGAGACCACCTTCGTACTCACTCGGGGCCTCGGCCGGGAACGGACCGAGCCGGTGGTACTTCCACCAGACGTAGTCACGACGGTCGGCGCGGTGAACGATCCGGAGGCGGCGCTGGCGCGGCAAACCGATGAGCCGGCCATCGCCAAGCAGCGAGCCAAGGATCACCTGGAACTGCACCGGGTCCGGTGGCACCCGGCCGAGCGCGCTGCGCGGATGCTCGACCACACCGATGAGTTCGACCAACGCTTGCGTGAACCAGGTTCCCGCGGCGTGCTACCTCGAGAAGCGCCGAAGGTTGCCCATGAGTGAGAGCCTCGGGTCGTACTGCTTCACCCGGTGTTTGAAGGGGAAGTCCGACGGAGAGACGGCGAGCCTCGCCTGGGCTCGCACGGGTTCGGCGGAGACCCACTCATTCGGGATCCACGTCCGCGCGAACGGCTCTCGGGGGAGCACGTAGACGACGCCGTCACGCCAGATCGTGTCGTCGTGTGGGTCGGCCTCGGTGAAGAAGAAGTAGTAGCGGTGCAGGACGGAACCGCGCCGTAGGTGGTAGCAGCCATTCCAGAGCGACCCCGCGCGGGCGCGGTCGAGCGTCGCGAAGAAGAGTGGCCAGATCCCATCCGACGTCGCGAAGACGGCCTCCAGGGTTCGGACTTCGTAGTCGGTGGCGGGCATGGGCCTGACCTCGTCAAGCTCAGGCGAGGCGGTGCCGTGGAGGAGCTGGCCGCGCATGTGCACGAGATAAGACAGAAACTCGTGCTTCGGCGCGTCTAGCCGGTAATCAATGACTCCCTCACGTGCTTGCTCGAGGATCGCGCCGAACTCGGGCCGCGGCGCCCCGTCGAGTGCGACCTGTGGACCCTCGACCATGCCCACGTCCAGACCCGCCCGAAGGGCGAGGGCTCCAAGCGCGATCTGACCCCGCGCGAGAGCCACTCGAAGCTGCTTTCCGAGCTCCATCTCGTCAGCTGGCGCCCGGCTGTGGCCGAGGAACGGAATTCCGAAGGCGAATGCCGCTGAATTCGAGCGTCGACGCGATAACGCTGTCCCAGAGCGGCCACAGGTTCGACTCCGTCCGCAGCAGGGTCCCGGCGACGGCGTGCCGGCCGATGAGATCGTCGACCGAGAGCCGCTCCAGCGGCTCCATCTCTTCGCGGCTGGTCCAGTACCCCGCGACCTCGGATGACTGGATAAACGACGCCTCCGGCATCCGGTAGAGATAGAGACGGGCGTCGCGCAGGCGTTCGAGCCACCGATCCTCGATGACATGGACCGCCCGCTCGCGCCGGCCCCCGAGGAACCGTCCCGCGTCGGCATCGGTCGTGCGCGGCCCCGCCCAAAAGGTGCATCGCGGGCAATCGCGCGGGTACCAGAAAAGCGGGAGGTGACGCGTATCGACCGCCCAGACCAAGAGCTCGTCGGTCGACGCCGTCTTTGCCCGATGCGGCGCGAAGCGAGTGATTGCGGGCTCCTCGCTGACATGCCACAGCGCATGCGGGCCTTCACCGCGATACGGAGGCGCCGGTGCGCGCATCACCATCCCTTTAGAAAACAAAAGACCTCGCCGCTTTCGCGTCGGGGTCTTTAGATCCCGGCCCTGACCTATTTTCCCGGGGACCGACGTCCCGAGTATCTTCGGCGCTGGTGGGCTTGACTACTGTGTTCGGGATGGGAACAGGTATGACCCCACCGCTCCAAGGACCGAGGCTTCAATTTTACCGCGCCGACGCGCGACGTCAACGCGATTTAGCGACCGCCTTCTCCACATAGGGCTCCCGCCACGCCGGCGCCTCGAACGGCGCTGCGAAGTAATCGGTGATCTTGTTGATCTTTCCATCGCGCAGTTCGACCAGCGAGACGAGGTGCCAGGTCTCACCGTTCGGATATTTGATCTGGCCCGTAACGGTGAACCGATCGCCCGCGCCAGTGATGACCGGCTTGGGGCCCGCGGCGCTCGAACCGCTCTCTCGCGGTGTCCCGCCAGGGTAGTTCTCAATAATCCCGCGTCGGTTGTTTTTTCCGCGGATGCGCTCACCAGATTGCGGGTACTCCTCGACAAAGTCGTCTGTGAGCAACCGGTCCTGGGCTTCAATGTCGTTCGTCATCATCGCCTGTGTGAACTGCTCGACGATCGTGCGGTTGTCTGCCATCTGTTCCTCCCCAGTGACGCTGTGACCCGCTCGGTCGCAGCGTCTCCGCGCAGACTACCCCGTCGGCAAGGCGGCGCATCGGCACCTAGGGGCGGACGTTCTGGTTCATGCGGAAGACGTTGTCGGGATCGTGGGCTCGCTTGAGCGCGCGCAGGCGCTCGTACTTTCGGTCGCCGTAGATCGCGCGAACGATGTCATCACCCTGCTCGACGATGTCGTTCACGTAGTTGCCGGCCGTCGTGTGGGGCTTTAGGGCGAGCATCGCGGCGCGTCCCCACGCGATGTGATCGCGGTCCTGCTCTTTCTCGACCCAGAACACCTCGGCGCCAACCCAGTGCGCGGCGCCACGACCGGTAAATGCCATGGCGTCCGCTGCCACGTTTGCGGTCGCCCCGCCCTGCGCCCAGAGGCCGATCGAGCACTCACCGGGCGCGACCGCGACCTGCTCCGCCGCGCGGTCCGCGAGAGTGTCGGACGGGTCGTCGAGGAAAGCGCCCTTCATGTAGAAGCGCTTGCCCCAGGCCATCTCGTCGTCGCTCATCTTTTGCAAGGCGAGGTAGGTGGTCGCCCTGACCGTCTCGGTGAGCGGCTCGATCTGATCGTGAAGCCGACGGAGATCGCGCTCGGCATCCTTGGAATCGCCGAAGTGCACCGCGCCGACCGCGACGGTGGCGTTCCCTCGCGGCCCCGGCGTCGCGGCGCGGCCGCCCGGCGCGGTCGCGAAGTTCAGCGCGAGGTGCATGTAGTCGGGAGCGGATCGGGAGAGGTCGCGGTAGAGAGCGGCCGCGTCGCGAGCCCGGTCGATAGGAAACACGACAACGGCGGTGGTCACGTTCGGCCCGACGGGATGCAGCCGGAACTCGAACGCGGTCGCGATCCCGAAGTTCGCGCCCGCGCCACGCATACCCCAGAAGAGCTCCGGGTCGTCGTCGTCGCTCACGTGTTCAAGCGCGCCGTCCGCCGTCACGACGTCGACCGAGAGGAGGTTGTCGATCGTGTAGCCATGCTTTCGTTGGAGACGGCCCATGCCGCCGCCCAGCGTGAGCCCCGCGACGCCGGTGTGGCCGACGACGCCGACCGGACACGCGAGTCCGTACTCCTGCGCGGCGCGGTCCAGCTGCTCGAGGAGGGCGCCGCCTTCGACTCGGGCGATCCGCCTCGCTGGATCGACTGTCACCGCACGCATGCCGGAGAGGTCGATGACCACGCCACCGTCGCACGTCGAGAACCCGGCGACGCTATGGCCGCCGCCGCGGACCGCGATGACAAGATCGTGCTCGCGTGCGAAGCGGACCGCCGCGATGACGTCTTCCACGCGAGTACAGCGCGCGATGAGCGCCGGATGGCGGTCGGCGATCGCGTTCCAGACGACGCGGCTGGAGTCGTACTGCCGATCGCCCGGCAGAATCAGCTGACCGCGAAAGTCCTTCTGGAGCTTTCCAAGCGAGGCCACGTCGAGCGTTTGCGCGATCGACATTGCTTCCCTCCCCGGCGCGACGAAGGCGATCGGACCCTGAGTCTGGCAAAGAAGAGGGGCGTCGACAAAGGCCCGTTAGCCCCGCTTCCGGGGAAGCTGCACGGCGAGGATCGACGACAGCGGGCCGGCGACGATCTGGCCGCCGGGCTCGCGGAACATGAAGCCGACCGAGGTGATGAGTTGGCCATCTCCCCGCGCGACGGCCTGGTCGCCGTCCATGAACTCGTACGCGTCGAGGGCAAAGGACTCTGGCTCGACCTCATGCCAGCGGTCCGCGAGTAGGACGTGCTTGATTTCAGAGACCTGTATCCCGAGCGTCATCTCGGCACCTCCGAATGTTCCAACCTGTAGTCCGCGCCGGCTGCGCGGTACGCATGGTGACGGATGGCAAAGAAAAAGGCCTCCACAAAAAGCGGAGGCCTTTCCGAGCTCACCGTGATCGTGACGAGGAAGACGAACGAATCTGTTCGTACCGCGCCGGACCGTCGTTGGCCCGGCTGGGTGCTGAAATTAGGTCAAGCCCTCGACCGTTAGTACGACTCAGCTCCAGATCTTGCGATCCTTCCACCTGTCGCCTATCAAACACGTTCTCTACGTGCGGTCTTACCTGGTTACCCAGAGGGTGAGCTCATCTCGAGGTCGGCTTCCCACTTAGATGCTTTCAGCGGTTATCCGGAACGGACATAGCTACCGAGCGGTGCCCTTGGCAGGACAACTCGTACACCATCGGTCCGCTCACCCCGGTCCTCTCGTACTGGGGGCAACTCCTCTCAACTCACCTGCGCGCACACTGGATAGAGACCGAACTGTTTCACAACGTTCTGAACCCAGCTCGCGTACCGCTTTAATGGGCGAACAGCCCAACCCTTGGGAGGTACTGCCCCCCCAGGATGCGACGAGCCGACATCGCGCAAAATTCCGTCGTTACCGACGGTGCAGACTATCTCTCCACCCTGCTCCGACTAAGAGCGAGGGGCCGGCGTCTGATGGCGACCGTAGTTTTCTTCGTTTCCGAAGCGTGATCGCCATCTCACCATCTCGTTCGAGATGGATCAGTCGTTACGGGGTCATGTCTTTCGACAGACTTCCCACGGTGTTGTCCTCATGCGAGGAGTCCACCGTTATAAGCCGGTTCGTGCGTCGTGTTTCCACGACGTCACCCCAAATTTGAGGTGCCAAACCACGCCGTCGCTGTGAACGCTTGGGCGTGATAAGCCTGTTATCCCCGGGGTAGCTTTTATCCGATGATTCCT
>VBEY01000025.1 GCA_005889295.1 Chloroflexota bacterium | reverse complement strand
CTCGTGCCCGGCGCGCAAGTGGGTCTCGCGAGCGGGCTCATGGGTTTGATGATCATCCTCGGGCGCATTGGCGGCGTCGCGATCGCGTCGATCGGTCTCTTCACCGGAAGTTTCGTCGTCGCGACCATCGGGCTCGGTCTACTGGAGCTCGCCACCGCGATCGTGACCCTGATCACCGTGGACGAAGGTCGCGTCGCCGCGCCTCGTGATGGACGATCCTGGCTTCAGATCGCGATGGGCGCATGGGGTCTCGACATCCTGAAGGAGCGGAGCTTCGTGTGGCTTCTCGGCTCGCGCCTCTTCGTCCTCATGGCCACCGTGACCCTCACCGATCTGATCTTCTTCTACATGAGCCGGTCGATCGGCCTCAGCGATGCGGAGATCGGGATCTGGATCAACGTCGCGACCGCGCTCCTCGCCGTGGCCACCGCAGTCACGACGTTCCCCGCGGCCAAGCTGTCGGACCGCATCGGCCGCAAGACGATGGTCTATTTCACTTGCGTGCTGGGCTCGGTCGGCATGCTCGGTGTCGCGCTCGCGCCGAACATCATTGTGGCGATCATCTTCGTCATCCCTGTCGGCGTCGCAGCCGGCGCATTCCTGGCGGTGGACTGGGCTCTGATGACGGACATCGTCCCGAAGGCCACGAGCGGTCGGTACATGGGCATCTCGAACGTCGTGACCGGCGCCGCGGGCCCCCTCGCGATCGCGATCGGGGGGATCGCCATGGACCGTGTCGGCGCGCTCGACTTCTCGCTAGGCCCACGCGTCGCGTATCTGTTCGCGCTTGGCTACTACGCGCTCGGCGCGCTCCTCCTGCGGCCCGTCGACGAGCGCCGTCGCGAGTAGCAAGAGGAGCGCGCCTCTGGTCTAACGGTTGAGGCTCGCGAGCAACTCGTCGAACCGGTCGTAGGTCTCGCGCAGTCCCGTTTCCATTCCGCTCTGGACCATACCGTCCCGGTCCTCCTTCGAGCTGAAGACGGATCGGGTTGTCAGCAGGGTCCGACCATCAGGCAGATCGGTGAACGTCGCGGTCTCCGTCGAGATGTGGCCCGCCATCGGCTCCCACTCGAAGGTCTGCACGATCTTCTCGCCGGGGACGATCTCACGGTACTGGCCACGGAAGCCGCTCTCCTTGCCATCTGCTTCGCGCGCGATGAATCGCCACGAGCCGCCCGGGCGAACGTCCATCTTGTCGACGATCGTGGTCATGCGGCGTGGACCCCACCACCTTGGGATGAGGTTGCGATCGGTCATCGCCTTGTAGACGACGTCGCGGGGCGCGTCGAACTCGCGCGTGACTTGGATTTCCAGATCCGAAGGAAGCGTGACCTTTGTCGTGCTGCTAGCTGTTGTTGCCACGTTTCTTGTCCCCCTTTTCTCTTTCGCGGATGAGGTCATCGAGGCGATCGAATCGTTCCTCCACAATGCGGCGATAACGCTCCAGCCACACGTCGAGCTCCTTGAACGGCTCCGCCCGAAGGCTGTAGATCCGCTGCTGCGCGACCGCCCGGACCTCGACCAGTCCGGCGTCGCTCAGGACGCGGAGATGTTTGGAGACCTGCGGCTGCCGGAGGCCGAGCCGCTCGACGATCTCGCCGACCGAGCGGGGCTTACGGCGCAGCAGCTCGACTATCTGGAGTCGGTTCGGTTCCGCCAGGGCGCTCAACGTGGTCTGCATGGGACATATATACCCCTACCGGAATATATCTGTCAAGGCATATTGCGCTAGGGCACGACGATGAGCCAGAAGACTCCCTGATCCTCCATCCAGACGGTGCCGTCGATCACCGGGCGGAGGTTCAGCCGGTACGTCCCGCGCGTTATGGGCGCGCGGACCTTGAACCGGAACTCGCCGACCTCGCCGGGGCCGACCTGCGTTGAGACCGAGGTTCGCCTGCCGCCCCCAGATCCCGCGATCCCAGGTCTCGGTGCCGGTGTTCGTGAACTTGATCCAGAAGTCAGCGACCTGTCCGGGTGACATGACGAGGTAGTCGGACTGGCTGAGCCACCGAGAGTGCCAGCCGCTCTCGAGCGCGACGCCGCTCGCACCGCGCACGAGCCCGGAGTTCGGATCCATCATCAGCGCCGACGCGTCGACCGCGTCGAACGCGCCGGCCGGGATCCGTTTGAGCTCGCTGATGAGCTGATCGCTCCAGCGCGAGTCCACCTGCCCTTGGAAAAACCAGTTCGATCCGTTGTCGGCGAGGATCAGGCCGTAGCGCTGCATCGCGGTGAGAACCACCTGCGTCTGCGCGCTGTAGCCCGCAAAGCTGAAGTCGCTCCGCAGCCGGAACCGCGCGCCCATCGGCGGAAGCGAGGCGTCGCGCGCGGCCCCGGCCTGGTGACGCGCCGGCCACACAAAGCTCCGATCGGTGCGCTGCGCCGTGAAGCGGATGGCGTGATCGACGACTCCGCTCGCGACCTCGTCATACCGCAGGACGCCGGGCCAGATCGGCAGACCCGCGGCGTCCGCGCTCGTCCACCCCGAAGGACGGAGGGCGTGCGACCTGAGATCGAAGACCGCGCCCGAGCCGGCCGTCGGGCGACCGCCGTTCCACGCCGCCGCGAAGAGCTCGTAAAGAACGCACGTATCCCTGTTGAGCATGAATGCGTGCGCATCGGACCCGTTCTCGATCGGCGTGCTCGCCGTGAACGGGTACGGCACGTTGTCGCTCTCGTCGGCGTAATCAAACGCGAGGCGCGTTGTCGGCGTGGCGTTGCTCGTGACCTGCAGCTGGTAGCCATAGGGTCCGCCGAAGTCAGGGTGCAGGAGTCGGGACGGCCCGCCCATGTTCGCCAGCCATGTCGCGCTCTGCGGATGCACCGGCATGTTCTGGATGTTCGAGTGCCATACGTCGTTGGCCGGGTAGATCGGGCAGTTCGGCGCCTCCGGCATCGCCGAAGCCACCGCCGACGACCCCTGGGGCAACAGCAGGGCGAGCGCGCCGAGGATAGAAACGAGCCTCCGCACGCAGCAATGAACGCACGGGCAGGCGCGTCTGGGGCGTCATCTTGACGTCAGAACACCCGTTCCATATCGTCCCCTAGTCATGCGAACGGCCGTTCGATTTCCAGCACGAGTCAGCCTTGAGCAGATCCTCGACACGCTCGGGCGCGACCCCGAATTCAGGCAGATGGTTACCCGCTGGGAGCGCGTCCCGCCTCGCCGGGCGAGTTACGCCGAGTTCCCGGCGTGGCTCGACGGCCGCATCTCCGCGAGCCTCCGTCGCCGCGGGATCCTCTCGCTCTACTCGCATCAGGCTGACGCGCTTGAGACCGCTCACGCCGGAAAGCACACGGTCGTGGTCACGCCGACCGCGAGCGGGAAGACGCTCTGCTACGACCTCCCGGTCATCGACGCGATCGCGAAGGATCCGACGGCGCGCGCTCTCTACATTTTCCCGACGAAGGCGCTCGCGCAGGATCAGCTGACCGAGCTCGAACGCCTCGCGAAGGACGTCGATGTCGATCTCAAGACCTACACGTACGACGGCGATACGCCGCCGGCCGTTCGTGCCGCGATCCGCAGCGCCGGCCACGTCGTCATCACGAATCCGGACATGCTCCACACCGGGATCCTTCCGCACCACACCAAGTGGGTGAAGCTCTTCGAGAACCTCCGCTACGTCGTGCT
Source organism: Chloroflexota bacterium (assembly GCA_005889295.1). GTDB lineage: Bacteria > Chloroflexota > Limnocylindria > P2-11E > P2-11E > 3-1-20CM-2-70-9. The sequence continues at coordinate 2,282 of VBEY01000025.1, read as the reverse complement.
CGACGAGCTCCACACCTATCGCGGCGTGTTCGGGTCGAATGTCGCGAACGTTCTTCGCCGTCTTCGTCGCATCTGCGCGTTTTACGGATCGCACCCGACCTTCATCTGCACGTCGGCAACGATCGCGAATCCTGAGGAGCTCGCGCGCCGCCACGTCGAGGACGACGTCGTGGTCATCGACAAGAACGGCGCGCCCAGGGGCGAGAAGGTTCTCGTGTTCGTCAACCCGCCAGTCGTGAACCAGGGCCTTGGCATCCGCAAGAGCGCCCTGTTCACGGGACGCGACATCGCCGCGACGCTCCTCGCCTCGGGCGTGCAAACCATCGCTTTCGCCCGGTCGCGCGTGGAGACCGAGCTCCTGCTCACCTACCTTCGCTCGCGCTTCACGCAGCCGCAGTGGCCTCAAGACCTGATCCGCGGCTATCGCGGCGGCTATCTCCCATCCGAGCGGCGCGCGATCGAGCAGGGCCTGCGCGACGGTTCTGTCCGTGGCGTCGTATCGACGAATGCACTCGAGCTCGGCATCGACATCGGCGCGCTCCAGGCGGCCGTGTTGCTCGGCTACCCGGGGACGGTGGCGTCTACCTGGCAGCAGATGGGTCGGGCCGGGCGGCGCGAGGATCTCTCGGCCGCCTTCCTCGTCGCGACGTCGTCACCAATCGATCAGTACGTCGTCCAGCACCCCGAGTACGTCCTCGAGCGCTCGCCTGAGGCGGGTCTCGTGAATCCCGACAACCTTCACGTGCTGGTGCACCACTTGAAATGCGCGGCGTTCGAGATCCCGTTCGAGATCCGCGAGCGGTTCGGCACGGAAGACACGCCGGGCGTTCTTGCGTACCTCGACGAGCAGGGCGTGCTCCACGAGGCAGGAGGGAAGTACCACTGGTCCGATCAGGCGTTCCCCGCCGAGACAACGTCGCTGCGCACGGCCACCAACGACAACGTCGTCATCGTCGACACGACGGGACCGGCGCCGCGCACGATCGGATCCGAACATCACGACGGCAAGGTGCGAGTGATCGGTGAGATCGACCGCTTCGCCGCGCAGGTGCTCCTGCACGAGCAGGCCATCTACCTCCACGAGTCGAAGCAATTCCAGGTCGAGCGGCTCGACTGGGAGAACGCGAAGGCCTACGTGCGCGAGGTGAAGGTGGACTACTACACCCAGGCGGAGCTCGCGGTCCGCATCCGCGTCATCGACGAATTCGACCGGCGCTCGTCTCAAAGAGGCTTCGACCTGGCCCACGGCGAGGTCCTCGTGTCCACGCTCAGCACGATCTACAAGAAGCTCACGATGTACACGCACGAGAACGTCGGTTGGGGCAAGATCCATCTCCCCGAGCAGGAGCTGCAGACGACGTCGTTCTGGTGCTCGCTGCCCGAAAGAGCGGTCGCGGGCTGGCCGAAAGAGCGCGTCGAGATCGCGCTCGCCGGTCTCGGGAACCTGCTGCACGGCCTCGCGCCGCTTCTCCTCATGTGCGCGCCCCACGACCTCGGCCTGGCGGTGGAGGTCCGCTCGCCGCACACCGAACGGCCGACGATCTATCTCTTCGACATGACCCCCGGAGGAATCGGCTTCAGCGAGCGACTCTTCCGCTCGACGGACGCCTTGTTCGAGCGCGCCCGAGAGCACCTCGACTCCTGTGGCTGCGGAACTGGCTGCCCGTCCTGCGTCGGCCCGGCCTACGCCCTTGGCACCGATGTGCGCGAGGCAGTCGCGGATCTCCTCTCCCTCCCTCGATGAGCGATCTCCGAGCTCGAATAGCCGCGATCGTCGAGCGAGATCGCGCGCACGCAAAGCCAGGTGGGAAGCGTGGTTCCGAAGTCGGCACGGACCGAAACCCTCTCTACGCGGCGGTTCCCCAGCCCCCATGGGCCGGGGGCCCCTCCGCCGCGCGGGGGCCCTCGGTCCGTGCCGGCGGATCGGTTCCTCCCTTCGAAGTTCGCGAGCAACGGATCGCACTTGACGAGCTCGGACTCGAGATCGTCGGCAGGGGAGCGTGCGACCCGCTGCTCGTCGCGCACCTCGGGCTGAAGGGCGAGCCGCCGCGCGACTGGCAGGACGTGCTGTTCCTCGATACGGAGACTACCGGTCTCTCGGGCGGCACCGGCACATACATCTTTCTGATTGGAGTCGCTCACTTCGCTGAGAAGGAGCTGGTTCTGCGGCAGCACATGCTTCTGGATCTCGGTGCGGAACGGGAGTTCATCGAAGGGCTCAAAGCCGAGATCGAGCCCTTTCGCGCGTGCGCGTCATACAACGGCAAGGCGTTCGATCTGCC
>VBEY01000024.1 GCA_005889295.1 Chloroflexota bacterium | reverse complement strand
CGCGCGTCGCCGACGAAGGCGATGGGCGGCTGCGTGAACGACTGGAACGTGTATCCGATGCGGTGGCCGTCATGCTCGCCTTCGACGAACTCGATCGCGCCGAGCGACGGGAGCGGGACCTCGCGCTCCTCGCGCCCGGCGAGGTCGTACGTCACCAGACGCGATGTCGCGCGGACGAGGCGCAGCACGGCGAGGCGCTCGCGCGTCCGATCGAAGCCTTGGATCACGTCGTTGCCTTCCGGAATGACGGTCTCCCACCGCTCCGATCCGGGCGCGTCGCACGCGGCCGAGATCACTCGATAATTCGGAGCGTCGAGGTTCGTGCGGAGCCAGAGGCGGCCGTCAAGCACGAACCCCGTTGCGATCGCGTCCTCGCCCTCAAGCACGGTCGCGAGCCCTCGCTCCTGATGGTCGGTATCCAGCAGATAGAGGTCGCTCTTCGTCCAGCCTTTGAAGGCGCCGAAGAGGATCCAGCGCCCGTCGGCGGACGCGGAGACGTTGACGATGTCCTCCTTCGGCCGTTCCTCTCCAAAGACGAGCCGATCCCTCGCGGGGTCGTCGCCGAGGCGGTGGTAGCGGACCCGGCGGTAGTAGTTCTCGTCACCCGGAGGCACCGATCCGGGCGCCGGATGGACGGTGTAGTAGAAACCGCCGGGAACCCACGCGACCGTGCTCCGCCGCGTATGCGGGATCCGGTCGGGGAGGTCACTCCCAGTCGCGGTCTCCAGCACATGCAGGGTCGACATCTCGTCGCCGCCGCGCGAAAGGCCGTACGCGACGTACCGCGCGTCCGGCGACGGGTAATACCAGTCGATCGTGACGAGGCCGTCCCGATCGAGCGCATTCGGGTCGATGAGCACACGGTCCGCGGCGTGGACCGCGTCGCGCACGTACATCACGGCCTGGCGCTGCTCCCCCTCCCGCCGCATGTGGAAGACGCCTCCGGCGATGGGACGCGGCGTCGAGAGCAGACCCACCGACAGCAGCTCGCGGAGTCGCGGAGCCCAGGTCGCGCGCTCCGGCAGCGGATCGAGAACCGCTCGCGTCCGTGCGTTCTGCCGATCCGTCCATTCGCGAACGCGGTCGGTCGCGTCCGCTTCGAGCCAGCGGTACGGGTCGGCGATCTTCGCGCCATGCACATCGTCGACGACGTCATCGCGCGCGGCGCCCGGCGGGGGCGGAAGCGGCACGTGTCTAGGGTATCGAGAAGCGCTCAGACCGGTCGAAGGTAGTTGATCGCGCCGGGCACGAGGTGATAGCCCATCGTCTCGTTGATGTGGAGGATCGGGTCGTTCGCCGCGTCGTTGCCGGTACGTACGCGATCAACTCCGAGCGCGATCGCCTGCGCAACCGTCTCGCACTTCAGCGCACGTGCGATCCCGCGGCCGCGCGCGGATCGCGCTGTCGCGGTCCAGTCGGTGCTGACGATCCCGCGGACCGGCGGGTACTCGAGCACCGACACCCCAACGACCTCGTCCCCAAGGCGCGCGATCCAGAAACGGTCGCGGTGGATCCCGGGCGCCTTCACCCAACGCACGTACGCCTCCATAGCCTCGGGTGCCCGCGGCACGGTCGTCGGGACATCGTCACCCGCCTCTTCGCTCAGGCGCCAGATCTTGTCGACTACGCCCGGGTCGTGGTCCTCGGCCAATGTGAGGAGCCAAACTCCCTGATCGCGCATGCGCTTGCGCGATTGGTCGGTCATCGCTAGCAGGCGCTCCCGGTTCTTCACCAGGTCCAGTTCCCACCGCCTCGCGCGCCGGTCCTCTTTGTAGCCGCGCGCGACGATCGTGTCGATGCGCAATGGATCGTCTTCGTTCGCTCGCGCCCTGAGGATGAGTCCGCCGTCGGCGATGAGACGGTCCTCGACGATGGCGAACAGTGCGTCCAATGACTCGCGCGAGCGTGCCGAGGGCATCAGGTCGCCTCCCATGGAGGCGTAACGCTCTGGCTTGACGTCCCACCGTGCGTGAATCGTCTCGGCGTAGCCCACCTGACGGTCGCTTCGCGTCACGATGTACCGGGCGAACTCGATGAACTCGTCTGGCTGTCGCCACCAGTACTCGAGCACGACTGGATCGGTCGGCGAGGACGGACGCACGGCGGTCATCACGTCGGCCGCGAACGCGGCGTCGTCCGCGGTCGCCGGTCGCAGCGCCAGGATGGTGGAGGCGACGGGACGCGCCATCAGCCGCTCCGCTTCAGGCGTCCGGTGCGCTTCGCGTGCCGCTCGGCCCAGAGGAACACGCGCAAGCCAAGAGGGATCGAGATCGCCCCGACGAGCAGGGCGGGCCAGAGATTCGGCCAGACCGCCGCGAGATCGGCGCCGTCGAGGAGCGCATCGCGCATGCCGCGGATGACGTACGTCGCGGGCGAGATGAACGAGAGGATCTGCATCCAGTCCGGCAGGATCGTGGTCGGGTAATAGACCCCCGAGACGAGCAGCACCACCGCCTGGACGATGTAGGCCATCTGCAGACCCTTCTCGGTCCAGAGGAGGGGGAACACCGCGGACGCGATCGCGAGACCGACGAAGGCGACCGCACCGACGACGAGCAACACGGCGGCGGCGAGCGCGTTCGCGTGCGACAGATCGACTGGCACGAAGAGCGCGACCGCCGCGAGGATCGCCACGCTGAATCCGAGGGCTCGCACCAATGTCGCGCCGCACATCCCCAGAAGGTGCGTGACACGCGGGACCGGTGCCATGAACGTGTACTCGATCGTCCCCTCCCAGCGCTCCCAGGCGATCGTTTCGGCCATCTGCTCGAAGATGAGCCCCAGGAACCGCCAGGTGATCGTGCCGACGAGCAGGTAGAGCACAAGACGCGACACGGCGGCCGTGTCGGCGCTGCCGCCGGTGATCGTCGGCGCCGCGAGACCGATGTAGGCGACCGAGAGACTCGTCACGATCCCGTAGACAAGCCACACGATCTCCCACGCCCAGTAGCGCTTGGAGAGCGCGATCTCCCGCTCTACGAACGCGTACGCGAGGCCGAGCTGAGCGCCGACGTTCGCGATCACGTCGGACGCTCGGCATCCGTCGCGTCGGCGTCGTCGAGACGACGCCCGGTGAGTGTCATGAAGACGTCCTCGAGCGTGCCCCCTCCGTGGCGGGCCGCAAGCTCTTCCGCGGTGCCCTCGGCGACGAGACGACCCTGGTGCAAGATGCCGATGCGGTCGGCGAGTCTTGCCGCCTCATCGAGGTCGTGCGTCGTCAGGACGATCGTCGCGTCGTGCTCGTCGCGCAGATCGCGCACGAATGTCTGAACCTCGCGCTTGCTCCGAACGTCAAGGCCAGTGGTGGGCTCGTCAAGGAGCAGCAGCATCGGGGTCGAGAGGAAGGCGCGTGCGATCGCGACCTTCTGCTGCATTCCGCGCGAGAGCGTCTCGAGCGGCTCTTTCATGCGAGCGTCTTCGATGCCGAGCCGGCGGAGGATCGAAACGATCTTCGGGCGTGACTCGTCCGGCGCGACGCCATAGAGACGACCGGCGTAGACGAGGTTCTCCATCGCCGAGAGCTTCTTGAAGAACGAAGCCTCGACCGAGACGCGGTTGATGAGGCGCTTGACGGCGAGCTCGTCTCGATCGATGTCCAGGCCGAAGACGCGCACCTCGCCGGCGTCCGGCGTAAGAAGCGTCGAAAACAGGCGGATGAGCGTGGACTTCCCGGAGCCGTTGGCGCCAAGGAGGCCGTAGATCTCGCCGCGCCAGACCGAAAGACTCACGCCATCGACGGCGCGCACCGCCGTGCCGCTGCCGCGAACGACCTTCGCGGGGCGGAACGCCTTGCGGACATCACTCGCTGCGAGCGCCGCTGCTGGTCCGCGGGTCTTCAGTTCGGCTCGTTTCACTTCGCGTACCTGAATGGCCATCTCTTCACCTACTTCAAACAAAAACAAAAGACCGTGGGCTTCTCTTGATGCCCACGGTCCGAGCGGCCTCGCGAAACGCGGAGTTCTAGGCCATCCCGTAAGTGGGCAGGCTGCGCCGACGACCGGCGAGCGCGCCGTAGCCGGTGCGATTGCGAACGAGGCTCAGCACTGCGCCACTTCCTTCCGTGAAGTCCACGCCTTCTGCGTGGCCAGGGGACGATAACAAGCGCACGCT
>VBEY01000023.1 GCA_005889295.1 Chloroflexota bacterium | reverse complement strand
CGCGCGGCTCGAGCTCCTTGGCGTGCCGGAGCAGGTACTCGATCGAGAGCGCCTGATTGGCGAAGCTCATGTCCATGACGGCGGCTGGATTCGCTTCGGCGGCCGCATGGTTCAGCAGCCTGCCTTCCGCGAGTACGAACACCTTCTTCCCGGGCAGCTGGAATTCCTCGACGAACGGCCTGATCTCGCGCCGGCCTTTCGCTATCTCGGCGAGCGCGCCGAGCTCGAGCTCGTCGTTGAAATGTCCGACGTTCGCGAGGATGGCGCCGTCCTTCAGAAGGCCGAAGTGCTGCCGACCGATGACGTTGAGGTTCCCGGTCGCGGTGAAGAACACGTCGCCCCGCTTGGCGGCCTCGGCCACCGTCGCGACCTGGAAGCCGTCCATCGCGGCCTCGAGCCCGCGGAGCGGGTCGACCTCGCAGATGGTCACGATCGCGCCCATGCCGCGCAGGCGCTCGGCGACACCGCGCCCGACCCAGCCGTAGCCGCAGACGACGGCGGACTTGCCGGCGAGGAGGAGGTTTGTCGCGCGGAGCAATCCATCGATCGCGGACTGGCCCGTCCCGTACTGGTTGTCGAACATGTGCTTGGTCTGCGCCTCGTTCACCGCCACGATCGGGTAGGCGAGGACGCCCTCTTCGGCCATCGCGCGAAGACGGATGACCCCCGTGGTCGTCTCCTCGGTTCCGCCTCTCACGCCGGGCAGAAGCTCACGGCGCTTCGTGTGGAGAAGCGTGACGACATCGGCGCCGTCATCCATCGTGATGTGCGGCTTCGTCTCGAGCACGGCGTTGATGTGGCGGTAGTAGGTGTCGCGATCCTCGCCTTTCCGCGCGAAGACCGAGATGCCTTCCCGCGCGACGAGCGCGGCTGCGGCATCGTCCTGCGTCGAAAGCGGATTGGAAGCGCACAGCGCGACCTCGGCTCCGCCGTCGCGTAGCGCGAGGGCGAGGTTCGCGGTCTCCGTAGTCACGTGGAGGCACGCCGCGATGCGGATCCCGGCGAACGGCCGCTCCTTGGCGATCCGCGCGCGGATCTGGCCGAGGACGGGCATCTCACGCGCCGCCCACTCCGTCCGCCGGACCCCGGCATCCGCGAGATCGAGATCGGTGACGTCGTACTTCGGGGCTTTCGTCGCGACCGCCATCTATTTCTTCTCCTTCAGCGAGCCGAAGAGCCGCTCCCACCCAGGGCGCCGCACCGCGGGGCCTTCGATGAATTGCCCGTGCGTCAGATATCCGAGGCGCTCGTATACCGAGATCGCCGGCGCGTTGTCCTCTCGCACGTTGAGCACCACCTCGCGGTGCTGCTCGAGTGCCGTCTCGGTGACGGCGGACGTGCACGACCGCGCCATGCCGCGCCCGCGGTAGGCGAGTCGCGTGAGGACGTTACCGACCGCCGCGAGGCCAGACTTCGTCGACCGGACGTGCGTCCCGGCCGCGGCGACGAGCGCCTCGCCCACAAACACGCCGAAGTAGATCTCGCGTTCCATACGCGCGGGTGTGAAGTAGGTGCGCGATGCGTGACCGTAAAAGTCGATGACCGCGTCCAGGTCGTCCCCACGGAGGCGCCTGACCTCATGGTTGATGTGCGGCCGGAAACGCTGAATGTTCACGTACATCCGCCGCATGTGATCCACGCGCTCGAAGCGATAGGTCATCTCGATCGCGCCGCGGGAGCGTGGCGGCGTGGCGAGGAGCACCCGCGGCTCGCGGATCGCCTCGCGGAAGATCGCGGCGAGGCCGTCGGAAGCCCCAGTGGCGAAGCACGGACGGAATGGCAGTCCCTCGACGACGAGCACGACCGCCGCGATGTCGCCGTCGCGCCGGGCAATCCACCACCGCGCGCCCTCGACCTCGGGCTGGTCGATGTCGGCCAGGGCATACGCCGCCATCAAGCGATCGCGCTCGAGGAACGCCCGCGCCTCGGCGGCGGACGCGTGAGCGTCGATCTTGATCTCGGGTAGCGACGGTGCCGCGGTCATCGGTCCTCCCATCCTGAGGCCTCCGCCTCAGGGCTGTGGACCAAGCGGGCCTCCGCCGGTCGCAGGTATCGCGACGATTCTAGTACTTGATCAGGGTGACGATGTCATAGCCGGCGAGCTTGTCCCGGCCCTTGAGCGCGGCGAGCTCGATCAGGAACGCGAGGCCCACGATCTCGCCTTTGAGCTGCTTCACGAGCTCGATCGTGCCGGCCACGGTGCCGCCGGTCGCCAGGAGATCGTCGACGATCAACACACGGGCCCCGGGTTTGATCGCGTCCTTGTGCATCTCGAGCGTCGCCGAGCCGTACTCCAGGTCGTACTCGACGCTCACCACGTCCGCCGGCAGCTTGCCGAGCTTCCGGACCGGCACGAAGCCGACCCGGAGCTTGTAGGCGATCGGTGCCGCGAAGATGAAGCCGCGCGATTCCATCCCGACCACGGCGTCGATCTTCTTGTTGCCGATCTTGGCGAGGAGCCCGTCAATCGCCGCCTGGAACGCGTCGCCGTCCTTCAGAAGGGTGGTGATGTCCTTAAAGAGAATCCCGGGTTTTGGAAAATCCGGAACATCCCGAATGCGGCTTCCGAGGTCGGTCGTCTGCGTCGGCACGGCGCACAGATTAGCGTCTCGCCCAAGTGAAGCTCGACCTGCACACCCACTACTACCCACCGGCATATTTCGAGCGCATCGAGCGAAGGGGCGGCGACTTCTCGTTCGGCACGAGCCCGACGGGTCAGCGGATCATTCGCTACAAAGGCGCGCGCTTCTTCGGCGTGACCGCGCCGATGACCGACGTGGCGAAGCGCATCGAGGACATGGACCGAGTCGGCATCGACACCGAGGTCCTCTCGCTCTCGACGCCGAACGTGTACTTCGTCGAAGGCAAGGCGCAAGCCGACGTCGCGCGGCTCGCGAACGACGCCTACGCCGAGCTCGCGGCAAGACACCGTGGGCGGTTCCTCGGCTTCGCCTCGATCCCGATGGACGACCCCGACGCCGCGCTCCGCGAGCTCGAGCGCGCGCTGGACGAGCTCGGGATGCAGGGCGTCATCGTTCTCTCGAACATCCGTGGCCGCGCCCTCGCCGATCCGGCGTACCGACCGTTCTTCGAGGAGGCCGACCGGCGGAAGGTCTGCGTGTTCGTCCATCCGATGATCCCGGCGGCGGCCGACGTCTTCACCGAGTACGTGCTGGGGCCGATCGTGGGCTTTCCATTCGACACCACAGTCGCGATCGCAAAGCTCTGCTACGCGGGAGTGTTCAAGCAGCTTCCGAACATCCGCTGGCTCGTCGCGCACGCCGGCGGCGCGGTCCCCTACCTCATGGAGCGCCTGGACGCCGGCTGGCGTGACTTCGCCGAGTGCCGCGTCAACATCGATGAGCCGCCGTCCTTCTATCTCAAGCGTCTGTACTACGACACGGTTTCCTTCTCACCACACAATCTGCGCATGCTGCGCGACATCGTGGGCGCCGACCACATGGCGATGGGCAGCGATTATCCGCATCTGCTCGGGTCGATCGAGAAAGCGGTGAGCTCCATCGAGGATCTGGTTTTCTCGGCCGTGGAGAAGGACCGCATCTTCAGCGAAACGGCGCTCTCGATCCTGAACAACGTCTCGCAGATGGCGCGCCGCTAGTGGGATTCATCGGCCGCATATTCCGGCGTGGCAACGACGAGC
>VBEY01000022.1 GCA_005889295.1 Chloroflexota bacterium | reverse complement strand
TTCCTTCCCGCGGGCGAGGAGCGCATCTTCCGCGAGATGCGCACGCTTCCCGCGACCGATCCACGCACGGGGAAGCGCGTGTTCCGCTCCGGGGTTGGGATTTCGAGAATGTCCGCCGTCGACGCCCGACAGATCGCCGAGGAGCAGGCCCGACGCGCACTCGAGGACCTCCTCGGGGGGCGAAGCGAAGCGCTCAGCGGGTACGCGTACTTCGCCGACCGGCGCGCGGAAGCGCTCGTCGAGGTTCTTCGCGGTGTCGCCGGCGAATCCGCTCGTATCACGGTGAACGGCTACGGCGCCATCGTGATGAACGCCGCCGCAGCTTTGTTCGCTGACGTGGACACCGACGATCGCGGCCCAAAGCCTCCATCAGGAG
>VBEY01000087.1 GCA_005889295.1 Chloroflexota bacterium | reverse complement strand
CGCTCGATCCGCGCGCCCGGTGGCCGCAAGCGCCAGGCCACCGCGACGACGACCACAGCCGCGGCACCAACGTTGATGCCGAGCGGCGATCGGTAGAAGAGGAACTGCGCGAGGACCCCGAAGACGAACGCGAGCATAAGAACGGTCGCAGGCGACTGGCGATCGATCGAACCGACGCGCGGCATGGTGTGCTCGATGACATGATCGGCCACGCGCCGATCGTGTCACCTAACGGCGCGTCTTTCGTATGAGTTAGACGGCCGCCTAGTAGTTATCCGCGCGATCAGCCGATCTCGAGCTCTTTCGTCGGCACGCCGACATCGACCATGACGACACCGTCGACCACCCGCACCGGGTAGGCATTGACCGGAAATACCGCGGGGAGCGCGCGGACCTCGCCCGTCAAGAGATCGAATCGCGCCCCGTGCCGCGGGCACTCGACCAAGCAGTCGTCGAGCTCGCCCTCTCCGAGCACGCCGCCGTCATGTGTGCACACGTTGTCGATCGCACCCCAGGTGTCATCGTCGCAGTGTCCGAGCGCGAGGCTCTTGTCGCGCGCGTGCACGACCTTCACCTCGCCGACCGGGACCTCGTCCGCGCGCGCCACTGGGACGAACTCGCTCAAGCAAGAACACCCATCTCGGCGATGTTCCCGATGCGCGGGCGGACCGCGTTCAGGACACGCTGTCGAACGTGCTCGTCCTTCAGCTCGTTGATCACCCGGCGGAAGAAGCCGTGCACGAGCAGCTGCTGAGCCGCCTGGCGATCGAATCCACGCGACATCGCGTAGAAGAGCTCCTCATCGCTGAGCGCGCCCGCGGTCGCGCCATGTCCGCAGCGCACGACATCGTTCGTCAGAATCTCGAGCACGGGGATCGGGTCGGCCCCAGCCTCCGGGGACAGAAGCATGTTCCGGCATTCCTGATAGCTGCCGGTGCCGTGCGAAGTCGGCTCGACGCGGATCTTCCCGTAAAAGATCGCCTTCGCGCGATCGTAGAGTGCCGAGAGGTAGAGGAGATCGCTCTGCGACGCCCGCCCGTCCACACGTTGGAGGGTGTTGACGTCGATGCGCTGGGAGTCGCCCGCGGCCACGAGACCGAACAGCTTCACGGTCGCGCCGTTGCCCTCGATGTCCGACTCGATACCCACTTTCGACCGGCCCTCACCGGCAAACACATTCAGGCTCCGGAGATCGCTGTCGCGAGCCGAACGAAACCGCTGGAAGCCGAAGTCGAGCACGCCCCGAGCGAATCGGCGAATGCCGACGTAGGTGACGTGCGCGCCGGGACCGGCGTGGACCTCGACGTGCGGGACCGCGATGCGCGGCGCCTCGCCCTCCGAGGTGAGATCCTCGACGAGCGTGACCACGCAGTCGCGCTCAGCGACGAGGATCGTGCGCGACAGCATCGCGTCGGCCCCCGCGGGCCAGACCTTCTCGAGCACGAGCGGTTGCCTGACCTCGACGCCCGCCGGGACGTACACGAACGTGCTCCCTGCCGACCAGAGCGCATCGGCCAGCGCGCGGAACGCGGCGTGCGACGGCATCCCATCGCCCGGTGCGACATACGGCCGAACGAGATCGGGATTGTCGAGCGAAGCCCGGAGGAGGCCCTTGAAGATCACGCCAAGCGCCGTCGCCTCAGGCTCGATCTTGAACTGGATGCCCGGAAGATGATCGAGGGTCGAGACGAGTGGGCCTTCGGGCAGGTCCTTCAACGGGAACCGCCGCCACTCCTCCTCCTCGCCGGTCGGCCAGGCTTCCGGCGTGAACCGCAGCTGAGCCTCGAGGCGCGCCGCGCGCAACCACTCGGGCTCTTCGCGCCTAAGACTGTGCTGCTCGACCATTTCGGGGTCGAGCAGCAGCGGAACGGATACGAGCTCTGCCGTACTAACCAATCGCACCCTGCATCTGAAGCGTGATCAGTCGGTTCATCTCGATCGCGTAGTCCATCGGCAACGTCTTGACGATCGGCTCGATGAAGCCGTTCACGACCATCGCGGTCCCCTCGGCCTCCGACAGTCCGCGGCTCATGAGGTAGAAGAGCTGCTCCTCGCCGACCTTGGAGACCGAGGCCTCGTGGCCGATCGTCACGTCCTCCTCGTCGACCTCCATGTACGGGTACGTGTCGCTTCGCGCGGTCTCGTCGAGGATGAGCGCATCGCAGCGGACGGTGCTCTTGGCGCCCTTAGCACCCGGATAGATCTTCACCATGCCGCGATAGGTCTGCTGTCCGGTGCCTTTGCTGATGCCTTTGCTCTGGATGATGCTCGTTGTGTTGGGCGCGGCGTGGATCATCTTCGCGCCCGCGTCCTGATGCTGATCGGTTCCCGCGAAGGCGACCGACAGCACCTCGCCGTGTGCGCGCTCGCCGATGAGGTAGACGCTCGGATACTTCATCGTGACCTTCGAACCGAGGTTCGCGTCGATCCAGGTCATACGGCCACCCTCGTGGACGACGGCCCGCTTGGTCACGAGGTTGTAGACGTTGTGGCTCCAGTTCTGAATCGTCGTGTAGCGAACGTCGGCGTCCTTCTTGACGATGATCTCGACCACCGCGCTGTGCAGCGTGTTGCTCGTGAACACGGGCGCGGTGCAACCCTCGACGTAGTGCACGCTCGACCCTTCTTCGGCGATGATCAGCGTGCGCTCGAACTGGCCCATGTTCTCGCTGTTGATGCGGAAGTAGGCCTGCAGCGGGATCTCAACCTTCACGCCCTTCGGCACGTACACGAACGACCCGCCCGACCACACCGCGGTGTTCAGCGCGGCCATCTTGTTGTCGTTCGCCGGGATCACCGTCCCGAAGTACTGCTTGACGATGTCGGGGTGCTCTTTCAGCGCCGTGTCGGTGTCCATGAAGATGACGCCGAGCTTTTCGAGGTCCTTGCGGATGTTGTGGTAGACGACCTCCGAATCGTATTGGGCTCCGACGCCGGCGAGGTACTTCTGCTCGGCCTGCGGAATGCCAAGCTTGTCGAACGTGTCCTTGACGTAGGTGGGCACGTCTTCCCAGCTTTGCGCGCGCTTGTCGGACGCCAGGACGTAGTAGTAGATGTCCTGGAAGTCGAGCGGCGAGAGGTCCGCGCCCCACGTCGGCATGGCCCGGGCCTCAAAGTGCCGGAGCGCCTTGAGGCGGCGCTGCAGCATCCAGTCCGGCTCGTGTTTGAAGGTCTGGCTGATCTCGCGCACGACGTCCGGCGAAAGGCCCTTGTGCTTGACGTTGATGGGCGCTTCCTTGTCATACCAGCCGTACTTGTAGCTGTCCGGAACCTGACTCTTGATCTCAACGGTCATTTCGCTTTCACCTCTTCGCCGGGCCACGCCGTGAGTCCCCACGCTGCGCCCTTCAGCGCCTTCAGCCCGAGGAGCGCGCACTTGATGCGCGCCGGGCTGATCGGAATGCCGAGATTCGCGAGCACGTGATCACGGTCGATGGCCTTGACCTCGTCGAGCGTCTTGCCCTTCACCTCTTCGGTGAGGATGGACGCCGACGCCTGCGAGATCGCACAACCCTTTCCGGTGAAGTGGATCTCATCGACGTGCCCGTCATCGATCTTGAGCTGCATGGTCAGCTCGTCGCCGCAGAGCGGGTTCGAGTCGTGATATGTGTGAGTCGCGCCCTCGAGCTCGCCGAAGTTCCGAGGGTTCTTGTAGTGATCGAGTATGTAATCGCGGTACATGTCATCCATAGATCAGACCCCGAACACTTTCTTCGCGGCATGGATGGCACGCACGAGCGCATCCATCTCGTCGGTCGTGTTGTACAGATACATGCTCGCACGCGTCGTCGCCGGTACACCGAGCCGGGTCATGAGCGGCTGGTTGCAGTGGTGCCCGGCGCGCACGCACACACCCTCACGATCGAAGATCGTCGCCACGTCGTGGGGGTGGATGCCTTCGATGTTGAACGAGACCACGCCGACGCGAGACTCGAGGTCCTTCGGGCCGTACACGGTCACGCCCGGAATTTCCCGCAAGCGCGGCAGCAGGTATCCCACGAGCGAGAGCTCGTGCGCGTGGATGCGCTCCACACCGACGTCGCTCAGGTAGTCGACCGCGGCTCCGAGGCCAATGGCGTCGACGTACGAGCTCGTGCCGGCTTCGAACTTCCACGGGAGCTCATTCCACTCGGTCAGCTTCACCGTGACGCGGCTGATCATGTCGCCGCCGTACAGGAACGGCCGCATGCTTTCGAGGATCTCCGCGCGGCCCCAGAGCCCGCCCGACCCGGGCGGCGCGAGCATCTTGTGGCCGCTGAAGGCCACGAAGTCGGCGCCGAGGTCCTGCACGTCCACCGGGGTATGCGGCACGGCCTGTGCGACGTCCACGAGAACGGTGGCTCCGGCGGCGCGCGCCTCGGCCGCAATCTCCTTCACCGGGTTCACGGTGCCGAGGCCGTTCGAAGTGTGGGTGATCGCGAGTAGCTTCGCTCCCCTTCGCAGCTCCGCCGAGACCTGATCGCGCCGCAGCCGGCCATCGTCGTCGATGTCGACCACCGCGACCTCTGCCCCGACGTCCTTCGCGAGCTGCTGCCACGGGACGAAGTCGGAGTGGTGCTCCAGCACCGTCGTCACGATGCGGTCGCCACGCTTGATGTTGTCCCGTCCCCAGGCGTAGGCCACGAGGTTCAGTCCCTCGGTCGCGTTGCGCACGAAGACGACCTCGCGCTCGCTCGGGGCGTTGATCAAGCGCGCGACCTTCGCGCGAGCTTCCTCGAACTCGGCCGTCGTCCGCTCGCTGAACTCGTAGACGCCGCGGTGGATGTTCGCGTTGTGCTCCTCGAATACGCGAGCCATCGTGTCGATCACCTGGCGAGGCTTCTGGCTCGTCGCCGCGTTGTCGAGGTAGACGAGCGGCTTGCCGCGCACGCTCTGCGAGAGAATCGGGAAGTCTTTCCGGATGCGCGCCACGTCGAGTGGCGCGGCTTTCACGCTCGGTGTCTTGACGGTGACGGCCATCGCTCTACGCCTTCCCTGCGTAGAGGGCTTCGCGCACGAACTCGTAGCCCTTCGACTCGAGCTCCGCCGCGAGCTCCCGGCCGCCGGTGCGCACGACGCGGCCGTCGACGAGCACATGGACGAAGTCCGGATGGACGTACCGAAGGATCCGCTCGTAGTGCGTGATAAGGAGCATCCCGACGTCCGGCGAGCGCATGGCCTCGATACCCTCGGCGACGACCTTGAGCGCGTCGATGTCCAGCCCCGAGTCGGTCTCGTCGAGGATCGCGAAGCGCGGCTGGAACATGTGCATCTGCAGAATCTCGAGTCGCTTCTTCTCTCCTCCGGAGAATCCGTCGTTCACCGAGCGCGTGATGAACGAGTCATCGACTCCGAGGAGCTTCATCTTCTCCGCGAGGAGCTTCCGAAACTGCGGGATAGGCATGTCGTTCTTCTTGACCTCGCCCGTGCCGTCCGCGCTTGGCGCGGCGCGCCGCGCGTTGATGGCGGTCCGCAGGAAGTTCGCGACGGATACGCCCGGGATCGCCGACGGGTACTGGAACGCGAGGAAGACGCCGGCGCGAGCGCGCGCGTCGACGGGCAGCTTCAGGAGATCCACGCCGTCGAGGAGGACCCGGCCGCGCTCGACCTTGTACTTGGGGTGACCCATGATCGCGAGCGAGAGCGTGCTCTTGCCGGAGCCGTTCGGTCCCATGATCGCGTGGACCGAACCACTTTCGACGACGAGATCGATCCCGTTGAGGATCGTCTTGCCCTCCACGCTCACGACGAGGTCCTTGATCTCGAGGCTAGACACTCACACGCTCCCGCGTCGTGGTCGTCGCAAGCTCCGCGAGAGTCATGCCATCGAGAGCCTTCGCGATGCTGTCCTGGAGCTTGAGCCATACCGCCCTCGTTCCGCAGTCCGGCTCGCGCACACAGTTCAGGACCGGCTCGCCCTCGGCGGTACAGATCTGAGGCTCGATCGGCCCCTCGAGCGCACGGACGACGTCACCGGCC
>VBEY01000086.1 GCA_005889295.1 Chloroflexota bacterium | reverse complement strand
GGAGTGAGTAAGCAAGACCGGCGGACGCCGAATCGGAGGTCGCATGGTCAGGCTTCATAAACGTCTCGGGGTGTTCCAAGTCGATCGATGACGCCCTCGACGGAAGGGGGCACTGCCGAGAGGTTGCTCCCGGCGGATTGAAGATTTCGAGATCGCTTTTGACGATCTCCGCGATCGAGGCCAGAGAATGAGGCCTGTAGCCGGAAGCAACGGCGACCCCCGGAAACGGGGGTCGCTTCATTTCTGGGTGGGATGACGCTCTAGCGCTCGGCGATCGGGATCTTTGTCACCTCGCGGTCCTTGATCCGATACGCGAAGACCTCGGGCGGCTCCGAACGGAGCGAAGCCAGCACGTAGACCTGCGCCGGCCAGAAAGAGTTCGCGACATCGAAGTCCGAGGGCTCGGGTTTCGTCCGGGGATGGCTGTGATAGATGCCCACGAGAAACCGATCGTCGTCGTTGCCGGCGATGGCCTCGCGCAGCTGCGCGGGATCGATCTCATAGCGCGTTTCGGGTGTCGGATGGATGTTGCGGCCCCGCACCAGACGATCGACCACCTCGCCATCGCCGAAGAGCAGTCCGCAGCACTCGCGCGGCTTGGACTCCCGCGCGTGGGCAACGATCTCGTCCCGCAGCTTGCGAGGCAGGACGAGCCGGCGACGTTCGATCAGCGGCCGCCGGCCATAGCCGGAATGACCATGACCTCGCTCCCGTCCGGGACCGCGGCATCAGTCCCGCCACGCGTCCGGGCATCGTCCTCGCCGATGTAGACATTGACGTACGAGCGGAGCGCGCCCCCTTCGTCAAGCACGCGCGAGGCGAATCCCGGATGACGACGATCGATCTCCGCGATCACGTCGCGGAGCGTCCCGCCCGATGCTTTTAGGTTGGTCTCGCCGCCGGTCGCGTCGCGCAGGGCGCCGGGCAGGCGAACGGTCACGGACATGCCATCACTCCCATAACGGGGTGCTGAGATATCGCTCGCCCCCATCAGCGATCAACACGACGATACGCCCGGATTCTTCCCGCGCGACCGCCATCGCGGCGGCCATCGCGGCACCGCCGGATGGTCCAGTGAAGATGCCTTCCTCGCGCGCCAGGCGCTTTGTCATCGCGATCGCTTCCTCTGTTCCCATCACGCGGTGCACGTCGGCGACGCGTTCGTCCCAGATCGCGGGACGCAGCGCGGTCGGCATGTGCTTCCAACCTTCGATGCCGTGCATCGCGTCGTTCGGTTGCACCGCCACGACGCGAACACCCTTGGGCCGCAGCGCGCGCGATACCCCGACGACCGTGCCGGACGTGCCGACGCCCGCGACGAAGTGGGTCGCGCGGCCGCCACTCTGTTTCCAGATCTCGGCAGCGGTCCCAAGCTCGTGGGAAAGCGGATTCGCCGGGTTCGAGTACTGATCGACGTACACGTAGCGGTCCGAGTCGGCTGCGGCGCGCCGTTGCGCCTCGCGGATGGCGCCGTCCGTTCCTTCGAGCGGATCGGTGAGGACGAGCTGGGCACCGAACGCGCGCGCGATGCGCTTGCGCTCGAGAGAGACCTTGTCCGGCATGCAGAGCTCGAGGGCATAGCCGCGGACGGCGCAGACCATGGCGAGCGCGACTCCGGTGTTGCCGCTCGTCGCCTCGAGCACGACGCGCCGGCGACGGAGCCGGCCCTCCTCCTCCGCATCCAGCACCATCCACAGCGCCGGCCGGTCCTTCACGCTTCCACCCGGATTGGCGCTTTCGATCTTCGCCCAGAGCTCGCCGCGCAGTCCTGCGCCGACGCGGTGCAGTGGGATGAGCGGCGTTTCGCCGATTTGCTCGAGGATCGTTCCGCGCACGCGCTCGCGTACGACGTCAGCGGTCAGACGGGGCATGCAGAGAGGCTACCGGGACCGCGTCTAGACCCGGATCGTCTCCAGCGCGCGCCGGGCAAGGCGCAACGCTTCGTCAGAATCGCCGCTCGCCTCGGCGGAGCGCGACCACCGATCGAAGATCACCCGGAGGAGATGCGGCGCACGCTCCTCGGCAAGCTGCCGGGCCTCCTGGAATGTCCGCCGCGCGGCGGCCCCGTTTGCCTTCATCCGGAGCTCGCCAGTCAGGACCAACATACGGATCTGCGCATCGGGCTGATCGACCTTCCGAGCAAACTTCAGCGCGTTCTGCGCCTCCTCGAGTGCGCCTTCCGTATCGGACTTGGCGAGGACCTCGGCCACCGATGCCTTGATCGATGCAAGCGTGGTATCGCGGTTGGCCTCCTCCGCGAGTCGCGCTGCCCGCGCGAGGCTTTCGCGGGCACGCGTGACGTTCCCATACTCGACATAGAGCGCTGCCGCGTTATCGAGAGCGCACGCGACCTGGTCGATCAGGCCAAGCTCCTCGTACACCTGAAGGCTGCGTTGGTTGTAAACGATCGCCGCTTCGATGTCGCCAGAGTCGTGGTAGGTCTTGGCCAGGCCGGCATAGAGATGGGCGAGCGAAGATCGGTCGTTGAACTGCTCGGAAATCTCGATCGCACGCTCATAGGTCGCCAGGGCCGGCTTCGTTTGATGAAGGTTCGTCTGCGTGAGGGCTAGGTCCACCAGGCGCCTGAAATGAAAGGCAGGATCGTTCACCGTTCCGTCCTCGCACGCCTGAATGCACTCGCGAAGCGTCCGCGCGCATTCTTCGTACGCGTACGTACGCGAGTACGCCCCGGAGAGCACCGCTTTCACCCGTACCTGCTCGCCTTGATCGCCGAGCAGTTCGGCCATGCGTTGGGCGCGTTCGATCAAGGGGAAAGCCTGCTTCGGCTGGCCGGTGGCGTTGTAGGCCATGGCCAGATACCGCAATCGAATGAGCTGGTCCTGAGGTGTGAGACCCTCTTCAAGGCCTTCGAGTAGCGAAATCGCCTCGGCCGCTCGGCCTTGCTCGACCAAGCGTCGCGCCTCAAGCAATGTGTACTGGGGGGTCGTTGGGGACGGCGTTCCGCCGAGAAGATCCGCGGGTTTCACTCCGAGGACTCCGGCGATGTGCTCGAGCGCCTTCATCGATGCGCGCGTACGCCCGGACTCGAGCATGGAGATGTACGCCTTGGTGTATTGCGGCTCGGCCACCTGAGCCTGCGTAAGACCCTTCGCGGTCCGAAGCGAACGGATCCGCGCCCCCACATCGGCCACCATCGGTGACCGCACCTCAGCCACAGCAAAGGCACTTTACGAGGGAGAAGTAGACGCGTCAAATGAGTCTTTACCTGGTTCTTACGGACCGAGACCGGGGCGATGCCGGTCGGGGTCCTGCGGGCCCAGGTTTGGCCCGTATCTCGGTCGGCCAGCGTTATGCGGGCCGGAGAAAGCAACTAGCAGAGGCCTGGGCTGCCGTGTGGGTCGCACGCGTAGGCCGTGTTGCTCGCAACTGGTGATGCGAACGCAAATGCAAGCGCGCTGATGAAAGCGACGATCTGAACGATGCGACGGATCGACATTCGGTGGGCCTCCCCGACCCCACCGGCGAATTACCTGGACCCGGTCGGGGCCACTCTGGGGCTAACGCGGCCCGAAGTAAACAGGGGCTTACGTGGTTTAGGTCTGCGCGAACAAGCGCTGCGTCAGAGGACGGAGCTGGTGGAGCCCTCCGTCAATGGCCGCGGCGAACAGCAAGCTTGCCGGACCGACCAGCAGGCCAGGGACCGCGTAGAGGGGAGGAAGGGTCTCGAAGACGACGCTCGCGCCGCCCTTCACTGCCACGAGGACCGCTGCCGCGACGAGCGCCCCGCCAGACAGGACGACAGAGACCGGCGAAAGCGCGATCGGGAGCGGGCGCCCAACGACGAGCTGTTCGATCCGCGCCTCGGTCACAGAGAGCGAGCTGACTGGGACGAGGAGGCCGAGCGAGACCTCGTCGGCGTCGGGTAGGAGCTTGTAGAGAGCGCTCGCGAGGGACCGGACATCACCTGACGCCCGTACCGCCTCCTGGTCGGCCTCGATCTCTTTCTGCAGCGTGTGGAAAGAGAGGAGCTCGTCGACCACCGGGACCACGTACAGGCCCGCCGCGAAATAACGCGCCACGACCTGC
>VBEY01000100.1 GCA_005889295.1 Chloroflexota bacterium | reverse complement strand
AGCGAGGGCGCGAGCTGCGCCGCACTGTCGACGTCGAGGAGGCGACGGCGCTCCCGGATTCGAAGGCCGCGCCTGACACCGAGTCGATGGCTCGCGAGGAACGCGAGCGGATTCGCGCCGCGGTGAGTCTTCTGCCAGAGCTCTACCGCGTCGTCATCGTGCTTCGTTACTTCAACGAGCTCAGCGTGGACGAGATCGCGCACGTCACCGGACGGCCCGCCTCGACGGTGGGGGTCCAGCTGCTCCGCGGTCGTGCGCTCCTGCGGAGCGCTCTCGAGGTGAAGCCATGAGAAGCGACCGCCACAACGACGACCTCTTCGCCGAAGCGCGTCTTCGGCGTGCGCTCCGGCTCGAAGCGTCGGAGCTTCCGCCTCGGATCGATCTGGCGGCGATCGTCGCGCGGGCTCGTGCGGAGCGGCCGGCGTTCGCGGTGGCCGCGCTCGTCTCCCGGGTCCTCGCGGGCGTTGCCGCTGCCGGCCTCGTCGGCCTGACCGCGATGGCGCTCCCGACGGTGGCTCCTGCGCTGGCGTCGGATCTCTTCGCGGGCGGCATCGAAACGCTCACGCGCGTGGCGATCCCGGTGAGCGCACTGCTGTCCCTCGCGGCACAACCGACCGTTCCGATCGCGGCCATCGCCGCGCTGGCGGTCGCGATCGCTTACGAATACGCGCAACGAAGGGAGCGTGTCCTTGAAGTCACGTCTTGAGCGCAGCACCACCAACCGCGTGATCGGCGGCGTGTGCGGTGGAATCGCCGAATACCTCGCCGTCGACCCGACGCTGGTGCGAGTCGTGTTCGTGGTGACGGCGTTCATCACCGCGGGGCTCGGCGTCCTCGGGTACATCGTCCTGCTGATCTTGATGCCCCTGCCGGGCCACCCCGCGCCGTTCACGACACCGACCGGGTCGAGCGGAGCGGCCGACGCGACAGCGCGCATGGAGGGTGACCCGAGCGCGATCACGCCCGCGACGACGGCGCCGGTCGATCCCGTGGCGCACGAGGCCGCGACCGAGCGGCGCCGGATGGCGTTCGGTTATCTCCTGATCGCGCTCGGAGTCGCGTTCTTCCTGAGTAACGCCGGTGCCTTCCGCTTCGTGCAGTGGCAGTACATCTGGCCGCTCGTGCTCATCGGCGTTGGCGTCCTCTTCCTCGTCCAGCGGGTGCGGCCGTGAGTGTGCGCCCGCGGCGCGGCGTCTTCTGGCCGCTCCTGCTCATCGCCCTCGGCCTCATCTTCCTGCTCCAGAACTTCGGATTCATCACGGGGGTCTCCTGGCTTGCGCTGGCAAGCCTGTGGCCGCTTCTTCTGGTCCTCATCGGTCTCGACATCGCGTTCGCGCGACGCTGGCCGCTGCCCACGCTCGTCGTAGAGGTGACCGTGATCGCCGCGGGCCTCGCGCTCCTCGCCTACTCGCCAAATCTCTCTCCGGGGATCTTCGTCTTCGGAGACGGCGATGGCTCCGGGGAGAGCGACGTCACGGTGCCGCGCGGCGACGCGACCCAGCTCACGCTGACGCTGAACGGCGGCGCGACCCGCAGCTACCACGTGAGCGGCGGAGCGACGGCGCTCGTGGAAGCGCACAGCACCAGCCCCGATCTCCGCGTGCGGACGTCCGGCACCACGCGCGCCAGTGTTCGGGTCGACCAGGTATCGCCGAACGGCTTCCCGCGTCCGGTCGCGGTCGGTGACATTCAGATTCGTATCGCGAGCGACGTGCCGACGTCCGTCGTCATCAACGTCGGGGCCGGCGATTTCGACATCGACCTCTCGGATGTGCGTGTCACCGATGCGCGCGTCAACGTGGGCGCGTCTTCGATGCGGTTCGTGCTTCCGAAGCCCAGTGGCAACGTGGACATCCGCATGAACGGCGGCGCGTCGAACATCAGCGTCGTGGTCCCCGACGGGGTCGAAGCGCGGATCTCGACCACGGGTGGCCTGTTGTCGCTCCGAAGCGAGAACGCACGGCTCGGTAACGGTGACACCGCCCGCGGCGTATTCGCCGGCGGCACCACGGTCGAGACGAGCGGCTACGCTGCCGCCCAAAATCGCGTGACGCTGACCATCAGCGCCGGGGCGAGCTCGATCGTCGTGCGTTAAGACCCCGGTCGGGGAACCGAGCGGCGCTCCCTCGATAGACTCGCCGCGTGCTCCACAACGCGATCGAGCGGATCCTCGAAGCGCAGGGCTTCTGGGCCGATCCGCTTGGCAAGCTCTTCGTCACTATCTTCGGGGCGCTGTACCGGCCGGTGCCGGCACTCAAGGATTTCCTGAACGGCGTCTGGTTCGGCCACCCGCTGCATCCCGCGATCACCGACGTGCCGATCGGCGCGTACGTGGTCGCGCTCGTGCTCGATCTTTCCGGGCAGCGCAGCGCGGCGACCGCCGCGATCGGCGTCGGAATCGTGTTCATGCTGCTCGCCGCGCTCGCCGGATACGCCGACTACATCGACCTCGAGGGGAAGACTCGGCAATTCGGCACGGTCCACTCCTCGCTCATGCTCGTCGCGCTCGTCTTCTACCTCATCTCGTTTCTCATGCGCCTCGGCGCCGTACCGTCGCCGGCGGAGGTCTGGCTCTCGTTCATCGGCTTCCTCATCGTCATCGGCAGTGCGTACGTCGGAGGCGAGCTCGTCTACAACCTCGGCACCCAGGTCGATCGGCATGCGTGGCGAGGCGGAGGCACGAAGTGGACGGCTCTCGACGTCACGGACATCCCCGCTGACAAGCCGGTGAAGGCAAAGGCCGGCGCCCAGACGCTCGTCGTCGTACGCCGCGGCACGAGCTTGGAGGCGCTCCACGACGTATGCGCCCACCAGGGCTGCAGCCTCTCAGAGGGAAAGATCGTCGGCGAAACGATCGAGTGCGGGTGTCACGGATCGCGGTATCGGCTTCGCGACGGACTCGTCGTGCGCGGGCCCGCGGTCTTCGACCAGCCCCACTTCGAGGTCCGCGAAGCCGAGGGAAAGATCGAGGTCCGACGCACGGACACCCGTTAGAACCCGCCTGAAGCCCCCTTCTTCGTGATACTGCGGGCGTGAGCGAAGCGATCGCCTCGGTCCCGCTTGAGGGCGCCGCCCCGCTCGCCGAAGCGCCCGCGCCAAGCGAGCTCGAGGCCCGTCGCGCGCTTATCGCGGAGTACCTCCGTCACCACCCCGACGAGGTGGCGCGGTTCCTCGACGAGCGAATGCCGCGCGAGACCGCGCTCATCGTCCACGACGCCGGTCCGGAGGAAGCGGTCCACCTTCTCGAGCGGTTGAATCCGCGTGTCGCGGCGGAGGTGCTGCGGAACCTGCCGGTCGAGGCGGCGAAGATCGCGCTCCATCAGATGCACCCGGCTCGCGCCGCGCCGATCGTGGCGAGCTTCGAGGCAACCGAGCGTGAGGGCGTGCTGAGCCGGCTCCCGAGGCGATTCGCGTCCGAGGTCCGCGAGCTTCTCACCTATCCCTTCGACACGGCGGGCGCCCTGATGGACCCGCGCATCACCGCGTTCGCGCCGGAGACGACGGTCGACGACGCGCTTCGCAAGATGCGCACGTTCAAGGAGAAGGAGCTCGGCGCCATCTACCTCACCGACGCATCCGGCCGTCTGGTCGGCTCGGTCCCGCTCGGCGAGATCGCGACGGCGACACCGGAGACCAAGCTCAAGGACCTCGTGCAAGGAAATCCGGTCGGGGTGCACGCGACCGCGACGCGCGAGGAGATCGTGAACTACCTGACCGAGCAGCGCGTCGCAACGCTGCCGGTCATCGACAGCGATCGGCGGCTCGTCGGTGTGATTCGCTATCGCGCGCTGGTGGCAGCGGCTGAGGCCGAGGCGACGATGAGCATGCAGACGATGGTCGGTGTCAGCAAGGAGGAGCGCGCACTATCGCGCGTGTCGTTCGCGGTCCGGCAGCGGCTGCCGTGGCTCGAGATCAACCTCGCGACGGCGTTCCTCGCGGCATTCGTCGTGGGCCTTTTCGAGGGGACCATCGCGAAGTTCACGGCGCTCGCCATCCTGCTGCCGGTGGTGGCGGGCCAGTCCGGCAACAGCGGCATGCAAGCCCTCGCCGTCACGATGCGCGGACTCGCGCTCCGCGAGGTCCGGCTCTCGCATTGGCCGCGGCTCATCCTGAAGGAGGCCGGCGTCGGCATCCTGAACGGCGTCGCCGTCGCCACCACGACGATGGTCGGCGTCTTCATTTGGAGCCAATCGATCGGGCTGACCGTGGTGATCGGCTCGGCGATGATCCTGGCGATGGTCATGGCCGGCGTCTCCGGGGCGGCCATCCCGCTCATCCTCAAGGCGTTCGGCCAGGACCCGGCGCAATCGTCGTCCATCGTGCTCACGACCGTGACCGACTGCAGCAGCTTCCTCTCGTTCCTGGGACTCGCGACCATCCTTCTACAGTTCCTCTAACCCAGATGCCGCGCGTCATCGTCGCAGTGGCGGGATTCGCAGCCCTCGCGTTGGCGTTCGCGGCGCAGGCTTCCGCGGACGAGGGCTGGACCATCCAGCGATTCGGATCGGACATCACCGTCCAGAAGGACTCATCGCTTCACATCGTCGAGGCGATCGACGTCGACTTTGGCTCGCAACAGCACCACGGCATCTTCCGGAATATCCCGGTCCGCTACCGCTGGGACGACACGCATCTTCGCGTCTACCGCCTCGAGGTCCGGTCCGTCACCGACGCCGCCGAAAAGCCGGTCCGCTTCTCGATCAGCGACGCCGGCGCCGACAAAGTGATCAAGATCGGTGACGCCAATCGACTCGTGACCGGGCCGCAAACATACCGGATCACGTACGACGTCTTCGGCGCCATGAACGCGTTCACCGATCACGACGAGGTCTTCTGGAACGTGAACGGCGGCGCGTGGGACGTGCGGGCGCTGGCCGTGACCGGCACGGTTCACGTCGCGAGCGGTCTGGTGCGGGCGACCTGCTTCCAGGGGCGCACCGGGTCACAGGAGGCCTGTCGCTCGAGCACGACGACCACACGGGCCGACTTCTCGTCCACCCGTCCGTTCGCGCCGACCGAGCAGCTCACGATCGTGACGGCGATCGCGAAGGGCACCGTGGCGGAGCCGACGCCGATCATCGAGACCGACAGCTCGAACGTCCTCGCGTACGTCGCACCCCAGCCGGCGGCGCTCGCGCTTGCCGCGTTCGTCCTCTTTGCGGGACTCGCGCTCCTCTTCTGGCGCTGGTACTCGGTCGGGCGCGACGCGCGCGAGCGAGTGACCATCGTTCCCGAGTACGAGCCCCCCGACAAGCTGCGGCCGGCGCAGCTCGGAGTGGTGCTCGATGAGAGCGCCGACACCAAGGACGTGACGGCGACGATCGTGGATCTGGCGGTGCGCGGTTACCTGACGATCACCGAGGCGCCGACGCAAGGCCTCTTCGCGAAAAAGGACTGGACGCTGCGCGAGACGGGGAAAGTGGTCGCCGATCTCCAGCCGTACGAGGCGATCGTCTACCAGGGGTTGTTCCAAGACCATCCGAGCGAGGTGAAGATTTCGGAGCTGCGCACGCACTTCGTCGGTTCCCTGCGAAAAGCCGAGAGCGAGCTCTACGCCGACGTCGCTCGCCAGAGGTGGTTCACAACCCGGCCCGATCGCGTGCGGCAGGGCTATGCCGGTCTGGCCGTTTTGGTGATCCTGGCGGGTGGCGGACTGGCGTGGCTCCTCGGCCGCACGATGGGCGCCGGCCTGGTCGGGTTTGCGGTCATCGTTGTTGGATTCGTCGCGCTCGGGGTCGCGCGATGGATGCCGGCGAAGACGGCCGCCGGCGCGGAGCTCCTCCGCCGCACGCTCGGCTTCCGCCAGTACATGGAGGTCGCGGAGAAGGACCGCCAGCGTTTTGCCGAGCGCGAGAACATCTTCTCCGCGTACCTGCCCTACGCGATCGTCTTCGGCTGCGTGGAGCGTTGGGCCCGCGCGTTCAAGGACATCGATCTGTCCGCGCAGACGAACTCGTGGTACGTCGGAAACGCGCCGTTCAACGCGCTCGTCCTGTCGTCATCCCTCCAGGGCTTTTCGTCGAACGTCGGCTCGGCGATCTCGTCGACGCCTGGCTCGAGCGGCGGCAGCGGATTCTCGGGCGGTGGTTCCGGCGGGGGCGGTGGCGGAGGAGGCGGTGGCAGTTGGTGACGCGTATCCTTACCTTCTCGTTACGGGCTGTTGGCTCAGCCGGTTAGAGCGCTGCGTTCACATCGCAGAGGTCGCTGGTTCGAATCCAGCACAGCCCACCGAGTCTCGTGACGGACCCCGTGTTTGACCCCTTTGTCGGCGGTCCCTATCCGGTGGGCGTCCGCAGCGGGTTTGCGATCGACAGGGGTCGTGACGACCGGCAGCTCCAGTTCGAGGTCTGGTATCCGGCGAGTCCGCGATACTCCGGGCTGGATCAGAGCGCCGCAACGCAAGATCGCTTCGCGGTGCTGCCGGGCGCGGAGCTCCTACATCAAGCAGCCGTACGCGACGCGGACGCTCACAGTGGACGCCACCCACTCGTTCTCTATAGCCACGCGAGCGGCGGACACCGGCGGCAGTCGTCCTTCCTCTGTACCCATCTCGCGAGCCATGGCTTTGTCGTCGCCGCGGCCGATCACACCGGGAACACCGCGGCGGACTTCGCGGCGCGAGCCGAGCGCGTCGCCGCTGGAGAAGTGCTCACGCCGGCAGAGGGCGAGCGTCGCCTGCGGCGAATCATCGCCGACCGCGTGCCGGATCTGCGCTTTCTCCTCGACCAGCTGCTCGGCGGCGCGAACGGTGACGTCGCGGATCACATCGATGGTCAGCGCATCGGTGTGATCGGCTGGAGCTTTGGTGGCTGGGCCGCCCTGGCGGCGCTGGAAGTGGACGACCGCTTTCGCGCGGCGCTCGCATTGGCCCCCGCGGGCAACTCGAAGCCGCTCCCCGGAATCATCCCCGCGACCCTCACGTTCGCCTGGAAACGAGCGGTCCCCACCATGTTCCTCATCGCCGAGAAGGACAGATTCACGCCGCTCTCCGGACAATACGAATTGTTCGAGCGCACTCCGTCCACCAAGTGGATGTTCGTTCTTCGTCATGCCGATCATCAGCACTTCGCCGATCAGATCGACGAGCCTGGGCTCTGTTCGCCTGAACACGCGCACCTCTTTACGCGCGGTCTTGGGCTCGCGCACCTGACCGCGGTGCTGAAGGAACACGCGGCGGCGCGGCACTTCGTGTCCGGTGATCCGGTCGCTCAATTGAAAGAGCGAGGCGTCGACGCCACGTCCCACCAGAACGGCGCGGGGAATTAGTCCTCAGCCATAGCGCGCGCCCTTCCATTCGATCCACCCGTCCTCGTGCGTATGCACCGGATCGTGATGGGTGAAGTGGATCAGCCCTCCCTCGGCATTCCACACGTACTCGCCGCGCACGACCACATCGTCTCCGGTGGCAAGCGGGACGCGCTTTCCGATATCCAGGTTGTTCTCGACGAGCACGGTCTGCGACCCGCCCGTGAGGCGAATGACGAAGCGCTGATGCGTGCCGGACGGCCCGGTGGCGTCGGAGAGGAGCCGCGTGACCGAGCCTTCCGCCGTGACTTCGATCCCCGACTGGTGCGCGGCGAACGCCCGCTCCACCGCGGCATTCCCGCCGACGGCCGCGCCGCAGCTCGACGCGAGCACGGCGGCGACGAGGATGGCGCGAACGGCGATCATCGCGGGCACGATGATTTCAACGCCCGGGCAGCACGCCGCCTGCGAGCTCAGTGTTCGAAGGCGTTGAGGAGAAGGCCGGCGGCGACGAGGAGGGCGATCGCTATCACGACGACGATCGCCATGCGTCGGAAATCCTTCGTGACGTAGCCGCGTTCCCATGCGGCCGCGCGCTCGAGGCTCGGCGATGGTGCGCCCACGGCGCGCGAGGTCCCGCTGCGCGACCCGTAACGGGTCACGCGCGGGCCGACGGTCGGGCGGGACGGCTCGCGCTCCGGAATGAGCGGACGTGCCGCCGACGCCCGGCGGGACGCCTCGACGGCCCGGCGGGAACGCGCACGTACGCGGTGCTTTTTTGCCACGGGAGGACGAGGATAGCCGACCCCGTATGCTCCGCCGCGAATGCCGCTGGATGCGCAGATCCTTCCCACGATCGTCCTCGCGCTCGCGGTCGCGGTCGTCGTGCTCGCCGTGTGGGTTGCCTGGCTGCAGCGATCCGACGTGCTGCTTCGCCGGCGCCTCCGGCGGCTCATCGGTGACGCCGAGGGCGCGGGGCTCGACGAGCTCCTGGACCGGCAGTTCCGGCGCCTGGACACGGTCGCCGAGCGAGTCGAGGCGCTGAACAAGCTCCACCGCGAGCTCGAGGGGCTCGCGCAGCGGAGCATCCAGAAGGTCGGCGTCATCCGCTTCAATCCGTTCGCCGACACCGGGGGAGACCAGTCCTTCGCGATCGCGCTCCTCGACGCCGACGGGAACGGCGTCGTGCTCTCGAGCCTTCACGGCCGGGCCGACACTCGAATCTTCGCGAAGCAGGTTCAGGCCGGCCGATCGAAGCATGCGCTCTCGGACGAGGAGCAGGACGCGATCCGCAAGGCCCTTTCACCGGCGGGGGCGTGACCGCCGCGACGACCGTGGTGGACGAGCGCGCTCTCGCCATCGTGAACCCGGTCGCGGGAAACGGCGCGGGTGAGCGGATCGCGTCTCGTATCGCGGCCGACTTTCGCGCCCAGGGCATGCGCGTCGACGTCGTGCGAACGCCGGCGCCCGACGAAGCGGCGCGGCTCGCGCGCGAGGGCGCGGCGGATGGATACCGCATCATCATCGCGGCTGGCGGCGACGGCACCGCGAACGAGGTCGCGAACGGCATCGCCGGCAGCACCGCGGCTCTTGCGCTCTATCCGATTGGATCGGGAAATGACTTCGCGCGCGCCCTTGGCTACCCGCGCCGTCGCCGGGACGTGCCTCGTTTCCTGCGCGGAGCGCGCCGCCGAGCGATCGACGTCGGCGAAGTCAACGGACGCGTCTTCGTGAACGCGGCGGGCGTCGGCATCGATGGCCACGTCGCGCAGCGCATCGCCGCGACCTCGCGCGTGACCGGCAAGACCTTCGGCTACTTCGCTGGCTCGCTCGTCGGGATCGCGACCTACCGCCCGCAGCCGATGCGCGTGCTCGTCGACGGCGAGCTCCACACCGGGCGGTTCCTGGCGGTCGTGGCAGCGAATGGGACGCACTTCGGCTCGGGCATGCACGTCGCGCCGCTCGCATCTCTGGACGACGGCCAGCTCGATGTTCTCCTCGCCGGCGATCTCTCGCGCTGGTCGTCGCTCGTCGCCCTTGGCAAGCTCTATCGCGGGACTCATGTCGACGGAAAGATGATCGTGATGAAACGCGCGCGCGCCCTCGAGATCGAGGTGGAACGACCCATGCGAGCACAGCTCGACGGCGAGGCGACGACCGGACAGCGTTTCTCCATACGAATTCGGCCCGGGGCCCTCGAGGTCCTCGTGCCGTGAGGCGCGTCGACCCGCGCCGCGCGCTCCCATCGGTGGACGCGATCCTTCGCGCCGGGCGCCCCAGCGCTGCCGAGCGCGAGCGATTCACGCGCGCGGCGCGAACCGTCTTGGCACGGGCCCGCGCGGCGCGAGCGTCCGGCGATGCCGCGTCGTTCGCGGCGGAGACGCGTGCGGCGCTCGCCGAGCGCGAACGCCTCACCTTGCGGAGCGTCATCAACGCGACCGGCGTGGTGCTGCAGACGAACCTGGGTCGGGCTCCGCTCTCACCACGCGCGCTCGCCGCCATCGCCGCCGCGGCCGGTGCCGTGAGCGTCGAGTACGACCTCGCGGTCGGTAAGCGCGGCGAACGGCACGGGCACGCGGCCCGCCTGCTCGCCGATCTGGCGTCCGCTGAAGACGCGGCCGTTGTGAACAACAACGCCGCCGCAGTCTTGCTCGCGTTGGCCGCGCTCGCGTCGCGCAAGGAGGTCATCGTCGCGCGCGGCGAGCTTGTCGAGATCGGCGGCGGCTTCCGGATCCCCGACGTCCTCCGGCGCTCAGGCGCGAGGCTCGTCGAAATCGGCACCACGAATCGGACGTACACGCGCGATTACGCCGGCGCGATCAACGAGAAGACCGGCGCGATCCTCCGCGTGCACGCGAGCAACTTCAAGATCACCGGCTTCGTGGCGCGGGCGGAGGGTCGCGATCTCGCGGCGCTCGCGCGCGAGCACAACATCGCGTTCATCCATGATCTCGGCAGCGGCACGTTCCTCGACACCTCACGCTTCGGGCTCGGCAAGGAGCTCACCGTTGGAGAGGCCGTGCGCGAGGGCGCGGACGTCGTCACCTTCAGCGGCGACAAGCTCCTCGGCGGACCGCAGGCCGGCATCGCCGTCGGACGGGCCGAGCCGATCGCGGCGCTCCGCGCGCACCCGCTCATGCGCGCGCTGCGGCCTGACAAACTGACGATCGCGGCGCTCCTCGCGACGCTCGCGACGTATCGCGAAGGCGACGCCGAGAAGGAGCTGCCGGTGTGGCGGATGATCGCGGCGCCGCCGCGCACTCTCGCCGCTCGCGCGCGGGCTCTCGCGATCGAGCTCGACGCTGCGGGGATCCCAGCCGAGGTTATCGAGGTGCGATCGACCGTCGGCGGCGGGTCCCTACCCGAGGAGACGCAGCCGTCCTTCGCGGTCGCTATCGGCGGAGCACCGGCGACCCGCGTCGCAACGGCCCTCCGCTCGGCGGACCCTCCAGTGGTCTCGCGGATCGTGGAGGAGCGGGTCGCACTCGACCTGCGGAGCGTCCTGCCTGAGGATGATGCGGTCCTCGCGCGCGCCGTGATCGGCGCGCTCGCGAAAGGGGGAGCAGATGGACCTTCGCGCAACCAAGACGGACCGCGCACCGGCGCCGGTCGGTCCGTATAGCCAGGCGATCATCGCAGGCGATCTCGTGTTCTGCGCCGGACAGCTCG
The DNA here is from genome assembly GCA_005889295.1 of Chloroflexota bacterium. Taxonomy (GTDB): domain Bacteria; phylum Chloroflexota; class Limnocylindria; order P2-11E; family P2-11E; genus 3-1-20CM-2-70-9. Next base: position 6,424 of record VBEY01000100.1, on the reverse strand, counting down.
CGCTGGACGCGCAGACCGGGCAGCTCGTCGGCGGCGACGACGTACGCGCCCAAACGCGGCGCGTCCTCGACAACCTCGCCGCGGTCCTCGTTTCGGCCGACTCGTCGCTCGATCGGGTGACGAAGACGACGGTGTTCCTCGCGGACCTCGGCGACTTCCCCGCGATGAACGAGGTCTACGCGGAGCGGTTCGGAACCCACAAACCGGCGCGCTCCACGGTGGGCGCCGCTTTGCTCCGTGGAGCGAAGGTCGAGATCGATTGCATCGCGGTGAGACGTAACGTCTAGAGCCGAGACGAGCGCGCGCGTCATCGCGACCGCGGGCCATGTGGATCACGGGAAGTCGACGCTGGTCACGGCGCTGACCGGCATCGACCCCGACCGCCTCCGCGAGGAGCGCGAGCGCGGCATGACCATCGACCTCGGGTTCGCGTGGCTCGGTCTGCCCGAGGGGGGAGAGGTCGGCATCGTTGACGTGCCCGGCCACCAGGACTTCATCCGCAACATGCTTGCGGGCGTCGGTCCGGTCGACGCGGTCTTGCTCGTGGTCGCCCTCGATGAAGGCGTGATGCCGCAGACGCGAGAGCACCTCGCGATCCTCGGCGTGCTCGGCGTCGATCGAGGCGTCGTCGCCCTGACGAAACGCGATCTGGTCGATGACGAATGGGCAGCCCTCGCGCGGGCCGACGTCGCCGCGGCGCTGCGCGGCACGCCACTCTCCGGTGCGCCGATGATCGACGTCTCGGCGACCGCGAAGACCGGCATCGCGGACCTCATCGCGGCGCTCGAGTCCGTCCTCCGGACCGCGCCAGCGCGTCGCGACCTCGGTCGGCCGCGCCTCGCGATCGACCGGGCCTTCACGCTGACCGGCTTCGGCACGGTCGTCACCGGCACGCTCGTCGATGGCACGTTCGCCGCGGGGGATGAGATCGAGGTCCTGCCGACCGGTCTACGTGCCCGCGTTCGCGGGATCCAGACTCACAAGCGGGCCCTCGAGTCGGCGAGTCCGGGTAGCCGCGTCGCCTTGAACCTCACGGGCGTCGAGAAGGACGAGCTCGCGCGCGGGATGGTCGTCGTTCGTCCGGGCGCTCTCACGCCGGTGTCGGTGCTCTCCGCCCGTATCGAGGTGCTCGGTTCCGCTATGGAGGCGCTCCGGCATGACGAGGCCGTAAAGGTGCACGCGGGCACGGCCGAGATCATGGCGCGGGTCTCGCTGCTCGAAGGCGCGACGCTCGACCCTGGCACGTCCGGATGGGTGCAGCTGCGGCTCGCCACGCCGCTCGCGGTGGCGGTCGGCGATCGTTTCGTCCTGCGACGTCCATCCCCTCCGGAGACGCTCGGCGGGGGTGCCGTTGCCGACATCACGGGCGAGCGCATGCGCCGGCGCCGTGAGGCCGTCGCGGTCCTCGAGCGGCGGAGCGCCCCGAGCGCGGCGTCGCGACTCCTCGCCACGTTGGATGTCCCGCGGACGCCAGACGAAGCGGGGGCGCGCGGCGGACTTGAGACGGCCGAACGCGATGCCGCGGCGCGCGAGCTCGTCGAGAGCGGGCGGGCGGTCTGGCTCAGCGACGCTCTCATCGGGCGCGACTCGTTCGAAGCACTCGCTACTCGCATCGAGCGGACGCTCGCCGCAGCGCACCGGCGATCGCCTCTGCGCGCCGGCGCGCCTCGTGAAGAGCTCCGTTCGTCGCTGGATCTGGGGCCGAAACGGTTCAACGCGCTCGTCGAGCGCCTGGTGAAGGACGGCCGCATCGCGGAGCGGGGGAGCGCGCTTGCTCTCGTAGGGCATACGCCCACGCTCACTCCGGCGCAGGAGGCGGCGTGGTCGCGCGCGCGCGGCGCGCTGGCGCGCGAGCCGTTGCAGCCGCCGTCGCCCACCGTGCTCGAGTCCGACTACGGCCTCGATCGGGAGGTCGTCGCGGCTCTCGCGGAGCGTGGCGACCTCGTCCGCATCGGCACCGAGGCGGTGTTTCTGCCGGACGCGGTCGCGCGCTTCGCTGAAGCCGTCGTGGGCGAGCTCGCCACGAAGGGCACGATCACGGTCGCACGCGCCCGCGACCTTACCGGCTCGAGCCGCAAGCACGTGCTCCCGCTCCTCGGCTTCCTCGACGACCGCGGTCTCACTCGCAGGTCCGGCGACGATCGGATCCTGGTGCTATCCCCGGAGCAGGCCCGCGAGCGCGTCGCTACGCTCACCGGTCGAAAGAAGGTCACGCCATGAGATTTCGTGCAGTGCGCCCCTCGCAGCTCGGCAAGGTCGACGCGATCATCGTGCCGCTCTTCGCCGGCGTCGAGCCGCCCGCTTGGCTTTCCCGGCCAGCGCGTGCCGCGATCGCTCGGCTGGTCAAGGAGGAGACCGGCGTGACACGGCTCTACGGCGTCAACACGCTTCACGAGGAGCCGCGTGTCGTGGTTGTCGGAGGCGGGAAGCCCGGACTGCTCGACGCCGAACGCGCCCGCAACATCGCGAGCGCGGGTGTCCGCGCGTTGTGGCGATCGTCTGTGCGCAAAGTCGCCATCGCGGTCGCGGCCGATTCGATTGGCGAAGAGCGGGCTGCGGCGGCCGCGGTGGAAGGCGCGACCTTCGCGATGTGGCGCCCCGAGGTGCATCGGACGCGCGCGGAGGAACGCCGTCTCCCCGCCATCGACCAGGTCCTCATCGTTACCTCGAAGGCGGTCGGCAACGCGATCGACCGCGGCGCTGCCATTGGCGAGGCCACTAACGCGGCGCGCCGCCTCGCGAACGAACCCGCGAATCGCATGACCCCGACGCTGATTGCCGAGGCCGCGAAGGAGCTCGCGAAGGAGGCCGGTGTCCGGATTGAAGTACTTGATGCGCAGCGCTGCCGCGCGCTCGGGATGGGCAGCTACCTCTCCGTCGCTCAGGGTAGCCACGAGCCGCCGCGCTTCATCGTCATGCGCCACCGGGGCCGCGGCGGCTCCGGATACGACCTCGGCTTGGTGGGGAAGGGGATCACCTTCGACTCCGGCGGCATCTCGATCAAGCCCGCCGACAACATGCATCAGATGAAGGCCGACATGACCGGGGCGGCGTCGGTCATCGCCGCGCTCGCCGCGATCGGGAAGCTCGGCCTCAAGTTGAATGTCATCGGCGTCGCTCCCTGCACCGAGAACCTGCCGGGCGGCGGTGCGACGAAGCCGGGTGACGTGTTCACCGCGATGAGCGGCAAGACGGTCGAGGTCATCAATACCGACGCGGAGGGAAGGCTCGTCCTCGTCGACGGAATTACCTATGCGCAGCGCGAAGGCGCCAAGCGGGTCGTGGACGTGGCCACGCTGACCGGGGCGATCGCGGTCGCGCTCGGTAACCACTTCACCGGACTCTTCGGCAAGCCCGACTCGTTCGTCGAGCTGGTACGCGAGACGGCCGCCGCGGCCGGGGACCGGTTGTGGCCAATGCCGCTCACCGACGAGTACCGCGACGAGATCAAAGGAGAGGTCGCCGACATTCGGAACAGTGCGGGCCGCGAAGGCGGCGCCATCAAGGCCGCCGCGTTTCTCGACTCGGCTGTCGAGGACGGTACAGAGTGGGCGCATCTCGACATCGCCGGAACGTTCTGGTTCGATCGGGACCGGTCGCACGCGCCGAAGGGGCCCCAGGGCCCGGCCGTGCGTACCTTGATTGCTCTTGCGGAGCGCTTCGCCCAAGACCGATAATAGAACAGATGAGCTATCGAGGGCACAGGCCGTCGGCCCGACCGAGGGCCCCCGCGCGGTGGGGCACCGGCCGAAGGCCGGGGGGTCCGCCGCCGCGTAAAGAGGGTTTCGGTCGGGCCGACTGCGTTACGCGCTGAGATGACCGAGCAGCTCAGCTTCGGACTCGGCGAGCCGCGACCCGACATCCTGGGCGGCCTTCAGCCGGAGCAGCGCCTAGCGGTCGAGCACGGATCCGGTCCGCTGCTCGTCGTGGCCGGCGCGGGCACCGGGAAGACCCACGTCCTCACCGCGCGCATCGTCCATCTCATCACCTCGGGCGCGGCGAAACCGCACGAGATTCTGGCGGTGACCTTCACCGAACGCGCCGCCGCCGAGATGCAGGAGCGGGTCGACATCAACACGCCGATCGGTCTGAACGACGCGGTCATCCGCACCTTCCATGGATTCGGCGACGAGGTCTTCCGCGAGTTCGCCCTCGAGCTCGGGCGGAGCGGCGAGCTGCGCGTGCTGTCTCCGGCGGAGCAGGTCATCCTGGTGCGCGAGCACCTCTACGGCTGCGCCCAGTGCGAGATCGGGCTTCCGCTGAAGCGCTATCGGCCCGCCGGCGATCCGCTCCAGCACGTGCGCGCCCTACTCGATCTCTTCGGACGCGCCCGCGACGAGGACGTGTCGCCGGAAGCCTACGTCGCGTATGCGAAGTCGCTTCGCGACGCGGTGGGGGACTCCCTCGACGCCGACGTCAAAGCTGACGAGGCGTCGGCGCACGAGGAGCTTGCGGCGACCTACGAGGCGTACACGCGCATCAAGGACCGCCACGGCGTGGTCGACTTCGGCGATCAGATCGCCCTCACGCTGAAGCTGCTGCGAGAGCATCCCGCCGCGGCGGCGCGGCTGCGCGCGCGCTTCCGCTACATCCTCGTCGACGAGTTCCAGGACACGAACGACGCGCAGTTCGAGCTGCTCCGCCTTCTGGCTGAGCCGCACCACAACATCACCGTGGTCGGCGACGACGATCAATCGATCTTCGCGTGGCGCGGAGGGACGCTCCGCAACTTCAACCGTTTTCGGGAGAGCTATCCCGACCACACCACCGTGCCCCTTATCGAGAACCGCCGCTCGTCGCAAGGCCTGCTCGACGCGGCGTACCGGCTCATCACCAAGAACCCGGAACGTCTCGAGGCGAGCCTCGGAATCGACAAGCGGCTTCGCGGCCGCCCTGCGCCGGACGAGGCGGACATCGATCACATACAGAAGGTGACCGGCGTGGAAGAAGCGGAGACCGTCGCGGACTTCATCGCGCGTGAGGCTGTTCGGCGGCAGCGACGCTTCGGCGAATTCGCGATCCTCGTCCGGAACAACGCTGACGCGACGCCTTTCCTCCACGCCCTTGCGCAAAGACAGATCCCGACCCACTTCTCAGGTGGGGGCCAGCTCTACGAGCGACCGGAGATTCGCCTCCTCATCTCATTCCTGTCGGCGGTCGCGCTGCCGTCGGACTCGCGGCACGTGTACAGCCTCGCGGTCTCCTCGCTCTACGGGTTCCCGGCCGACGATCTCGCACGCGCCATGGAGGGGAGCGGCCGTCGCCAGAAGCCGCTTCGCGTAGTGTTCGAGGAGATCGCGGCGGAAAAGACGGGCGCCACGGAAGACGCGGTCGCCTCGGCCAAACGCCTGGTCGAGGACCTCGGGCACTACGCGGCCCAGGCCGCAGAGCTCAGCACGGCCGCCTTGCTCTTTGAGTTCCTCGATCGGTCGAAGCTGCTCGCGCGCTATCTGGATCCGGACTCCGCACTCGTCGAAGAGCAGGCTCGCAATGTCGCGAAATTCCTGCGCCTGGTTCAGAGCGCGGGACGCGCGCTGGCGACGGATCGTGCCTCGTTCTTCGTCCCGCACCTCGAGCTCCTCCGGGAGGCGGGGGACGATCCGGTGGCCGCGGACTTCGAGACCTCGCGCGAGCAGGTGAACGTTCTCAGCATCCACAAGGCGAAGGGCCTCGAGTTCGGTGTGGTGTTCCTGGTCCACGCGACGGACGAGCGCCTCCCGGGCCAGGCCCGCCTGGACCCCTTTCGTCTCCCTGACGCCCTCGCCCGGACGCAGCCGCCGGACCGCGAGCGTCATATCGCCGAGGAACGCCGTCTCGCCTATGTCGCCATGACCCGCGCGAAGGACACCTTCTATTTCACGAGCGCGATCGACTACGGCTACCAGCGCGCAGCCCGCCCGAGCCGATTCATCGGCGAGGCGCTCGGCCGGGAGCCGTCCCGGCTCGCCGCGAAGCTGCAGGTGTTCGAGGAGCTCCAGCGCTTCCAGCAGCCGCCGGGGGAGGCCGATGCTCCACTCCCGGCGCTCGGAGTCGACGACGTCCTGACCGTCTCGTATGAAGCGATCGACGATTACCAGAAGTGCGCGCTCCTCTATCGGTTCAAGCACGTGTTGCAGATCCCGACACTGCCCACGCCGCAGATGACCTACGGGCTCGCACTTCACGAAGCGGTGAAGGACTACCTCCGCCGGAAGCGCGACGGCACCGAGCCGAGCCTCGCGGACGTTCAGGCGGTATTCCGCGCGGCGTGGCTCGCGGAGGGCTTCATCAACCCCGCACACGAGAGCGAACGCTTCCAGGCGGGGCTCGCATCGCTGCGGCGGTTCCACGAGCACGAGCGGGGACTGGCTCCGCCCGATCTCGTCGAGCAACGCTTCAGTTTCATGCTCGGAAAGGACCGCGTCGTCGGCAGATGGGACCGAGT
>VBEY01000085.1 GCA_005889295.1 Chloroflexota bacterium | reverse complement strand
TCACGCAGCTGGTCGCGGGGCGCATCGCTGGGGACGACGCGGCGCTGGGCGAGCGCGTCAGCTGCATCACTCGCGAGCGCGGACGTGTCGCGCACGAGCTGCACCGGCTGCCGGACCTCGAGGTCTTTCCGTCAGCGGCGAACTTCATCCTGTTCAGGCACCGCACGGTCGCCGCGACAGCGCTTCACGCCGCGCTCCTGGCGCGCGGCGTCCTGGTGCGCGACGTGTCGTCGTGGCCGGACGCAGGCGAATCGCTGCGCGCCACGATCGGGAGCCCGGCCGAGAACGACCGGCTCCTCGACGCCCTGCGTGGCATCCTCGCGGAGCGAGGCCGATGAACGCCGCGCGCGCCTCCCGCCGGACGCGCCGGACGAAGGAGACCGACATCCAGATCCGCTTCACGCTCGATGGCACCGGCAGAGCGAGCGTGCAAAGTGGATTGCCGTTCCTCGACCACATGCTCGAGCTGCTCGCTGTGCACGGTCTCTTCGATCTGACGCTCCGAGCGAAGGGTGATCTCGATGTCGACCAGCACCACACCGTCGAGGACATTGGCCTCGTGTTGGGTGGCGCGATCGACGAGGCCCTCGGCGATCGAAAGGGTCTGCACCGCTATGCCTCGCTCGAGCTGCCAATGGACGAATGCCTGGTGAGCGTCGCGCTCGATCTCGGAGGCCGGCCGTACTTCGCGCACGACCTCAAACCAAAGACGCGGATCGTGGGGTCGTTCGACTCAACGCTCGTCCCGGATTTCTTCGGCGCGCTCACACAGGGCGCGCGCTGCACCCTTCACGTGACGCAGCGGCGCGGCGGCAACACGCATCATCTCCTCGAGGCGACGTTCAAGGCGTTCGGCCGCGCGCTCGACACCGCGTCGCAGCGCGATCCGCGCCGGCGCGGCGTCCCGAGCTCGAAGGGGCGCATCGGGTGATCGCCATCGTGGACTACGGGGTCGGGAACCTGGCAAGCCTCGAGGCGGCGTTGCGGCGCGCCGGCGCTGACGACGTGCGGGTCACGCGATCGCACGTCGACATCCTGACGGCGAAGGCCGTCGTGCTGCCAGGCGTCGGCCGGTTTGGTCATTGCGCGAGCGAGCTCCGCCGCCTCGGTCTCGACGTCATGGTGCGAGTGGCGCGCGATCGGGGCATCCCGCTCCTGGGCCTGTGCGTGGGAATGCAGCTCTTCTTCGACGAGAGTGAGGAAGATCCCGGGACGCCGGGACTCGGCCTGTGCCGCGGTCGCGTGCGACGCCTCCGCGGCGACGTGCGGGTCCCGCACACCGGTTGGAACCAGGTGCGGATCGTGCGAGAGCATCCCTGGCTCGCTAGCGTTCCCGACGAGGCGTACTTCTACTTCGTCCATTCGTATGCCGTCGAGCCCGTCGACGAATGCGCGATCCTCGCGACGGTGCAACACGGCGGCGCCCTCACCGCCGCCGTCGGAAGCGATGGGCTCCTCGGTCTCCAGTTTCATCCCGAGAAGAGTGGCGCCATGGGCACGGCGGCGCTTCACTCCTTCGTGAGCGCGACGTCGGGATGAGCACGATGCTCGCGAAGCGGGTCATCCCGTGCCTCGATGTTCGGGACGGGCGCGTGGTCAAGGGCACGCGATTCGTGGAGCTTCGCGACGCTGGCGACCCGGTCGCGCTCGCGACGCGATACGATCGGGAAGGCGCCGACGAGCTCGTGTTCCTCGACATCACCGCATCGGCCGAGCGGCGGCGCACTGTCGTCGACCTCGCCCGGCGCGTCGCCGAGACGCTCAGCATTCCGTTCTGCGTCGGTGGCGGGATCGGGTCGGTCGACCTTGCGGCCGCGATCCTGCGCGCCGGAGCGGATAAGGTCGCGGTCAACACCGCCGCAGTGCGCCGCCCCGCGCTGCTCGGCGAGATCGCGGCGCGCGCGGGCTCGCAGGCGGCGGTGCTCGCGATCGACGCCAGGAGACGCGAGGGCGGCGGGTATGAGGTCGTCGTCGAGGGCGGGCGCACCGACACTGGGCTAGACGCGATCGAATGGGCGCGGCGAGGCGTCGCGGCCGGCGCTGGCGAGATCCTCCTCACGTCGATCGACCGCGATGGGACCCGCGACGGCTTCGATCTCGACCTCGTGGCGCGGGTCGCCGACGCCGTTCGCGTTCCCGTGATTGCCTCGGGCGGCGCGGGCATCGTGGACCACTTCGTAGAGCTCTTCGCGACGACCGGGAGCGACGCCGGCCTGGCCGCGTCCATCTTTCACTCAGGTGAGGTCGTCGTGTCGGACCTCAAGCGCGCCTTGGCGGCGTCTGGCGTGCGCGTGCGCCCCAGCGCGGAGGCGGCGTGATCGATCGCATCAGCTTCGATAGCGCCGGCCTGTTGCCCGCGGTCGTACAGGATGCCGCGACGGGCGCCGTGCTCATGCTCGCCTACATGGATCGCGAGGCGGTGGAGGCGACGCTCCGCACACGTGAGGTGCACTTCCACAGCCGCTCCCGCGACCGTCTCTGGAAGAAAGGGGAGACCAGCGGGAATGTGCTGCACCTCGTGGATCTTCGCCTCGACTGTGATGCCGACGCGCTCCTCGTGGAGGTCCACCCCGCCGGACCGGCATGCCATACCGGCCGCGCGACCTGTTTCGGCCCCGTCAATGACGAGTCTCTGGTGCGTTTTCTGTCCCAGCTCGCGGCGCTCCTGCGCGAGCGCCGGCGCGATTTACCGAAGGGATCGTTTTCCGCGGAGCTTTTCAAAGGAGGCGCTCCGGCGATCGCGGCGAAGCTCGTCGAGGAGGCGAACGAGACCGCCGTCGCGCTGGGCGGGGAAGGGCGCGAGCGCACCCTCAGCGAGCTGACCGACCTCCTCTACGTGATGCTCGTGCTCGCGACGCATCTCGACCTCCGGCCGGACGAGATCCGCGCGAGCCTCGAGGAGAAGCGGCGCCAGGCCTCAGCGCGGCGAGGGCGGACCGCACCTCTCTGAGGGCGGTGATGCGCGCTTCGGGCACGGGTGCCGGCGCCGGCACGGTCTCGCGCGAGGCGCGGTCGATCCAGATCGCGCGAATACCCGCGGCGTGCGCGCCGGCGATGTCGCGAGCGAGGCTGTCGCCGATCATGACCGCATCGTTCGGCGCGATTTCGAGCGAAGTCAGCGCCGCTTCGAAGATGCGCGGGTCTGGCTTCCCGGCGCCGATCTCAGCGGAGATGACCGTGATCTCGAAGAACGAAGCGAGCGCCGTGCGCGAGAGCTTCTCCCTCTGCACGTCCGGCGCGCCATTGGTCACAAGCGCGAGCCGGTGGTCGCGCGCGAGATCTCGGACGACCGCCGCAGCCTCAGGATCGACCAGCTGGTTCCGCCGGCGCGCGGATCGGAATGCGTCGACGGCAGCTTGGATGAGACGCTCATCGTCGATCCCAACGGAGGCGAGCGCCGCGGTCCAGACGCGAAGGCGGAAGTCCGGGACGAACGCACGCATCGCCTGTAACCCTCCCGTCTCGCCCAGGAACTCGCCCCAGAGGGCCTCTCCCCACCAGATACCCATCGCGTCCGCGTACGCGAATACAGACGATTCGCTGAAGATCTGCTCGGCGGCGTCGCGCGCCGCCGAGGCCAGAATCTCCACGTCGCCGCCGATCCGGCCGATCGCAGCCGAGGCGTCGCGGAGGGCTCGCTCGGTCGATTCGTTTTCGAGCAGCAACGTGTTATCGAGATCGAAGAGAACAGCACGGACGCCAGTGAACCGCTTGCCCTCGTTCATCTTCATGTTCCAGCTTTCGATTTTCCTAGACTCCAAGACGCAGCGGATCAGGCGTTAGATCGCGGAGAGATCGGAGCTGTGAAATGATGCGTTCGACGGCGGAGGCGGGACTCGATCGCCTCCATGAGGCCATGGCGGCTCGCGTGGCGAAGGGCGAGCTGCCCGGCATGGTCACCCTCGTTGCGCAAGGCGAGGGTCTCCATGTTGATCCGATCGGCGTGATGGCCTTCGATAGTGCTGAGCCGATGCGGCGCGACACGATCTTCCGCATCACGTCGATGACCAAACCGATCCTTGCCGCGGCGACGATGATGCTCGTCGACGACGGCAAGCTGGCATTGGATGAGCCGGT
>VBEY01000084.1 GCA_005889295.1 Chloroflexota bacterium | reverse complement strand
GATGGTGATCGAGGGCTCGTCCCTTCGCCACATCGCGCCGTCGGCCGAAAGGACCGAGTCCGCCCGCAGAAGCCGCTTGTTGGCGGCGATGAGCGGCCCGAGGTTCCGGCTTCCGATCTCCTCCTCGCCCTCGAAGATGAACTTGACGTTGAGCGGCAGCGCGCCACGAGTCGCGAAGAAGGCTTGCGCGACCTCGAGCGGGATGAGCATGGGACCCTTGTTGTCAGAGACCCCACGTCCGTACACGCGACCATCGCGCAGCTCGGGCGTAAACGGAGCGCTCCGCCATTGCTCGAGTGGGTCCGGCGGCTGTACGTCGTAGTGGCCGTAGATGAGGAGCGTCGGCGCCTTGGGTGCGCCGAGCCATTCGCCGTAGACGACCGGATGACCGCCCGTCGGCATGCTGCGGACGTCGATCGGCCCGGCCCGGCGGAGCTTCGCCGCGACCCATTCGGCGGCGCGCGTCATGTCGTCCAGGTGTTGCGGATCCGTGCTCACGCTGGGGATGCGAGCGAACTCGATGAGCTCCTGGAGACTGCGGTCGCGGTTGGCCGCGAGGTACTCGAGCGGCGTCAATTGGGCAGCGCGGCTTTCAGCAGGTCGAGCGTCTCGTGGCTCTGCGGGCGCCGGCGATCTTCGACCTCGTGCATCAGCGCGATCAGGCGCGAGACCAGAGGGGTCGGGACGCCGACTTCGGCGCCGAGGGTGACGATTGGGCCGAGCTGCGCGTCGGTCTCGGTGCGGCGCCTCCGCACCGCGATGTCGCGCCAGATGCCGCTGTGGGTCTTCGCCGATCTGCGATTGAACGCGACCATCTCGTCCAGCGAGTGGTCGGCGATCGCGCGATCCGCGTCCGGCGCGAACGCGCGCGGGTCGAAGCCGTTGAACCCCTCGGGCGTGATCTGTCGCGCCCGGGCCACGCGCATCACTTCGCGCGCGACCTCGACGTAGACGTCGCGGTACTCCGGATCGGCCAGCGCCTCCGCTATGGAGTCATTCGTCAGCGCCGTGGCGAAGAGCTGAGCGCCATACGCGAGCTTGCCCCAGAGGTAGCCCCAGATGTTCGTCGTCACGATGGCGCGGTCGTCGAAATCGAGGAACGTGCGGTGCAGCTCGCCGATGCGCGCGGTCACGCGCCCGTCGATCTCCCCGAGCACGACCGCGCCACGCCCCGCGTACTGGATCACGCCGGGCTCGAGGTAGTCCGCTCCAAAGTTGACGAAGCAGCCCATCGTGCGCGCGTCGCCGACGACTTTCTTGATCTGGAGCTCGTTCAAACCGTTCTGCGCGGAGACGACGTAGCCGTCTGCGCTCAGGTGCGGCGCCAGCGAGCGGGTGGCCGTTTCGGTGTCCTGCGCCTTCACGGCAAGGACGATGTGTTCGAACTCCCCCTTCAGGTCGTCAGGCGTGAACGCGGGCGCGCGCCTCGTGAACTGCGCGAGCGGTCCCTCGATTCGGAGCCCGGCGCCGTTGATCGCGGCCACGTGTTCCTCCGCCCGGTCTACGAAGGTGACTTCGTGCCCCGCACGGGCGAGATACGCTCCGATCGTTCCGCCGATCGCGCCGGCGCCCCAGATAAGGAGCTTGATTTCGCTCAGCCTCCTCAGCGACCGTCACGCTCTATTCGGGCGTGAACTCTCCCCCCAGCGAAAAAATGAATGCGCGTCTAGCTCGCGAGTGCCTCGCCTCGACGCATGTGATGAGGTCGAGTTGCGCGACCGGTCCGCATTATCCCCTCGTTCCGATGCCGGCCAGGCTTCCGTTCCGCGTACCTCAACTGCTTGTCTCGCGTTAAGCCCCTGGCGTAAGGTGGCCGAGGAGGTGCGGCGTGACCGGGATGGCGAAGCTCCTCACGAGGATCAAGGCGGTCTTCGAGCCGAGACCGCCAGCCGAACCACCGTCAGAGGTCGACGAAACTCCCGTGCCCGTGGTCCCCGAGGCGGTCGAAAGGGGGACTCCTGCGCCGATCGCCGTTCTGGAGGACCTTGCGCCCGCCGACGAGATGCCGGCCACCGCTCTGGAGGCTCCGACAGTTACCGAAGAACCACCTGCCGATGACGAGCCGAAGGCCGCCGTCGCGACCACGGGAGACCTCGTGTTGCGGCTCGAGGGCGATCGCGAGTCGCGATCGACGTTCGAGGTAACAAGATCCGGCGCGACGATCGGTCGCGGACCCGAGAGCACCATCCAGCTCGCCGATCTTTCGGTCTCGCGCAAGCACGCACGGATCACCTACAAGCAGGGCGCCTATTGGCTGAGCGACCTCGGAAGCATGGGTGGCACGTGGATCGATGGGACGAAGCTCGCGGCGCCACGACGTGTCGCGATGGGCCAGATCATCGACATCGGCGTGTGCCGGCTGACCGTTGTCGCCGCCGGCGACCGGGAAAAATCGGGAGCCGCGAAGGGGCCATCGAGCGCGGCCTAGAGTCGGATCCGCGGCAATCGCGTCCCCGAGATTTGAGCGAGATCAGCTCCCGGTGAGCTGCGGCTCGTCCACCCACTCGCGCTCGGCTTCGCCCGAATCCGTTCGCTTCGCGCTCTCGCGATCGATCGTCGCCGCCCGGGAGAGGAGTCGCCCGATGTACCGGCCAAGCACCCCGGCGAGCGCCTCTTCCGCGGCGTCGTAGCGGTCCCGCGTTCGACCCAGCACAAGGACGCCGAGGCTTCGTGTCTTGTCCGCGAGCGGAACGACGATGACCTCCCTCGTGTCAGCCGGAACCCATGGACGAAGAGCCCCGCGTCCAATCCGCATGAGTCGCTGGTGACGAACGGCCTGGGCGAGGGCGTCGTGCTCGGACGGGCGCATCCGCTCGAATCGGAGATTCTCGCCCGGCGTTGCGGCGCAGAGCTCGAGAGCCCCGTCCGGTTCGAACAGCCAGATCTGCGCGACATCGTGATCGAACGCGCTCGTGAGCAAGGCGGTCACGTCCTGTAGCGTTTCCAACGGCCGCTCGCCGAAGAGGGCGAGGCGCGAAAGCTCGTAGAGCGCGAACGCCTGGCGGCGATGCGCCTCGTCGCGCCGCGCGGCCGTTTCGCGAGCGAGCTCGAGCGCCACGAGGTCGCCCGCGCCCGAGGCAATGAGCGCATCAGCCGCCGCGAATGACCGCCCGACGCGCAACGCTATGAACACGCCGCTGATCGCGTCGGCAGCCACGAGGGGAGCGACCATCGCCGCGCTGGCGGCACGCTCATCGGCCAAGCGGATCGTCGTTTGCGCCTGCACAGTCGCGCCGCTCTGTCGTGTCTCTTCGATCGCCGACTGGATCGCGGCGTCGGCCGTCGGATCGTCAGCGATGTTGTAGGCATAGCGGCTGCGAGCCGCGCCATCGACGAGGACCGCTAGGCCGTCGTACCGACCGAGCGTCGCGAGTGCGGCGAGCCTGAAGGACCATTCGTCACCGTCGCTCGCGATGTGGCGTCTCGCCTGTACGGGCGCGGCGAGCAAACGGCTCACGATCGAGGGCAATGCTGATTCCTGACGGACGATGCGATCGCCAGCGGCGCGGAAGGACTTGGCCGCCCTCGGCTCCGTTATCGCACTCACCTCGACCTTGTTGCGCGCGAGATGTCACCGACGCGTGTGCTGGGGACCACCAGCATCGGGTCGCGCAGGGTCAGTCGTCAAACGGGGATGTGTCTCTGCGTACGTCTTTGCGTGTCGTTTGATCCCCGTGAGTCGGTCGACTCCGATGAAAATGTGACTGATGCGGAGCGGAGCCTTGTTCACCCTTGGGCCGTTCGCGGTGGTTGTCGTACTCGCCGCTGGTATGGCCCTCGCGGGATATCTCGCGAGCCCGCATCCGTCCGCCGATCTGGCTCGTACCGAGCGGTCCACCCCTTCGGCGACGCCTGCCCGCACAGCCGTCGCTGTCTCGGCGACTCCGGAGGCGACGGGGTCACCGAGCGCAACGCCCGCTTCGACGAGCGTGCCACGGTCGAACGACGCCGCTGACATGTTGCGCGTCCATAACGAGCTTCGTGCCGCGGTCGCCGCGCCGGCAGTGCGCACGGACGATCGCGTGACCGCCGCGGCGCAGCACCACGCCGAGTACCTCGCGCGCGCGGGCATGATCGGGCACGAGGAGTCA
>VBEY01000099.1 GCA_005889295.1 Chloroflexota bacterium | reverse complement strand
GAACGTGACGGTGACCACGTTTCCGGCAACGGTTACGCCGGTGTAGACCGGCGGTCCGGCCTCCGGCGGTGCGGGCGGGTCGCAGAAGATCGAGACCGTGCCCGCGGCGTAAACGACCCGAGTCGTTCCGGTCGCGTCCGTACCGCACGGAACCCCGTTCAGAGAATTGAGCGACGCGATGCCAGGGCCGGCCGGGCCGGCTGCGCCGGTGGGCCCGGTCGCGCCGTTCTGGCCGTTCGTGCCCGGCGCTCCGGTGGCTCCAGTGGGACCTACCGCGCCTGTCGCTCCGGCTGGACCCGCGGCACCTGCTGCTCCGGTCGGACCGGCGGCGCCGGTCGCGCCGGTAGCTCCGATCGGGCCCCGCTGGTTCCACGAGATCGCGATCTCGTTCTTCTTGCACTCGGATGGATCGGCGACGAGGTGGATGTCGCCGTCCTCGCGCTGGTAGCAGGCATGGATGACGCCGTTGGCATCCGGGATCAGCCCGGCTGCCAACACCCCTCCGGCACCGCCGATGGACAGACCGAGAGCGCCAACGATTGCGCAGCGGACCAGCTGTGCGGACACATGGGCCTTCATGATTCCCTCCTCCACGAGTGACCGACTGTATTGCCGCTGTCTAGAAGCGGACGAGCCGCCCGGTGGTCGCAGTGGACACATCGGGTTTGTCGCTCAGGGCACGTACGCCGACCCGGAAGTCCGCGCTAGGGGAATATCCCTCGCTTCGTGATCGCGCTCGCGACCCGCTCGACGGCCACGATGAACGCGGCCTCTCGCAACGGGCAGTCGTAGGCCTTCGCCTTCGCGAGGACGAGCTCCATCGCACGACGCATGTAGATCTCGAGCCGCTTCTCGACCTCGTCGAGCTCCCAGTAGAACTGCGCGCGGCTTTGCACCCACTCGAAGTAGCTCACGACCACGCCGCCGGCGTTCGCGAGGATGTCCGGGACAATCAAGATGCCGCGCTCGGCGAGAAGGCGGTCGGCCTCCGCGGTGACCGGGCCGTTTGCCCCCTCGACGATGATCCGAGCGCGAATCTCATGGGCGTTGTCGCGAGTGATCTGTCCCTCGAGGGCGGCGGGGACGAGTACGTCGACGTCCATCGCGAGGAGCTCCGCATTCGAGATCCGCGTTACACCGGCGAGGCCTTCGAGCGTGCGCGAGGGATTCCGGCGAACGTGCTCGATCGCTCGAGCGATATCGATGCCGTCCGGCGCCGCGTAGCCTCCGCTCACGTCCGATATCGCGACGATCCGGCACCCGGCCGCCGCAAGAGACTTCGCGGTCACGCTGCCCACGTTGCCAAAACCCTGGATCGCGACACGCGTCTCCGCCGGATCCTTTCCTTCGCGCCGAAGCACCTCGAGGGCAACGAATGCGACCCCGCGTCCCGTCGCCTCGGTCCGGCCGCGCGAGCCACCGAGCTCGATCGGCTTTCCGGTCACGACCTCCGGGGAATGCTTGCCGGTCATCATCGTGACCGTGTCGACGATCCACGCCATGGTCTGCTCGTCGGTGTTCACGTCGGGCGCGGGAATGTCTTGCTCCGGACCAATGATCGGGAGGATCGCGGCCGTGTAGCGCTTCGTCAGCCGCTGCACCTCTTTCGACCCCAGACGCCGCGGATCGACGGCGACGCCACCCTTCGCCCCACCGAGCGGGAGATCGGTCACCGCGCACTTGAACGTCATGAGCATCGCAAGGCCCTGGACCTCTTCGAGCGTGACCGATGGATGGAAGCGGATCCCACCTTTGCCCGGTCCGCGGCCGGTCGAGTGCTGCACGCGGTAACCGGTGAAGACCTCGAGTCGGCCGTCGTCCATGGTCACCGGCAGGGCGACGATCAGCGTGCGCTCCGGCTGCTGCAGAAATCGATGCATCCCGGGGTCGAGATTGAGTGACTTCGCGGCCCGGTCGAGCTGCGCGAGCGCGGATTCCAGGAGCTCTTGTCCGGGGTTCGCGGCGCCGGGCATCCTCACGACGGTCACGAGGGCCGCAGACTAGCAGCCGTGACGGAACAGGACCCGACTTTCATGCGGCGCGCGCTTCGACTTGCCGCTCGCGCGGCGGGTCGCACGAGCCCGAACCCGCTGGTCGGGTCGGTCGTGGTCAAGGACGGTCTCGTGGTCGGCGAGGGTTATCACCACGCCGCCGGCGAGCCGCATGCGGAGGTGAATGCGCTGCGCAAAGCGGGAGACGCCGCACGAGGCGCCACCCTCTACACGAACCTCGAGCCTTGCGCGCACCACGGTCGCACGCCGCCGTGCGTCGACGCGATTCGCGAGGCAGGGATCGCCCGCGTCGTCGTCGCGATGCGTGACCCTGACCCCCGGACGGACGGAAAGGGCATTCGCGGGCTGCGCGCGGCCGGAATCGAGGTCGAAGAGGGCGTGCTCCGGGCGGACGCCGAGCGGCTCAATGCCGGGTTCGTTTCGCGCCTAAAGCGAGGCCGGCCTTTCGTTCTTCTGAAGGTCGCCGCCACGGTCGATGGGCGCGTCGCGGTCCCGGGACGTCGATACCTTTCGGGAAAGCCCGCCCTGCGCGAGGTCCATCGCCTCCGCGACCGGACCGACGCGGTCCTCGTCGGCATTGGCACCGTGCTCGCGGACGATCCCGCCCTGACCGTTCGCGAGGTCAAGGGACGGGACCCGCTCCGCGTCATCGTCGACGCCGACGCGCGCACGCCGCCCACGGCAAAGGTCGTGCGTGCGAAAGATCCGCAGCGCACTGTGATCTTCGTCGCGCGCGATGCCGACGTGCGCCGCACCAACAAGCTCCGCGAGGCGGGCGTCCTGCTCGTCACGGCTCCACGCGCTGACGGAGGCCTGGACCTCGGCGCCGTGCTCCACTGGCTCGGGGAGCATGGGGTGAACACAGTGATGAGCGAGGCCGGGCCGCACGTCGCGGGCGCACTCGTGCGCGGCGGTCTTGCCGATCGCGTCCTCCTTCTCGTCTCGCCGCTGGCCGGCGGCGATGGACCGCCCGCCCTCGAGGGCGTCCCGAAAGCGAGCGAGCTCCACGAGGTCCGCGTGCGGAAGCTCGGCGACGACCTCGCATTAGAAGGAGTGATCGGCTAGGTGTTCACCGGAATCGTTCAGGAGATCGGCACGGTCCGCCACACCGGACCGAACGCGTCAGGCTTGCGGCTCGAGGTCGCTTCATCACTCGTTGCCCCGGAGCTGCCGATCGACGCCAGCGTCAACGTCGCGGGCGCGTGCCTCACGGTCGTGGAAAAAGACACGCACGGGTTCGTCGTTGACATCGTCGCCGAGACCCTGAGGCGAACGACGCTCGGACTGGCGATCCGTGGAACGCGTGTGAACCTCGAGTCAGCGGCGACGCCGACGACGGCCCTGGGCGGCCACCTCGTGCAGGGACATGTCGACGCAACCACCAAGCTGATGGCTCGGCGCGAAGAAGGCGGCGGCGCCGCCCGGCTCCGGTTCGCAATACCCAGGGGCCTCGCCCGCTACATCGTGATGAAGGGTTTCATCGCGCTCGACGGCGTTTCGCTAACCATCGCCGGGCTCGGCAAGACGTTCTTCGAGGTCGCGCTCATTCCTCACACCGGCGAGCGCACGACGCTGGGCGCGCTCGCCCCAGGCGACCTCGTCAACGTCGAGACCGACGTGGTGGCCAAATACGTGGAGCGTCTCGTCAAGAAGTCGTGACCGTCTGTCTAGACTTGATTCCGTGAGCAAACCAGTCCACGCCACCCCGAAGCGACCGAGAGTGGTCGCACCGAACGGTCCGTTCGCGTCGGTCGCGGAAGCCATCGACGACATCCGCCGCGGAAAGATGGTCATCGTCGTCGACGACGAGGATCGTGAGAACGAGGGTGACCTCACGATGGCGGCGGAGCTTGCGCGCCCCGAAGACGTGGCGTTCATCCGCAAATACGCGAGCGGCGTGATCTGCGTGCCCATGACCACCGAGCGCCTGCAGGAGCTCGAGCTCCCGCAGATGGTGACGCGGAACGAGGCGCGGCTCGGCACCGCATTCACGGTGAGCGTCGACGCACGCGAAGGTGTGACGACGGGCATCAGCGCCGCCGATCGCGCGCGAACGATCAACGTCCTCGCCGATCCACGAACGACCACCCGCGACCTCGTCAAGCCGGGTCATATTTTTCCGCTCCAGGCGCGGGACGGCGGTGTGCTTGTGCGCGCGGGCCAAACCGAG
>VBEY01000065.1 GCA_005889295.1 Chloroflexota bacterium | reverse complement strand
CGTCAGGTCACAGGGACCGCTCAACTAATGGCGACCGAAGTTCGCGAGGCCCTCAGGGCCGACCCCGACCCAGCGAGTGCGCTCCTCGACGCGTACTCACAGGCCGTTATCGCAGTCGTCGAGAGGGTCTCGCCGAGCGTCGTCAACGTTCGCCGCGGGCGGAGCGGCGGTAGCGGCGTGATCGTCGCGCCCGATGGCTACGCCCTGACGAACGCGCACGTCGTCGACGGGGCCCGCGAAGTCGCGGTCACGCTGGACAGTGGCGCCGAGCTGACGGCGGCGGTCGTGGGCACCGACAACGCGACAGACCTCGCCGTGATCCGCATTCTCGGCTCGGGCCTGCCAGTCGCCGAGCTCGCCGAGACCGAGTCGCTTCGGGTCGGCCAGCTCGTGATCGCCATCGGGGATCCGCTCGGGTTCCACTCCACCGTCACGACCGGTGTGGTCAGCGCCCTTGGCCGCTCGCTTTCCGCCCGGGACGGTCGCGTGATCGAGAACGTCATCCAGACCGATGCCGCGCTCAACCCGGGGAACTCGGGCGGTCCGCTCGTCGACACGCACGCGAAGGTCGTCGGGATCAACACGGCGATCATCCCCACGGCCCAGGGGATCTGTTTCGCGATCCCCGCGGCGACCGCGCGTATGGTCGCCGGCATGCTCATCCGCGATGGTCGAGTGCGCCGCGCGTATCTGGGGATCGGCGGGGCGGCCACGCCCATCGGGCGCCAGCTCGCCAACGAGCTCGGGATCACCAACACCTCGGGGATCCGTGTTCTCGAGGTGGTCGCGGGCGGACCGGCGCAGCGGGCCGGGCTCGCGGTGCGCGACCTCATCGTCGATCTGGACGGCGCGCCGATTTTGACGCTCTCGGATCTGCAGCGGACCCTCGGCGCCGGCCGGATCGGCCGATCGGTCGATCTCGGGTACGTGCGCTTCGGAGAGCTCCGGCGGACAACGGTGACGCCGGCGGAGGCCCGCTAGCCCAGCTGCCGCAGGATGGCGGGATGGATCTGGTCATCCGCCGCGCCCGGCCATCCGACAAGCGTGACGTCCTTGCCGCGGTCCGCACGATCTGGGGCGGACACGATCGAGTACCGGACGTGTTCGACCGATGGGTCACACACCGGACCGGGCCTTTCTTCGTGGCGGAGTCAGCCGGCCGCGTCGTCGCGATGGGGAAGCTCACGGTGGTCTCGCCGACCGAAGCCTGGCTCGAGGGCGGTCGCGTCGCGCCACGCTGGCGGCGCAAGGGGATCGCCACCGCGCTCATCGCGCACCGCATCGCGTACGCACGCGAGCGCGGGTTCCGCGTCCTGCGCTTCTCGACCGCGTCCGACAACACGCCGATCCATCGTGCGGCGCGCCACTTCGGCTTCAGGCGCGCCGCGACACTGGCGCGTCACGAAGCTCCCGCGACGGCAGGCTCGCCACCGGCGCGCGCGACGCGCGCCGACGCGCGCGCGGTCAGGCGTCGCGTTGGACCGCTCGTGCAACTGGGCCACGGCTGGGAATGGCGAGAGATCACCGGGCGCGATGTGCGATCTGCCATCGCCCGCGGACGCGTCTTCGTGTCAGGCGAAGGCGTCGGCGCGGCGGCGGTCCTCGGCGACCGCTACGAGGGATCCCTGATGGTCGCGGCGGTGGGAGGGCGCGCGCGTGCGCTCACCGATCTCCTGGTCGGCCTCCGGACCGAGGCGAAGCGTCGTGGGCTCGACGATGTGTCCCTCTACGTGTCGAGCGCGACGGATCGCCGCGCCGCGCGATCGGCTGGGTATCGGAAGCCTTGGTCGGGCGAGACCTATCTCTTCGAGAAGCGATTCACGCCACGAGCTGTATGAGGGCCTTCGCCTGCTCCGCGCTGATCTCCTGACCGTGAATCGTTCTCGCGTGCAGCTGCGCGATCCGAACGATCTCGTCTTCGTCTCGGCTCCGCACCTCGAACCCGCAGGGACAGCGCAAGCTTTTGAGGTCAGCCACCCTAAATAGTCACCATTGGTTCCAGTCTGAGCCGAGCCAGACATGGACGTCGGGCTGCCCGTCGAAGAGCTTTCCGAAGAACTCCTGGATCTCGGGAGAGCCCGCGAACTTCTGTATTCCCTCGAGGCTCGACCAGGTATCGACCCCGAAAAACGCCTTCGGATCCTCCGGATCGAGAAAGACCGCGTGCGTCAGATCTCCGGCCTGCTTCGCCGCGGCTTTCGTCGCCTTTGTGATGTCGTCGTGGTATTTCTTGGCCGCCGCCGGCGCCTCGCGGAGCCGGCCGCGGATCGTGACCGTGTACGTCATTTCTGTCCTCCCAGCGTGGCGCGATCGTCGGGCCTGCTCCTTGTGATTTCCTTGTGACGTGCGCATCAGCATTTGCGGATATCTGAGGGTCGAGGCGGAAGCCGGTGTCGTGGAGGAGTCCTCTCTTCCGGGTCGCCTCGGCAGACGCCTCTGGGTCTACCTCGTCCTGAATCGCCGGCGCCCCGTCGGCCGCGGCGAGCTGAGCGTCGCTCTCTGGGGGGAGGACTCGCCTGACGCGGCGGACGCGAGCCTCAACGCCCTCGCCAGCCGTCTGCGATCCGCGATCACGCGGATCGCTCCGGGGGCCGAGCTGCGCGCGTCCGGCGGCAGCTATGCCCTCGCGCTGCCAGCAGACGTCTTCATCGACCGCGAGCGAGCGTGGCATGCCATCCACCACGTCCAGGCCCTGCGCCGCCAGGGCGACGTGGCCGAAGCCTGGGCGGAAGCGGTTATCGCGAATGAGATCGCGGCGCGCGGCATTCTTCCCGGCGAGGACGGCGCGTGGATCGAGGCCGAGCGTCGAACGCTCCGGGACATCGAGCTTCAGGCGCTCGAGGCAATCGGCGACGCCGAGATCGACCGGGGCCGTCCCGATGAGGCCGAGCGCGTCGGTCGGAGGCTCGTCGCGGCGGACCCGCTCCGCGAGTCGGGCTATCGGTTGCTGATGCGAGCCCTCGCGGCGGGCGGAAATCCGGCGCAGGCATCGCGTGTCATGGAGGAGTGTCGCACGACGCTCGCGGCAGCCGCGACGTCGCCCTCAGCCGAGACCGAGAGGGTCTACCGCGAGGTTGTCGGCCCGCCCAAACGGCTGACCTCGAGCGCCGAGTAGGTCGAGACCGAGTACGGCACGGCGTACGTGAGCGCGATCTTGAGCCCGATTCCCGCGGTGATCGCTCCCGCGAGCACGACGTCCAGCTGATTGATCGCGAAGAGCAGGGTGCCCACGACGGCAGCAACCGCGGCTGCTCGATCGCGCACGCGCGGATAGAGGATCGCGTGGCGAACGCAGCGGAGCGCGACCGTTCCGTCCGCGGCGGCGAACCCGTAGCGGGCCCGCGCGCCGCAGACGGCGCATCGCGGCTCTCTCAGACGGGATCGAGCCCGAGAGCGAGACGTCCGCTGAACTGGTACTGGCGGCGCTCGTGCATCGGGTGGAACCGAATCCCCTGGATGTCGCGGAACGCTCGCTCCAGTCCAACGCTTCGGAAGAACGAGGCGCCCCCGGTGACTTCCATCGCCAAATACACCGACCGCACGAGCGACCGCCCCAGGATCGTCCTGCGCTTGTAGATCTCGTCCGAGGCCGCGAGGCTCGGCTCGCGGTCGGCCGCGCCGGCTGTGACCAGCTGCTCCCACGCCATCCGCGCGTTCGCGAGCTCGGTGTCCATCTCGCCGACGAGCTGCTGGACGATCGGGTCGTCACGCTTCTTCTGCACCTGCGCGACCGCGATCTCACGGGCCGACTCGGCGACTCCGAGGTACGCGGCGCCAACGAGGGGCCAGATGATCGGCGAGACCACATCAAAGAAGCGGTGCCACTTGCCTTTCGGACGGCGGACCGAGACGGCGGCATCGGCGACTGCAACGTTCTCGATCACGATGTCATTGGAGCCTGTCCCGCGCATACCCATCGTTCGCCAGTTGTCGAGCACCTTGACTCCGGGTCCACGCATGTTCACGCCGAAATGCAGCACCGTCGGTCCGGTCCCGGGATCGTCGTAGATCCCGGTCGTGAGCAGGAGGTCGCCCGAGGGAGAGCCGCTGCCAAAGATCTTCCGCGCGTTGAACAGGTAGTCGCCGTTCTTCTTCGTAAGGGTCCCCGATCCCTCGAGCCAGTCTGAGCCGCCGGTCGAAACGAGGATGAGCTCCTCCGCCGCGATGCGCCGCAGGAGTGGCTCTGCCGGCGGCGTCGCGTTGTGGCGCCAGCGCCAGATGAGCGCTTGGAGAAGGTGCGAGTGCATCGAATACGAGAGCGCGGTGGAGCCGCAGCCACGCCCCAGCGACCGGATGATCTCGCAATGTGTCGCATAGGCGGCGCCGCCCCCACCGAGCTCGGCTGGTACCGGAGCCGAAAACAGCTTGGCCTCGCGCAGTGCCTGATAGTTCTCCGCGACAAAGCTGTCGTTGGCGTCGTGCTCGGCGGCTCGCGTCGCGAAATCGGTCGCGAGGGCGCCGGATAAGGCGACCCAATCCTTCGTAGAAGCCTTGATTTCAAGAGTCACTGCCATTCCTCAACCTCCCTGACGGCGGATAGCCTATTCGTCGGTCGCCCGCTCGGCCAGTCCGGACCGTGCCGAGGTCCAGAAATGGGGCGACCGGGTCGTGCCCGTGGCAAACTCGCGGCATGCGCACACGGGGTTCGGCCACGGCCCGTTCGCCCTGGCGACTCTGCAGTCTGGTGACGAAGAGCGCCTGACACGCGTCGTTCCGATCCGCTGGTCTTTCTTCTCGACGTGGACAACACGCTGCTCGACAACGACCGCGTCAAGCAGGATCTCGGTCAGGCCGTCTCGAGCCTCGTGGCGGCGGATCGTGCGTCGCGCTTCTGGTCTCTGTACGAGGAAGTGCGAGAAGAGGAGGGCGTCGTCGATTTGCCCGAGACGCTCCGGCGCTTCCGCCGTGCTTTTCCGGAGGAGCCTCGCGCAGAAGACGTCGATCGCACGGTACTGACCGTGGCGTTCGAGCGTTACCTGTATCCCCGCGCGATGGACGTCATCGCGCGGCTCTGGACGATCGGCGCGGTCGCCATTCTGTCGGACGGGGACCGCGTCTATCAGCCCGCGAAGATCGCGCGCGCCGGCCTGCTCGTCGCGACACGCGGGAACGTGCTCGTCTACGAGCACAAGGAAGATCACCTCGCCGAGGTGGAGCGTCGCTTCCCCGCGCGCCACTACGTCCACGTCGACGACAGGGGCGCGCTCCTCGCTCGTACCAAGTCCGGCCTCGGCTCTCGAGCAACGACGATCCACGTCCGCCAGGGGCACTACGCCTCCGAGCGGTGGTCCGGGCCTCTACCCGATCTGGTGGTCGAGCGGATCGCCGATCTGCTCACGATCGATGCCGCGCGGTTCGGCGGCTGATCGCGCACGCGGCTTGCACGCGAGATGCCCAGGGAGGTGACCGGAATGCCACAAGAGGCCTGGACACCCAAACGCGAGCGCCAGTACGAGCACATCAAGACGAACCTCGAGCGGCGCGGTCGGGCGGAGGGCACCGCGGAGCGGATCGCGGCGGCCACCGTCAATCAAACGCGTACCGCGAAGGGCGAGACGAAGGAGGCGAAGCCGCCGAGCGAACGGGCGCGCGCCCGACGCGACATGTCCGCCGCGGGACGCAAGGGCGCGAACGCCAGGAAGACCCGCTCGAGGGGCTAGCCGGAATCTTCACGGCCGGCGCGTTGTTCGGGGTGATGCCATCATCGTGAGCATCCTCGGGAGGCGGTTTGCATGACGATCGATCGCGCTCGCTTCGACACGGGATTGACCTACGAGGCCTACAAGGCGCAGATGACGCGCAACCGAGACCGTCTCGATGAAAACGAACGCCGCGTCGAACTGAGCAAGGAAGACCTCGCCGCGTTTCGCGCGCTGCCGCGCCCGGTGAACGTCCTCGTCCTCGCCGAGGATTGGTGCGGCGACGTCGTCGCGAATCTTCCGGTGTTGGGCCGGCTCGCGAACGACAGCGGAAAGCTGGAGGTGCGGATCTTCCTGCGCGACCAGAACGACGACATCATGCAGCGCTACCTCAACAAGGGGCAGTTCAAGTCGATCCCCGTGTTCGTGTTCTTCGACGTTGACTTCCGCGAGCTCGGTCACTGGATCGAGCGGCCCGCAGCGGTGACCGAGGTGCGCGCGAAGCGGCGCAAACAGATCTTCGCGGCGCACCCCGAGTTCGGTTCGCCGGACGCGCCAGTCGATCAGCTGGCGGAAGATGTCCGCGTACGCCTGCAGGGCGAGCTGGCGAAGATGCGGGACGAGACGGCAAAGTTCGCGAACGCCGAGGTCGTCCGAGAGCTCCGGGAGATCGCGACCCGCGTCGCGGCATGACCGCGGGCCACAAGGTCAAGATCACGTATTGCGCCGACTGCGGTTATGAGCCGCAGACCCTCGACCTCGCGAAAGCCCTGATGCTCGAGTTCGGCGCGCGGCTCTCCGGCATCGAGCTCATCCCCTGGGAGGGTGGCACGTTCGAGGTCTCCGTCGACGGCGAGCTGATCCATTCGATGGCCCGCAACGGCGGCTTTGGGGAGAGCGCCGCGATCAAGGACGCCGTGCGAGCTCGTCTCGCCACCTAGATCTCGGAGGACCACCGGGCCTCATACTTTTCACGTGGGGACAAATCCGCTCGACACGCTCGGCCGTCCGCTCCACGACCTGCGTATCAGCGTCACCGATCGCTGCAACTTCCGCTGCGTTTACTGCATGCCGAAAGAGGTCTTCGGCAAGGATTTCCAGTTCCTGCCCCGGGCGGAGATCCTGACGTTCGAGGAGATCGAGCGGCTCGTGCGCATCTTCGTCTCTCTCGGTGTGCGGAAGATCCGCTTGACGGGGGGCGAGCCGCTTGTGCGGCGCGACCTCGAGCGTCTCGTCGAGAAGCTGGCGTCGATCGGCGACCTCGACCTCACGTTGACTACGAACGGGTCGCTCCTCGCGCAAAAGGCGCGCCCGCTCGCCGAGGCCGGCCTGCGGCGCGTGACCGTCAGCCTCGATTCGCTCGACGACGCGACCTTCAAACGGATGAACGACTCCGATTTCCCCGTGGCGAAGGTCCTCGCGGGAATCGAGGCCGCCCGGGCCGCGGGCCTTGCGCCCATCAAGATCAACATGGTCACCAAGCGCGCGGTGAACGAGTCGAGCATCGTGCCGATGGCGCGCTACTTCAAAGGCACCGGCATGACGCTTCGGTTTATCGAATTCATGGACGTCGGATCGACGAACGGGTGGCGTCTCGACGACGTCGTTCCGGCCCGCGAGATCGTCGCGATGATCGACCGGGAGATGCCGCTCGAGCCCATTCAGGCGGGCTATCGCGGCGAGGTCGCCGCGCGCTACCGCTACAAGGACGGGACCGGCGAGATTGGCGTCATCTCATCCGTGACGCAACCCTTCTGCGCGGACTGCACGCGCGCGCGCCTCTCGGCCGACGGTTCTCTCTACACGTGCCTCTTCGCGACGCAGGGACACGATCTCCGCGCGCTCTTGCGGAGCGGAGCCACCGACGACGAGATCACGCGCGCGATCACCGCGGTATGGACCGAGCGGACCGATCGCTACTCCGATCTTCGCTCCGAAGAGACGGCTGGCCTTCGCAAGATCGAGATGAGCTTCATCGGCGGCTAAGCGACCCGCTCTAGCGGCTCGTCCCGTCGGCGTCGCCTCCGCAGGGGTAGGGGCCCCTGGGCGCGCAGCGACCGCCACGTGCTCAGGGCTGTTGCAGGGGCAGGGGCCCAGGGGGCAGGGGCCCCCGAACGCGAAGCGGGCGCGTAGCGACCGCTCCTCGCGAGTGAATCGCTCGTCGCTCAGCTGGCTTGGGCTCTAGCCCGGCGTCGGCACCCGCAATTCGTTCTCGAGCTCGTCCGCGAGCCGCTCCGCGGCCGCTGTGTTGACGCGAAGGCGCTCCAGGCTCTGCGCGACCGTTTCCGCGATGTCCGGCGTTCGCTTCTTCTCCAAGAACGCGGCCGCCTCGTCGGCGAGCCCGCGCTGCGCCAGCTGGCTGACCGCGTTGACCATGGCCTGCTTGAGGAGCGGCGCCACGTCCGCGTTCGCGACGTCGGTGTCCCAGTGTTCCTTGAGGACGCTCCAGGCCGCCGGTCGCGTGCGGCGGTACTGGAGCATCGGGATCAGCATGACTCCGCGATCCTGAACGCGGATGAGCGGCGTGAACACCGCCTCGGCCGTGCGTCGGGCGAGCTCGGGGTCCTCGAAGAAAACCAGGCCCTGGCGGAAGCGGGTCTCCTCCTGCGCGTCGGTGGCCTGGGCCTGCTGCATGCGCGCGACGTAACGCTCCCAGAGGCGGTCGTCGCCGATCGTCGCGGCAACGGCGATCACCGTCCCGGCGACGTCCGGATGCAGTCGCTCCTCGTCGTCCAAGTGCGCGCGCACCAGCTGCTGGGCTTCGGCTCGGATGTCAGCTGCCCGCGCGTACAGGCCGAGCATCCCGATCGCACGTGTGCGCTTTTCGCGGACGTCGGAGTCCTCGCCCTCAGCCGGGCGCCACCCGATGGCATCGAGGATCGGGCGGAAGAGGTCCTCGACGAGACGGGCGAAGGGGCGCTCGGTCAGATCGCGGACGGCGTAGTTCGCGAGCCAGGTCAGGGCGTCGCCTATCGAGGCGAGAACCGCGCGGTCCCCCTCGCCGCGGAGCGTTTCGACGCGATGCAGGAAGGTGGCGAGCTTGGCTTTGCCGTGACGGACAAGCGCCCAGAGATCGTCGAGCAGCGCGAGACGCTCCTCCGCTGAGAGCTGGGGGACGCCTTGGTCGAGCAGGTCGCCCTCGAGGGCTGACGCGAAGTTGAATCGGTAGAAGCCGCGACCGCCGCCGTTCGGGAAGAACCAGCGCGCGCCAGGCAGTCGGAGTGTCTCGCTTTGGCGACGCAGGACGAAACGGTGCTCGCGGATGCCGTCCGCGGTCCCGTACTTGATCACCATGGGCACTGGCCACACCTGCCCGGTCGGCTTCGCGCTCGAATCGGAGAAGTACCGCTCCTGGGCGAGCTCCAGCTCGAGCGCCCCCCCGACCGGCGTCGCGCGGATGTGGACGAGTGGGTGACCAGGCTCTTTGATCCATGCGTTCGCGATGGCCGTCACGTCCTGGCCGGACGCTTCGTCGAGAGCGCGCCAAAAATCGTCGGCGGACGCGTTGGCCTCGGCATGCCGCCGCAGATAGATTCGCACGCCCTCGCGGAACGTCTCCTCGCCGAGGTAGCCCTCGATCATGCGGAGGACCGCGGCGCCCTTCGTGTACGAGATTGCGTCGAACCGCTGCGACGCTTCCTCAGCGCTCTTTGCCTCGACCGAGATCGGATGCGTGGAGGCGAGGGCGTCGAGGTTGAACGCGCTCGTGTTGTCGGCCACGAAATCGCGCCAGTAGCGCCACTCGGGATTGAGCGCGGCCGTCGCCTTTTCGCCGACGAAGGAGGCGAATGATTCGTTCAGCCAGAGATCGGTCCACCAGCGCATCGTGACGAGGTCGCCCCACCACATGTGCGTCAGCTCGTGGGCGGCCGTGCTGAAGATGCCCTTCAGGGTCTGGATCGACGCGTTGCGCTTGTCTGCGGCGAGGAGTCGCGTGCGGTAGGTAATCGCACCGGGATTCTCCATGGCGCCCGCCTCGAAGTCGGGGATCCCGATCGCATCCACCTTTATGTAGGGATAGGGGATCGCCGTGTAATCCTCGAGCCACTCCACGGAGCGCAGATGCGCGTCGCGGGCGTAGATGCCCTGCTCGGCGAGACCCGGCGGCAGGCACACTCGGACGGGGATGCCCGACGGCGTGGTCACGGTCGGCGTGAACTCGTACGGCCCGACCGTGAACGCAACGAGGTACGACGAGATCTTCGGTGTTTCGCGGAACCGCGTACGCGTGCGCCGCTCGTCGATCTCGTCCTGCGACGCGATGGGCATGTTGGCGATTGCGGCGTTCCGGGCAGGGTGGATCAGCTCGAGCGAGAAGCGGGCCTTGAACTCTGGCTCGTCGAAGCAGGGGAACGCCCGCCGTGCGTCGGCCGCCTCGAACTGGGTCGCGACGTAGCGCTCCTCGCCGCGGAGCGAGCGGTAGAGGCCGCGGAGCGAGTCGCGGATGCCGCCCTTCCAGGAGATCTCGAGCACGTGCTCGCCGGCGGATATCTCCTTCGCGAAGCGGAGCGTGGCCGTTTCCGATTCGGCATCGAGCTGGACGTCCTGCAGCTCGTTGGTGCCATCGATCGTCGCCGCGACGATGTCGAGCTCGAGGGAGTGGAGCGTGATTTCTCGCGCCGGCCGCGCGGACTGGAGCGTGATCCGCTCCCAACCGGTCGAAGTCCACGTGTCGAACTCCAGCTCGAACCGCAGCTCGTAGCGGCTCGGGAGCACGTCATGCGACAACCGGAAATTGCGCTTGTCCCCGCCCACGACGTCCAAAAGCGTACCTGCTACGGTTTTTCCGTGCCCCCTCAATTCATCTACACGATGTATCAACTCAAGAAGATCGTCCCGTCCACGCAGCGGGAGATCCTGCGCGGGATCACGCTCGCCTTCTACCCCGACGCGAAGATCGGCGTCCTCGGGCCGAACGGTGCTGGGAAGAGCACCCTTCTCCGGATCATGGCCGGCGTCGACCCGGACTTCATCGGCGATGCCCGCATCACACCCGGCTTTCGCGCCGGGCTGCTCGCGCAGGAGCCGGCCCTCGATCCGACGAAGGACGTGCGCGGCAACGTCGAAGACGGCGTCGCCACCCAGCGGGCGATCCTCGACCGCTACAACGCGCTCTCGATGAAGCTCGGCGAGGACCTCCCGCCCGCGGAGATGGAACGCGCCACCGACGACCTGCAAAAGACGCAGGACGAGATCGAAGCGAAGGGTCTGTGGGAGCTCGACGCCGCGGTCGACGTCGCCATGGACGCGCTCCGCTGCCCGCCCGGGGACCAGGCCGTCGCTACCCTTTCCGGTGGCGAGCGCCGGCGCGTGGCGCTCTGCCGGCTCCTACTGTCGAAGCCGGACCTGCTCCTTCTGGATGAGCCCACCAATCACCTCGACGCCGAGTCGGTGGGCTGGCTCGAGCGTCACCTCGCCGAATATCCCGGCTGCGTCGTCGCGGTCACGCACGACCGGTACTTCCTCGACAACGTCGCGGGCTGGATCCTCGAGCTCGACAAGGGCGCCGGCATCCCGTACCAGGGGAACTACAGCTCGTGGCTCGAGCAGAAACGCAAGCGTCTCGCCGACGAGGAGAAGCAGGAGTCCGCGCGCCAGAGGACGCTCGCGCGCGAGCTCGAGTGGGTGCGCGCGTCGCCACGCGCGCGTCAGGCCAAGAGCAAGGCGCGCATCGAGGCGTACGAGCGGCTTCTTGCGGAGGATCCGGAGCTGCGCGAGCGCGAGCTCGAGATCTCGATCCCGCCGGGGCCGCGTCTCGGCGACGTCGTCGTCGAGGCGGAGGGGATCCGCAAGGCCTACGGCGACAAGCTGCTCTTCGACGACCTGAGCTTTTCGCTGCCGCGCGGCGGGATCGTCGGCGTCATCGGACCGAACGGCGCGGGCAAGACGACGCTCTTCCGGCTCATCACCGGCGAAGAGCAGGTGGACGCGGGGACGCTGCGCATCGGCGACACGGTGAAGCTGGCGTACGTCTCGCAGACGCGCGACACGCTCGACTCAACCAAGAACGTCTGGGAAGAGATCTCGGGGGGTGAGGAGAACATCCAGATCGGCTCGCGGACCCGGAACGCGCGCGCGTACGCCGCATCGCTGAACTTTCGCGGTGCCGATCAGCAGAAGAAGGTGGGCGACCTCTCCGGCGGCGAGCGGAACCGGGTGCACCTCGCGAAGCTCCTGCGTTCGGGCGGCAACGTGCTGCTCCTGGACGAACCGACGAACGACCTCGACGTCGACACGCTGCGCGCGCTGGAGGAGGCGATACTCGATTTCGCCGGCTGCGTCGTCGTGATAAGCCACGACCGCTGGTTCCTCGACCGTATCGCGACGCACCTGCTCGTCTTTGAAGGCGACAGCCGCGTCCGCTGGTTCGAGGGCAACTACCAGGCGTACGAGGAATACATGCGGAAGACGGTGGGAACCGACTGGCGGCCGCACCGCATCCGCTACCGGCCGCTCATGCGCGCGTGAATCCGGCGCTTGACGCCTAGCATCCGGGCGTGATCCCGGAGGCGCCCTTTCTCTTCTCGGTCGCGGCGCTCTCGGTCACGCTTGCGGGATTCGCCGGACTCGTTGCCGCGTTCCGGCGCGGCGGCGAATGGACGCCGACGACGGTCTTCCGGCTCCGCGAAATTGCGGAGTTCGGACTCGGGAACGCGCTCCTCGCGCTTCTCTTCGTCCCCCTCGCAACGACGCTCGGTGATCTGTCGGCAGCGCTTCGAATCTGCGGTGCGGTCGGGGTCGCCCTCGTCCTGGGCGAGGGGTCTCGTCCTCATCCGCCGCAGCAATGCTCTGCGGCTCCCACGCGAGCGCTGGTGGTACGCGCTCGCCGCCGCAATCGATGTCGGTGCGCTCGGGGCGGGCCTGGCGACGGCCGTGGCCGGGACGATCGGCCTGTTCGAGTGGCAGCTCCTGTTCTTGCTCGCGAGACCGATGCTCGCGTTCGTCCTCGTTCTGGCGTCGCTTCGGCATGACTAGCCGGACGAGGTCCGATGGCAACGTGAGCGACAAAGAGAAGAACCAACTGACAAAGCTTCATCTCTAGTACTTCCGACCCATCGCGCCGATACCTCTTGCACTCCCCGCCCGAAATGCGCGCCGCGTAACGTCGGCGGCATCGCGTCTCGCGATGGAGGGCCGTGCCGCGATGGCTATGTCACGATCGGACAGCGACCTCGCCGCCATCTATGACGCGATGGCGTGCGGCGTCGTCGTCCGGAATGCAGCCGGGAGCGTCGTGTTCGCGAATGCAGCGGCGAAGCGCATCTTTGGAAGAGCCCCGGATGAGCTCGAGGGCGCCGAGTCACCAGGCGAGGATCGCCGCATTCGCGAGGATGGCACCACGATGCCCGACGACGAGGTGCCGAACGTCGCTGCGCAGGCGCGCGGCGAGCCGATCCGCAACGTGATGATGGGGATGGTCCGATCGGACGGGTACGTGCGATGGCTTCTCGTCGACGCGGTCCCGATCAAGGATTCCTTCGGCCGCGTGCGCGAGGTGGTGTCCAGCTTCACCGACATCACCGACCGCAAGAAGGCCGAGCACGAACTCGAGCGGCAAGCGCTACACGATCCCCTGACCAGCCTACCCAACCGCTCGCTCTTTCTCGACCGCCTCGAGCAGGGCCTGCGGACGGCGCGACGTGTCGCGACGCCGCTCGCGCTGCTCGTCATGGACCTCGACCGCTTCAAGGAGATCAACGACACCTTCGGTCATCGCGCGGGCGATCTGCTCATCAATCAGGTGGCGGAGCGCATCAGGTCCGATCTGCGCGAGACGGACACCGTCGCACGTCTCGGTGGCGACGAATTCGCGATCCTTCTCCCGGGTGCCGACCAGGACGGCGCCTGGCGCGTCGCGCAGAAGATCATCACCGCGCTGCAGCGTCCGTTCGAGATCGAGGGTGACGCTCACGAGATCAGCGTCTCGATCGGCATGGCGATCTCTCCCCAGCACGGCGAAGACGTCGAAACACTTCTCCGCCGGGCCGACATCGCCATGTATTCGGCGAAGCGAACGCCCGGCGGGTCGGCCGTGTACGCCGAGGAAGCGGACCCCGAGGGATCCAATCAGCTCGCCCTCATGGCCGAGCTGCGCCACACCATCGAGACCGATCAGCTGCAGGTCGTCTATCAGCCCATCGTTGGTTTCACGGAAGGCGAGGTGATGCGCGTGGAGGCGCTCGCGCGCTGGCGCCACCCGAGCCGCGGTCTCGTGGCGCCAGGGGAGTTCATCCCGCTCGCCGAGCGATCCGGCCTGGTGAAGTCGCTCTTCTCGCGGGTGCTCGCCATGACGCTCGCGCAATGCGCCGCCTGGCGCGATGCGAACCTGCCGCTTCAGGCCGCGGTGAATCTCTCGATACGCAACCTGCTGGACCCCGAGCTGCCGCGCGTCGTCGGTCAGGCGCTCGAGCGCGCCGGCATCCCACCCGGGTGGCTCGCGTTCGAGATCACCGAGACGATGCTCATGGCGGAGCCGAACCGCGTCCTCCGCACGCTCGCTGAGCTCCGGGACCTGGGGGTCCAGCTCGCCATCGACGATTTCGGCGTCGGGTACAGCTCGCTCGCGTATCTGCAGCGGTTGCCCGCGTATGCCGTGAAAATCGACCGTTCCTTCGTGAGCCGGATGACACGCGACCGGGGAAGCGCTGAGATCGTGAAGCTCATCACCAATCTCGGGCACGCGCTGGGGATGAAGGTCGTCGCCGAGGGGATCGAGGATCAGGCGACCTACGACGCGTGCGCGGCTGTCGGCTGCGACAGCGCCCAGGGCTTCTTCGTTGGACGGCCGATGGTCGCGACGGCGATCCCGGCCTGGCTCGCGCAGGGCCACCGCACGACGACGATCAACTAGCCCCGCGGCGCTCTGGCAAAGTGGGCGCCGATGCCAAGACGGATCGTCGCCTGCGGCGGCGAACAGCTGCTCTATCCCGCGCTGACGCGATATGTCTTCGACCTCACCGGGAAGCCGAGGCCGAAGATCCTTTTCCTGCCAACGGCCTCGGGCGATGACGCCGCGAACCTCCTGACCTTCTATCAGTCGCTCGCCGGCGCTCCGTGCGAGCCTTCCCATCTCGCGCTGTTTCACCGCACGGTGGACGACATTGACGCGCTGATCCGAGGACAGGACGTCGTCATGGTCGCCGGCGGCAACACCGCGAACATGCTCGCGATCTGGCGCCTTCACGGCGTCGAGGACGCGCTGCGGAAGGCGCACGCGAATGGGACCATCCTCACGGGCTGGTCGGCGGGATGCATCTGCTGGTTCGAGGCGGGCATCACCGATTCATTCACGCCGGAGCTCGGCCCGCTGCGTGATGGCCTGAAACTTCTCGCGGGCAGCGCTTGCCCGCACTACGACTCGGAGGAGCGCCGCCGACCGGTCTACCAGCGCGAGGTCGCGAACGGCCTGCTCGCCGGGATCGCGCTCGAGGACGCAGTCGCGGCGCGGTACGACGACGAGCGCCTGGTCGAGATCGTGACCGCGCGACCGGGAGGCCGGGCGTTTCGTGTGGATCGGACCGGCGAGCGCGCGCTGGACGTCCGTACGATCGGCTAGGGAAGGGTGAGGGTCCCGGCCGCGTAGTACGCCGCGGCGCGTTCGCGGAAGTAACCGCCGTCGTCGTCGGCGCCGAGCGAGTCGCGGGTGTTCGCGCCGATCGGTGCGGGGTTGGTGACGCCGTCGCGTGCCGCGTCGCAGGCGCACGTCGCGCCGTCGGCCCCGCGGCCGAAGAGGAAGGCGATCACTCCGGCGCGCGCGTACGCGCTCAGGTTGGCGCGACCGGGATCGTCGAAGAGCCACTCCGACTTGTTGTCTTGGTAGTGATCCCACGTGTTGTTCATTGCCCGCATCTTCGTGTTGCCGAGCGGGATCTGCCACATCACGATCCGCTTCTGCGTCAGGGCCGAGACCTTCGTGAGGTACCGAACGTTCCGCGCGAAGTCGTTCGCGGACCACCACGCACCCGTGTCGCCGTTCTGAAAGCGCTTGAAATCGGCGTCCCGGTCGCTGAACTCGGCGAACACGAGATCGAAGGCCGCGCCGAGCGAGGTGAAGAACGTCGCCGACCGCGTCGCCCACGCGTCGACCGTCGCGTCGGGAGCCTTCTCGTAGAGCGGATCGTGGTTGGTGCCCCAATACGACAGGTGATAGGCGAGCAGGACATTGGGCGCGTACAGGTCGCGCAGCTTGATGACGGCGCGTGCCAGACCTGAAGCGTTATCGGGCAGGCCGGCCAGCTCCGCCATCCCGGTCGCACCAACTTTCGCGGGCGCCGCCGCCGGGTCGTCGCCGTACCGCTGCTGGATGTAGCCCCAGAGATCCGGCTCGACATGCACCACGACGGTCCCGGACTCGGCGCCGGCGCGCTGGAACAGGACCCGAAGGTCCGCGAAGTACGCGCCCATCGTCGCGGTGTTCTGCATATTGGCGATGTCGCCCGCGGGCTCGCCCATTCCGTTGCCCGGAGCCGACTGGAGCATCTGGTAGTAGGTGAATACCGGCACGAGACCGTTCCGCGCCGAGTCCTGGATGTAGTACGTCGGGAAACGCGCCCCCGCGTTCCACGTCGCCCAGCCACCGCCGGTGTTGACTCCGCCCGCGAGGTACTGATAGCGGAACCCGAACGGCGCCGTCGCGCGCATCGCCGCCGCGCCATCGGGCCCGTCGGACATCCCGATCTCCATCGCGCGGCTCGGCCATCGCGCGGGAAGCGGCGCGAGCGAGCCGGCCGGCGCAGTTCCCGGAACGGTGACGTACCAGAACACGCCGTAGTCCTCCATCCACTGAGCGCCTTCGATGAGCGCGCGGATGGAGAGGCGGTACGTGCCGGGAATCTGCGGCGCGATCACGGTGAACTGGAACCACGAGACCTGATTCGGGCCCACCCACGGCGCGGGCTGCGCGGCGACGCGGTTGTAGCGCGGCCAGCCGGTCGCGGGCGATCCCTGCGTTCCGTCGCCGCCGAGGGGCGTCGCGCGATCCTGGCCGGGATCGGGGTCCCACGTGCCGAGGTATGCGACCTCGCCCATCTTTCCCTGGACCCAGCCGCGGGTCCCGCTGTTATAGAAAGCCACGGTCGCCGTGGAGCGCTCGCCCGGGCACAGCGTGGGGTAGCCGCTCTGTCCGTACCACGCCGCGTGGAAGCCGGGAAGGCCCGACGGGACGCTCGCCGGCGGCGGGATACCCGGACCGGCGCTGGACATGCACGGCGCGGACGCCACGATCGTTACGGGCGCCGCGGCGGACGAACGGAGCGGCGCGACGATCGCGATCAGGAGCAGGAATGTGCTGACGCGTCCGGCCACCGCGCGAAACCCGCTAAGCCGTGCGGGGCTCCGGTTTCTCCGGATCGATCCCGAGGTCGGCGATGGCTTTGGCAACCAGATCCGAACCGTACTGCTCACACAGCGCGAGCGCGTGTAGCGATGCAGTGGCGATGCTCTCGGAGTCGATTTCGAAGTGGCGCCGCAGCGCTTCTCGTGTGTCGCTCCGGCCGAACCCGTCGGTACCCAGAGGCACGAAAGGACTACCCGCCCAGCGCGAGATCTGATCGGGCAGCGCCTTGAGCCAGTCCGACGCCGCGACGATCGGGGAATGTCCGCCGAGCACGCTCGTCACGTGCGGGAGGCGCGGCTCCGCGTTCGGATGCAGGCGGTTCCAGCGCTCGACCGCGAGGGCCTCGTTGCGCAGCTGCTGGTAGCTCGTGACGCTGTACACGTCCGCGCTCACGTCGTACTTCTCCTGGAGGAGCTCCTGCGCGCGCAGCACCTGCCGCATGATCGAACCGGATCCGAGGAGCGTGACCCGTCGTCGGCGACCCTCCTCGCCGGGGCGGAAGAGATAGACGCCGCGGACGATGTCTTCCTCGACGCCCTCGGGCATCGCCGGTTGCGGGTAGTTCTCGTTGTAGAGAGTGAGGTAATAGAAGATGTCCTCACCGTCGCCGAGCATCCGCTTGATCCCGTCGCGCACGATCACGGCGGTCTCGTACGCGAATGCCGGGTCGTAGGCGCGGATGTTGGGGATCGACGTGGCGAGGACGTGGCTGTGCCCGTCCTCGTGCTGCAGGCCCTCACCGTTGAGCGTGGTCCGGCCCGCCGTCGCGCCGCAGAGGAAGCCGCGGCCGCGCGCGTCCCCGAACGCCCAGATCTGGTCGCCGGTGCGCTGCAGCCCGAACATCGAATAGAAGACGTAGAACGGCAGCATCTGCTCGCTGTGGGTCGCGTAGCTCGTGCCCGCGGCGGTGAATGAGGCCATCGACCCGGACTCGGTGATGCCCTCCTCGAGCACCTGACCGTCGATCGCCTCCCGGTACGGGAGGAGCGTCTCTGCGTCGACCGGCTCGTAGCGCTGCCCGAGTGGCGAGTAGATCCCAACCTCTTTGAACAGCGGGTCCATACCGAACGTGCGCGCTTCGTCGGGGATGATCGGCACGACGCGCTTGCCGACGTTCTTATCGCGCAGCAGGTTCCGGAGCAGGCGCGTGAACGCCATCGTCGTCGAGGCGGCGGCGCTGCCGGAGCCGCGCGCGAATTCCGCGAAGGCCGAGGCCTCCGGCTGCTCGATTGGTTTCGCGCGGACAATCCTCCGCGGGACGAATCCGCCGAGCGCGCGCCGTCGTTCGATCATGTAGCGCACCTCGGGCGAGTCGGGGCCGGGATGGTAGTACGGCGGATCTTCCGTGAGCTTGTCGTCGGAGATCGGAAGCTGCAGGCGGTCGCGGAAGATCTTGAGCTCTTCGAAGCTCATCTTCTTCGCCTGGTGCGTGATGTTGCGCGCCTCGACCGACGGCCCGAGCGCCCAGCCCTTCACCGTCTGCGCGAGGATCGCGGTCGGTGCGCCGGTGTGGCGTACGGCGGCGTGGTACGCCGCGTAGACCTTGCGGTAATCGTGACCGCCGCGGCGCAGACTGCGCAGCTGCTCGTCCGATAGGTGCTCGACCAGCTTCCGGAGGCGCGGGTCCGTTCCGAAGAAGTGCTCGCGGATGTAGGCGCCGTCGGCGATCGTCATGCGCTGGGATTCCCCGTCAGTCGTCTCGGCCATCCGGTTCACCAAAACGCCGTCGACGTCGCGCGCAAGGAGGTCGTCCCACTCGCGCGACCAGAGGACCTTGATGACGTTCCATCCGGAGCCACGGAAGACCGACTCGAGCTCCTGGATGATCTTGCCGTTGCCGCGGACCGGACCGTCCAGGCGCTGGAGATTGCAGTTCACGACGAACGTCAGGTTGTCGAGACCTTCGCGGGCCGCCACATGCAGCGCCCCGAGCGACTCGGGCTCGTCGCACTCACCGTCGCCGAGGAACGCCCAGACGCGCGAGCTCGACGTGTCCTTGATCCCGCGGTGCTGAAGGTAGCGGTTGAAGCGCGCCTGGTAGATCGCGGCTAGCGGGCCGAGGCCCATCGAGACGGTGGGGAATTCCCAGAACTCAGGCATCAGGCGCGGGTGCGGATAGCTCGACAGGCCCTCGCCTCGGACGACCTCGCGGCGGAAGTGGTCGAGCTGCGATTCACTGAGACGGCCCTCGACGAACGCGCGTGCGTAAATACCTGGCGCGGCGTGTCCCTGGAAGAAGATCTGATCGCCGGACGCGCCGTCGTCCTTCCCGCGGAAGAAGTGGTTGAAGCCGACCTCATACAGACTCGCGGCGGAGGCGTACGTCGCCAGATGACCGCCGATCCCCTCGAAGTGATGGTTCGCGCGGACGACCATCGCGACCGCGTTCCAGCGGATGAGCCGCCGGACCCGGAGCTCCATCTCCTCGTCGCCGGGGAAGTACGGCTCCTGCTCCGGCGAGATCGTGTTGATGTACCGGGTCTGCGTCAGGGGCGGGAGTCCGACGTGGAGCATCCGCGCCCGCTTGAGCAGCTTGTAAAGGACGAAGCGAGCGCGATCGCCGCCCGATTGTTTTACGAGCGCATCAAGTGACTCGATCCACTCCTGCGTCTCTGCCGGGTCGATGTCGGGGAGCTGATGCTTGAACTCGTCATAGACGTCGTGCACCTCACGCATCTCCGTCGATGTTAACGGCGCGTCACCTTAGACTTGTCGCGTGCAGGAGCGTCCCCGCCGGCGTCGCTTTCGGTCGCGCCGGCCCAAGGCCGAGCCGCGGCCGACATCGTCGTCCCCGGCCCCGGTCCGGGGTCCCGACCGTCGGGCCGAGCCGCGTTCGGATCGCCGTCCCGCCCGCAGAGCACCCGAGTCCCGTGGTGACCGCGGACGCCGGCCGCAGCGCGCGAGAGACGAGATCCGCCCCGGCATGCCCTGTGTCGTCCTGCTCGACTGCCGCGAGGGCGAGCCCGACCGAACCGGGGCGGCCGCGGTGTTCGAGGGATTCTTTGACTTCGAGACCGGCGACGTGAGGCGGAGCGGCGGCGGCATACCGCGCCTGCGCGTGGGGGATGAGCGGCTCTGGGGGTTCGAGGTCTGGTGGCGGGTCGACCCAGAGCGTGCCGGTCTGACGCCGGACGACCGCGAACAACTGGAGACGTCGAAGCGTCTCCTTCGTGGTCTGCTGCGCGACGCTAGGCGAAGCGGGGCTTTTAGAAGCCTGCCCGCGCGAACCTAGGCCGGAGTGATTTTCTCCGCCTGCGGCTTGCCGCGGCGGGGATCCATCCCCTTCTCGTAGGTCACGCTCTGACCCTCACGAAGGGTATCGAACGCGTCGCCTTCCACCTGCGACCGGTGGAAGAAGATGTCTGAGCCGTCCTCGGTCTGTATGAAGCCGAAGCCCCGGTCGCCGACGAGCTTCTTGATCGTTCCGTTGGCCACTTGTCCTCCACGTGCGCGGGCACGTCTTCGTGTGTTGTTTGACTGAATGGTACGGCCTGGCGGGCGTCACGGTACTAGGACCTTTCCGGTACGACCGCGTGGCGGCCTGTGACTAGGCCGGACGGCGCGCGACGCCGACGATGCGTGCACTCGCGCGTGACGGGTGGACGACACGAGATGGGCGCGCGGGGCAGGGGAGCGAATTGCGTCGGCCTCGTGTCCGGTTCTGGCAGAAGGTTCTAGCGGCGCTCCTCATCGTGGGGGTAGCGCCGATAGCGCTGGTCAGCGCCGTCTCCACGCACAACACTCGGAACGATCTGACCTCGCTCGGCGTTACGAACATCCGCCAACGGTCCACCTCCACCGCGAATGCCATCGACGCTTACCTCGCGAGCCGGCTCGGCGACATCATCCTTGTCGCAAAACTGCCGGACATCATCAACTACGCGACAAACTTCACCGACCAGCAGGCCCGCGCAGGGGCCCGGGTCGCCCTGTCGGCCGCCGCGGCGCGCTCTCCCGAGTACGAATCCGTCGCCGTCGTGGACCCCAAAGGCACGATCGTCGCCGCGTCGGTACCGACTGACG
Organism: Chloroflexota bacterium; assembly: GCA_005889295.1. Taxonomy (GTDB): domain Bacteria; phylum Chloroflexota; class Limnocylindria; order P2-11E; family P2-11E; genus 3-1-20CM-2-70-9. Next base: position 6,542 of record VBEY01000065.1, on the reverse strand, counting down.
AAGGCACCAGCGTCGCCTTCCGCGAGTACTTCCTGACCGCGATGAAGGGCACGCCGTACGTGAGCGACCCCTCCTACTCGGTCATCACGAACAAACCCGCGCTGTTCTTCTCCTCGCCGGTCGCGGCGAACGGTGTCGTCGTCGCGGTGGTGCGCACGCGCGTGAACCTCGCGGCGATCTGGGACATCGTCGAGAGCGACGCGGGCTCGGTCGGCGTCGGCGCGCACTCCTTCCTGGTCGACGACTACGGCATCCGCCTCGCGGTGTCCGAGACGAAGGGTCAGCGCCAGCAGGCCGAATCGCTGATCTACAAGCCGATCGCGCCGATCGACGCCGACACGGCCAAGAAGCTCGCGGCCGACAAGCGGTTTGGCACGATCACGCCGGACAAGCTCGTCATCGATCCGCTCCCGACGCTCAAGACGGCGCTCGACGGACTGCCGAAGGGAACGACCGGCGACGCGTCGTTCGCGTTCGGCGCCGGCGCCGCCGAGCAGCGCGGAGTGGTGACACGACTCGTCAACAAGCCGTGGGGCTACGTGCTCGCGGTGCCGCTCACCACCTACACAAAGGCGGCCGACAACGCGACGTTCGACGCGATGCTGATGCTCGTGATGGGCGTGCTCCTCTCGTTCGTGATCGGCGTGGTCCTGACACGGTCACTCGTCGGACCGCTCCGCCGCCTCGTTGGCGAGGCGACGCAGGTGTCGACGGGCGACATCGACCTTCGCGAAGCGCACTTCGACACACGAAGCGGTGACGACATCACGCACGAGGTCGCGTCGGCGTTTGATCGCATGCTGAACGCACTGCGCTTTTACGCTCTGGCCGACGAGGCCGGAAGCGGCGGCGAGGACTAAGCGGTGAACGCGCTCGCCCTTGAGCTCCTGGGCGTCGCGAAGGACTACCTCGGTCCAGCCGCGCCCGCGTTCCTGTCACGCGAGCTGCACGCGCTCGGTGTCAACGCGAACAACGTCGAGCGGAGCCACATCCTCCCGCTCGCGGAGCGCGCGCGGCTCGCTGCGAGCCGGGTCATGGACAACAAGAAGGCAAGCGAGTTCGCGCAGGCGCTCGCCCAGCAGGGGCGCACTGTCGAGGCGAAGGCGCCACACGACCACCGCCTCGCGAGCGAGGCCGCCGCGAAGCTCTTCGCGAGCGGGCGGCTGCGTCAGGCCGAGGCCGCCTATCGCGAGCTCGTGAACAAGCACGGCGACATCGACTCGTACAGCGGTCTCGCGCGAACGCTCGTTTCGCTCGAGGACCGCGATGCCGCGCTCCTCGCCCTTCGCGAGGGTGCGGCGACTTTCGCGCGAAAGAACGATCGTGTGAATGCGATCGGGCTTCTCGGCGTCGCCGTGGAGATCGCGCCGTTCGACCTCGCGGCTCATCGTCGTTTCGCCGCGGCGCTCGCGAACCAAGGCGACCTGATCAGCGCGTGCCAGGAGTACGCCCGCTTCATCGACGCCGCGCTCGGCCAGCGCGACACGCGACGCGCGTGGCTCGAGCTCACGTATGGGCGCGAGACGCTGGGCGACCTCCCGCACCTACTCGCGATCGCGGACCGTGTGGCCGCGGCGCAGGGCGGGGCGAAGCCGACGCCGCCACCGCCCGTACGCGTCGCGGCCACACTGTCCGCGCCCGCACCGGTACCCGCGCCGGCAACAACGCCGGTGAAGGTCGTCGCCTTCACTCCGCCGCCGATGGCCGCGCCGGTGAAGGTCGTCACAGTCCCGCAGCCGCATGTACCTGCGCCGGCGAAGCACGTCATGGACGAGGCTGCTCTCGAGGCCAAGCATCGCTCTTCGCTCGCCGCGGCCGTCCAGGCGCGTACGCGGCCCGGCTCGAGCTCGGCGGTCGTGCTCAAGAACGCGGAGACGATCACCCACGCCGAGCGCACGGACATCGTCGACACCGCGGAGCTCCTCGCGCGTGCCGGTCTTGGCACCACGCCAAAGCCCAAGCCGCAGCCGGCCGCGGCGCGCAAGGTCGTCGTCTTCACGCCACGACCGGTCGCGGAGCTCGAAGCCGAGCTCGCGCGCCACGTCGCGACCGGCAGCCCAGCCGACGATGCGGCGGTCGCCGACGTGCGGGCCACGATCCTCATCGGTGCCCGTGACGCCCGCGCGACCGAGGCCGCGCTCGACGCGGCGCGCAAGCTGATGGCCCTCCACAAGATGCAGGCCGCGTCGGATGTCCTTCTCGACCTCATCGGCGCGGGCTTCAGGGATCGCGAGGCGCAGCGTCTGCTCATCGAGGTGAACTGCGAGCTCGGCCGACGAGAGACCGCACGCGAGAAGTGCCAGTTACTGGGAGCCGCGTACCGTCTCGACGGCCAGGGCGCTGTCGCCGAGGATGTGGAGCGCCTCGCCGCGATCCTCTAATACGGCGGCGTCACCCGCGCGGGCACGCTCGTGCCGCGATCGAGGAACGGTTTCGCGAGGAGCGTGATCAGGGCCCCCGCGATGAATCCACCGATGTGGGCCCAGTAAGCCACGCCACTCGTCTGCTCGCTCACCGCGATCGCGCCGAGTCCGTTCACGAACTGCAGGAGCGCCCACAGACCGATCATCACGACGGCCGGCACCATGATCGGGCGCAGGAAGATGACGCCCAGCGTGAGCAGGACCTTGACCCGGTTGGTCGGGAACAGCACGAGGTACGCGGCGAGGACGCCGCTGATCGCGCCGCTCGCGCCGAGGCTCGGGATGATCGAATCGGGCTGACTCAGGACGTGAGCCAGCGACGCGATGATCCCGCAGACGAGATAGAAGACCAGGTACTTGATGTGGCCGTAGGCCTTCTCGATGTTGTCGCCGAAGATGAAGAGGAAGAGCATGTTGCCGCCGATGTGCAGCCAGCCACCGTGCATGAAGATCGAGGTGAGGAGCGTGAGCCAGATGGGCATCGGTCCGGGGGCTTCGTCGATGACGACCGATGTTCCGTCTGGCGCGAGCAGCTGAAACTGTCCGACGATGTCTTTTCCTGACGTGATCTCGGCCGGCACCGCGGAGTAACCGTTCGTGAAATTCGGATCGACGAGCTGGTACAGGAAGACGACGATGTTGATCGCGATGATCGCCAGGTTGATGTAGGGAATGACCCGCTGATCGCCGGTGTCCTCGTCGCCGATCGGGATCACGGGTGCATTCTCGGCAGCCTGGCTGGCGAGCGCCAATCTGGCCTGGCGCGGCCCCGGCCAGCTCGCTCGGGTACGAGCCGTGCCCTGTTCCCCCGGCGATGCGGGTCTACCGGTACTGCGGCAGAGAACGGCTTCCCGGCGGGGTCCGGCTCTGGCAGCGCTTGGCGCGGCGCGCCGGATTTCGCGGCACCGTTGCCGTCTACGGCTACGGCGTCGGGGGCCGGCCCGGCGGCGCGCAGCGCAAAGCCGAGCGCACGGGCGTGCAGGACAGGATGGTGCTCGCCGACTACGAGCCCGGCCTCATTCGTGTCTGGCTGCCCTGCACGTGCCAGGCCGCCGACTTCGATCGGGACCAGCTCGTCGACGATCACGAGGATCCGCTCGCGAGCTTCGCCCACGAGCTCGGCCACCACGTCCAGTACGCGCGGCGCCGGACCTATTTCAACGAGGCCGTCGCTGAGCGCTACGGGCGCCTCCTCCTTCGGGAGTTCGGCATCCGCTGAAGCCTCTCAGGACACGTGGGTGAAGGTCACCTCGGGGAGATCCGTGGCCTGAACCCCGGGCTGCAGCGTCAGTCGCGCCGCCGGTGACGATGTCGCGCGCGGCGGGTTGCCGCGGCGCGTGCCCACCAGGGACGGGATCGGAGTTGGCGTCGACGTCGCGGGCGTGGCCGCGGCCGCCGGTGCTTTCTCGACCGGAGGCTGGAGCGGCGCGCTCGCGTTCTTCACGTGCGTCGACGCGTAGCCGTACGACCCGACCAGCACCAGCAAGGTCGTGACGATCGACCCGAGCTTGAGCGCCCAGTCGGACATCAGGCGGGAGCCTTCACGAACGGAACGCGGTCGAAGCTCTGGCCGAGGATCTCCTTTGCGTCGACGCCGAGGTGCGAGGCCAGGATCTCCTGGTACACGGCGCGGAAGTCGACCGAGTAGGCGAGGTTCCCCAGCTGGTCGAGCTTGTCCAGCTTCGGTGTCTCTCCGTACAGCCCGCCCTTGACCCCGTCGCCGATGAGGAAGACCGGCGACGCCGTCCCGTGGTCGGTGCCACCGCTCGCGTTCTCCTTGGGACGTCGCCCGAACTCGGACCACGTCGCGATCATCACGCGATCGGCCATCCCGTACGCGGTGAGATCGTCATGGAACGCGGTGATCGCCGAGTCCAGGTAGTTCATGAGCGCGTCGTGCCGATTGAGCTCGGTGTAATGAGTGTCGAACCCGCCGAGCGTCACGTGGAGGACCTTGACACCCGTCCCTGTCACGATGAGCTCCGCCGCGAGCTGGAGCGCGGCGGCAAGCTGGTTCTTGCTCGAGTACACGAGCTGCACCTTGTCCGAGTAGTTCCCCTTGGGCGTGTACTTCGCGGACGAGGTGCGCAGCTGTGCGACGGTGTCACGTACCGTGGTCATCGCCGTGTCGAAGAGCGCGCCGTAGATCCCGGGCGTGCTCTTGTAGAGCGTGCCCATGACGTCCTCGACGTTCTGACCGCCCTGGAAGCCGAACGTCTTCACGTCGTCGATGACCGTGAGCGTCGCCTGAAGGTCGCGCAGCATCCCCGGCACGTTCGTCGTCCCGCACGCGCACCCGACAAGGGGATGACCCGCGGAGTCGTAGTTCTTCGCGATCGCTGACCCGAGCCAGCCGTCCTGCTGCCGCTTGGCGGGGTCGGCCGTCTCCCAGACGCGGATCGAGTCAAAGTGCGAAAAGGACGGGTTCGAATATCCGACGCCCTGGACGATCGCGACCTTGCCCGCGTCGTACAGCGTCTTGATGCCCTTCAGGTTCTCGTGCAGACCGAGGTCCTTGTTGATCGGCTGCGCTTTCGCAGCCGCCGCGGCGAGCTGCGGCCGGAAGTCGCGGTACTGCGAGCTCGAGATCGGGATGACCGTTTGCAGGCCGTCGTTCCCGCCGCCGAGCTGGATCATCACGAGGACCTTGTCGTTCTGCACCGCGGCGGATTTCGCTGACAAAACGGCTCGCGCGAAGACGTCGGGAACGGCCGCGTAGCCCGAGGCGAGCGCCTGGGCGCCGACGCCGAACACCAGGCCGCTCCGCAGGAAGTCCCTGCGCGAGAGTCCGTTCGTTCCGCCGACCTCTTTCATCGCCGCACCTTCTTCACTTCAGCTGGAATTCCGGCGACGCGAGCAGGATGAGCCAGCGTGTCGCGTCGTCCGGGCTCGAATTGAGGAGCTGCGCCGTCGCCGGGCTCACGACGCCGTCGAGGTGGATCGTGTGCGCATCCTTGAACGCCGGAATCCGAGACATGCCGGTGAGCGTCGCCTGCGCGAAATTCACGCGCGTGAGCACGTTGTTGCTCGATATCCAGCTCGCGTTCGACGGCCAGCCGCCCACCTCAGGTGGATCGAACAGAAGCTGACCCATGCCCTGACCGGCGACGCCGATCGCTTTCGCGAGCGCCGGGGTCTCGAGCGCCTTGGCCATGTGGACCATGAGCTCCGTCGGCGACTTCACGAGCGCCCGGTAATTCGCCGGTGCGAGGAACTCCGGGCTCATGAGAACGTCGCGCATCAGCGACTTCACGTCGTAGCGCGATTTGCGGAAGCTGTCGGCGAGCCGTTTCACGTAAGCGTCGTCCGGCTGATCGGTGACGAACTCGCGGAGGATCTTCAGCACAATGAACGGCGCGACGGAGTCCTGCGTCAGGATCTTCTCGAGCGCGCTCTTCGTGTCCCACTGACGGACGTCGCCGAGGAACTTGACCCCGCCCACGTACGCGCGCTGCTGCTCGAAGACTCCGGCCTTCACCGTATCGGGTGTGACGTTCCGTGGACCGGGTCGACCCTGCTGCTGCGCGCGAGCGACGAGCGCGTCGTACATGGCCTGCGTGACCGGCTCGCGCCAGCCGGAGAGTGCCTTCGCGCCGGCTCGGACGTCGTCCTCGGTGAACGTGCCGACGCCCATCGTGAAGAGCTCCATGAGCTCGCGGCTGTAGTTCTCGTTCGGGCTCTTGCCGGTGGACGTTCCGAGGTCGAGGTACCGGAGCATCCCCGGATCGATCGTGACCTGATAGAGCATGTCGTGAAAATTGCCGAGCGACATCTGGCGCCAGGTCAGGTTCTGCCAGTAGATGTACGGCGTCTGCAGATTGACTTTGCGGAAGTCGCTCGTGAAATGGCCGTGCCAGAAGAAGGTCATGCGCTCTGCGAACGGGGTGGGGGTGCGCAGCATCCAGTCGAGCCACCAGCCGATAAGTTCCTGCGGCTTGATCGGCTTGTCCTGCGTCGCGTCGTCGGCGCCGGCGAGTGCCGGTGGCTCCGCCGCTTTTGTCTCGACGAGACGGTCGACGGTCTTCTTGAATCCGTCGTTGACCGCTTGCTGGTATTCCGCGGGCGTCGCGCCGAACGCCGCCCGGCGGAGGAGGTGCCCGACTTGCGCCTGAGGCTTGT
>VBEY01000098.1 GCA_005889295.1 Chloroflexota bacterium | reverse complement strand
GTTCTGGCGGTCGCCCTCCGCGATGCGACCCTGGCCGTCCTCGCCAATGGCCCGCGCAAGCTCGGAGAGTGCTTCGTTCAGCTTGCGGGTCGCGGTGATCAGCGCGTCATCGCGGAGCGGCGGGATCGCGGGCTCGGTCTTCGGCGTCTTGACCCCCGGGTGAAGGATCCGTTCGACCTGGTCGTGCAGCCGGAGGAGCGTGAGCTTCCCGCCGATGATCTGCTTGGCGAGCGACTGCCGCCGCCTCTTGTTCTCGAGCTTCATGAGCTCGTACGCGGCCGAGAGCGTGTCGTAACGCTGGGCGACCATGTCGCGAACGTCGTCGGGCGCCGACGCCAGCCGCAGCCGATTCTCGACGTAGCCCTTGTCCTTGCTGAGCTTGGTCGCGAGGTTGCGAATCGAATACCCGAGCTCGTCCGTCATCTTCTTGTAGATGACCGCCTCGTCGAGTGGCGACAGATCCTCGCGCTGCAGGTTCTCGATGAGGGCGATCTCGAGCGCGGTGGAGTCGTCAAAGCGCTCGACGATCGCCGGCACGGTCTCCTTGCCGGCGAGCTTGGACGCGCGCCAGCGACGCTCGCCCGCGATGATCTCGTAGTCGCTGCCCGCGGGACGGACGAGGATCGGCTGCAGCACGCCGTGCTCGCGGATCGAAGCGGCGAGCTCGGCCAGTGTGTCTTCGTGCCAGGTCATCCGCGGCTGTCCGGGGTTCGGAATCACCTTTTCGAGCGGGATGTCGCGTACGGCGGTGGGCGTTCGCGCGGCGAGCAAGCTGATGATGCCGGGCTGCGAATCGGTCTCTTGCTGAAAGATCCGCTCACCGGCGTCGCGGAAGGACTTCCTTGGGCGATTACTTGTGAGCACCGATCACCTCCTTCGCCAGGTCCACGAAGCTCTTTGCCGCATCGCTTCGTGGCTCGTACACGGTGATCGGGACGCCGGCGGTGGGCGCTTCCCCGATCTTCACGGACTGGCGGATCACGGTGGCGAACACCTGGTGATCTCCCAGATCTTTCAGTGAGTCGAGCATGTCGCGGGCGAGGATCGTTCGACTGTCGTAGAACGTCGGCAGCAGACCGTAGACCTTCAGATTCGGATTCAGTCGTGTCTGCACCGTCTTGATGATCTTGAGAAGTGCGGCAACACCTTTGAGCGCGTAGTACTGCGTCTGCACCGGGATGATCACTCCGGTCGCGGCGACGAGCGCGTTCAGCGTGAGCAGGCCGAGCGTTGGCGGGCAATCGATGAGCACGTAGTCGTACCGGTCGACGATCTCGCGTGCGAGTTTGTCGCGGAGCGCCATCTCGCGGCCGATCGCGTTGAAGAGCTCGACCTCCGCGGCAGAGAGCTCGAGCGTCGCGGGCGCGACGTCGACCTTCTTCGTCTTCGTCGGTCGGATGATCGATCCAAGGGTGACGTTCGAATCGATGAGGACGTCGGCGATGCTGCGCTCGACCGTGTTGAGGTCGATGCCGAGGCCGACGGTGAGGTTGGCCTGCGGGTCCAGATCGAGGCAGAGAACTTCGTGACCGAGGGACGCGAGCGCCCCGCCGAGGTTGATGGCGCACGTGGTCTTGCCCACGCCGCCTTTCTGGTTCGCGATCGCGATGACGTTACCCAACGCGTTCTCCTCTTTGCGAACCCCTCGCCCGGGCTCGCTTCGAGTTGCTGTGCTCCCCACAGCGCGCGGAACGCACGCGCCCCAGCCTTGCTGGGGACTATAACGGCAAAGTCGACGTCTTTGTGTGGCTTTGCGAGCCGAACTCGAGGACCGGGCCCTCTGGCGTCGCTCGCAGGCCGCGGCCGCGCAATACTTTGGTCCACGTCGGGTCTGCTCGCGACGCTCGCGGGCCCGTCGTCGGCCGTTTGCGCGAGCGAGCTCGCGAAGCGGCACTCCTAGGGCCCGTAGCTCAGTGGTAGAGCGGCGGACTCATAATCTGCTGGTCCCAGGTTCGATCCCTGGCGGGCCCACAGCGGAGGGGAAGGCTATCTCCGTCACTCTCGCCGACGTCGAACGCGCTCGCGGGGTCGTCGCTCCAGTCCTCCACCGCACTCCACTTTTCTCGAGCCGTGCCCTCGCGGACCGGATCGGGACCGCTGCGCATCTCAAGGCGGAGAACCTTCAACGCACGGGCTCCTTCAAGCCCCGCGGCGCGGTCTATGCGATCTCGAGGCTGTCCAAGGAGGAGCGCGAACGGGGGATCGTGACCATGAGCGCCGGCAACGCGGCCCAGGCGATCGCCTTCGCGGCCCGCACCGCGGGCGTTCGGGTCACCGTCGCGATGCCCGAGTCAGCTCCCCGGGCAAAGGTTGACGCGACCCGGGGCTATGGCGCGGAGATCGTGTTCGCGCCGGACATGACCAAGCTCGTCGCGCTGGTCGGCGAGCTCAAAGATCGCTCGGGGGCATATTTCCTCCACCCCTACGACGACGCCGCGATGATCGCCGGCCACGGCACTTGCGCGCTCGAGGTCCTCGACGACCTCCCGGACGCGGATGTGTTCGTGGTTGGCGTCGGGGGAGGTGGCCTCATCGCCGGCATCGCGGTCGCCGTCGCGGCGAAACGGCCGGGCGCCCGGGTCGTCGGGGTCGAGCCGGCCGGCGCGGCCGGGATGAGGCGGGCGCTCGACGCGGGTGAGCCGATCCGGCTCGAGCGCATCGACACGATCGCCGATGGGCTGGCGGCCCCGATTGCGGGAACGATCCCTCTCGACATCGTCCGTCGTCTTGTCACGGACGTCGTCGTGATCGAGGACGACCTGATCGCCGAGGGAATGCGCTTCCTCGCCACGCGCGCGAAGCTCGTCGCCGAACCGGCAGGCGCAGCCGCGACCGGTGCACTCCTTGCAGGAAAAATCCCCGTGCGTCCGGGCGAGCGGGTCGTCTCGATCGTATCGGGGGGCAACGTCGATCTCGCGCGGATGGCACAGATCTTCGGCGCGTGAGACTCGTCGTGTATGCGGACGGGGCCGCGCGCGGCAACCCCGGACCAGCGGGCGCGGGGGCCGTGCTCTACGACGAGAAGGGGAAGCTCGTGGCCGAGCTGGCGCGTCCGCTCGGTCACGCAACCAACAACGTAGCCGAGTACAACGCGCTGATTCTTGGACTGGAGGAGGCCAAGCGGCGCGGCGCGACGGCGGTCGATGTGCGGATGGATTCGCTTCTCGTGGTGCAACAGATGCGCGGACTCTGGCGCATCAAGCATCCCGGCCTCACGCCACTCGCGCTCCGTGCCGGTGCGCTCCTCGCATCCTTCCCGGAGCGTGAGATCCGCCACGTGCGCCGAGAGGAAAACTTCGCCGCAGACGAGCTGTCGAATCGCGCGATCGACGAAGGCGAGATCACGGCGTGAGCCAGGACCCGCTCACGTCGTTCGTGGCGCGGAGCCTTCGCGCCGAGGTCCGCGACGTTCGGAGCGAGCTCGTCGCGAAGAACACGCTCATGGAGGTCGAACGGATTCGTTTTACGCAGGATGGGGTCGAGCGTTCGCTCGCGCTGAAGCGCGTCCCAGCGGATGACTCGCTCGAAGTGCAGCTCCTGCCGTTCCTCGCGCGAAAGACCGACCGCGTGCCACGAGTGCTCTCGCGCGGAGTCCCTCCGCCCGCGGTGCCGGCATGGCCCTGGGTCATGACCGAGGACCTTCTCGACACCACGAGCGCGTGTCATGAGGACTCCCGTGCGATCGTCCTGACGAAGGTCGCGATCGAGCGCGCGGTCGCCGCCGACGGTCCGGCGCTGAAAGCGCTCGGCGTGAAGACGATCACCCCGAGCGAGCTCGTCGAGCGCGCCCTCGAGCGGGCGGCAACCGATCGCCCGCTGGACGCGGAGGCGCGCGGCGCCGCCCTCCTCCTCTCGAGCCTTCCGACCGTGCTCTGCCACGCCGAGCTCGCGTGCACCCACGCGCGTCAAACGGCACGTGGCGTGATCCTCATGGAATGGCGCCGCGCATATCTGGGGTGCGGTCTGATCGACATCGCGCACCTCTCAGAGGACGTGCGCCAGTTCACCGGGCAGGACCCCGGGGACAAACTGTTCGGCTATTACGGGGAGCTCACCGGCGTCACAGTGAACAAAGACATGGCACGGGCAAGTCGGCTCGTGAGCCAGGTAACGCGAACGAGGAACACGGAACAAAACCCGCCCGAAGGGCGGTAGAAGAAGCT
>VBEY01000097.1 GCA_005889295.1 Chloroflexota bacterium | reverse complement strand
CGGAGTTTCCACCGAGATGTGGCTCGGGATACGTGATGACGTGCGGGAAGCAGGCGGAGACCGAGCAGAGATCGATGCTCTGCGCCTTCCCGGCGTAGAAGGTGGGCCGTTTGGCGAGCGTGTTCTCCATCGCCGCGTAGTAGATCGTGTTGCCAAACTGCCAGCGGGTCACGTACTGAAGGAAATTGGTGCCCGTGATGGAGAGCGCGGTGGCGCCCGGGTTCGAAAGATCGACCACCTTTGTGGTGACGCTGAGAAAGCGCCTGTCGTCGGAGAGCCGCAGCGTCGTTCCGAGGATGTCCATTCCTGATTGTTCGCCGCCGCCGATCACCGGGAAGAGGGCGTCGCGTGACGGATCAGCCAACCCGCTAACCGGCGCATTCGACGGACCCGTGACCGCGGTACCGAGAAGGCCCAGTCCACCTGCCTGACGGGCAATCGTGATCACGCCCGCGCCGGGGTGGTCGACGAAATGCGGCGGCTCCACCAGCCCGGCCGCAGTCTGAATGAGCCCGTTTGACGTGTCGTCGTAGACGATCTCGGCCGCACCCGTGCTGTCGACGGTGACCACGAAGAAATCGGCGAGGTTGCGGTTGCCCTGGCTTGTGATGCAGCCCGTTCCCATAAGGCAGATGTCGTCGTAGTGCATTGGATGCGGTGTGACCTTAACCAGAGTCGTTGTCGGCGCCGCGCCGGTCAACGCTCGGGTCGACGGGTCGGTCGGGTAGACGACCTGGGACATGAAGACGTTCCACGACTGGTTGTTGTGGCTGCTCGGGTCGACGTTCTTGTCCGAGCCGTACCAGACGGCATCCGCCCTCCCGGCGCCACCGGCCTTGATCCATGGGAAGACGTTGACCGCGTCGCCCGTCAGCGTCGAGCCGTCGCTCACCTGCACCGGCGTGGTCCAGGTCGTCCATCCGGTGGCCGCGCTCGCCGCGCTGACCCACACCTGCCGCAGTCCCGGGTCGCTATTGCTGATGCACCAGACGACGAACAGGTTGCGTGCGCTGTCCATCGAGAGGACGGAAAAGAGAGTGTCCGGGGAGCTGATGGTCTCGGCGATCCTGATGAGTTTCGATGGCCCGGCGCCCGGCTTGTCGAGAAAATGGAGCTTCCCGGTGTCGTCGGGCGTCCCGATGTTCAGAAAAAGGCCGTTCGAGAGGCACCCGGCGCCGGTCGTGCAGCCGGCAGCCTGGAAGACCTTACCCGTCACCTGGTCGATCGCCGGATAGCCGTCGGCGCCGAATGGCGTGTAGATCGCTCCGGTCCCCGTCGGGGTGTCGGCCGTGGCGTTGTCGAAGCTGAGCCCGTCGGTGCTCTTGTTCCACTGTGCTCCACCGTTCGGGTAGGGGCCGACGATGTTGTTGAACTCGAGATAGATCAGCGGGGCCTTGCCGCCCGCTGCTGTGTACGCGGACTCGTTTCGAGCCGTCGGGTCCGGGTCGTACACGGCGAGCCACTGGCGATCCGCAAGGGGGGTCCCTCCGCAACCGAGGAAGCCCTCCTGGTCGGACGCGCCCGAGTTGACCGGGCCGGTTACCGCTACCCGCAGACAGGCGAGTGCATAGAGGTCCGCGAAGTACTGCTTGCCGGTGTGGTCGAAGTTGATGTCGGTGTCGCCGCCGCCTGGCCCCGGAGCCTTAATTCCGATGATCGGGTCCGGCGGTTTCGTTTGAGCCATCACCCGGAACGTCTGGCCTCCGTCGACCGAACCGAACCAGGTGCTCCGCTGCGTCCCCGTTCCAGTCGGCCCGCTTACAAAGACCCGGCCCTGCGGGTCGATGGCGATATCGGGCTCACCATTGGTATGAATCGGGTCGACCACGCTCGGGACCCCAAACGTGATCGGAGCTGAGGCGGCGGCGATCGGCGAGGCGGCGCCGATTGCCGGCTGCGTTGCGAGACTGGTCGGGCTCAAGAGCGCCAGTGACGCGAGCAAAGTCAGGTGCCGTAGCCGTTTCACGGATTCCCTCCTACCGGAGCTCACACGCAACGATTTGGTCTCGGAGAACCAACGGCCGGGCAACAGCAATTTGCGGGCGAGACGCGCGCACGGACTGCGCGCCTTGGGTCAACAGATGGTCAAAACGTGGGTTCCCGTTCGGCCGGGGCCGGGCCGATCAGTGGGGCCGGGGGGATTCGAACCTCCGACATCGCGGATGTAAGCCGCGCGCTCTAACCGCTGAGCTACGGCCCCGATCGCACCGTCGCCCGGGTTCCGCGTCCTAGGACGCGGTGAGCCAGGGTACGGTGGGCAGTGGAAAGAGTCGCACGTTCCGGCCTGCGACGACCAGCGCGTCGGCGATACCCTCGAGGCGGCCAACCTGCATGGCGAAGTAGTCGAGACGCTCGGCCTCGCGCTCTTCCTCGGGCCACGTCGCGCCGCTCCGTCGCGCGATGAGGTGCCAGAGCTGGAAATAGTCTCGCGACAGATCGTCGGCGCGCTCGGCGAGTTCAAGGTCGTACCGGCATTGCGCCAGGCGGCCCATGGCGATCTCGAAGGATCCGAGACGCCCGAGCGCGGCAAGGAAGTCGGCTCGGAGGCGGCGGATCTCTTCGCTCGCGGGGTCTGACCGGGAGCGGCGATAGCTGCGGCCACGCGCCTTCGCGTGGATCGTCAGCTCGCGATGACGCTCGTCGAGCCGTTGCCGGAATCGCTCGCTCCGCACCGCTGTGGTCGTCCAGACGACCGGTGCTCGAGGGGGCATCTCGCTGCCGATTATCCTGCGATGAGGATGCGCGACAAGACCTTTTTCTCGCGCGACTGATGTGAGAAAATGAATGAGCCGGGTCTTATACGAGACCTCCTCACGTCGAGCCGCACGATCGCTGTTTTCGGGTACTCGGCTCGCCCCGAACGACCGAGCAATTCGGTCTCACGCACGCTGCGTGCGCACGGGTATCGCGTGATCCCGGTGAATCCCGCGTTACGTGGCGAAATCGTCGAGGGCGAGCGCTCGTACCTGCGACTGGTCGACATCCCAAAGGACGCAGACGTCGGTTTCGTCGATGTCTTTCGTCGCGGCGAGTACCTGGACGCGGTGGTCGACGACGCACTCGCGGCCGGCATCAAGGCGATGTGGTTCCAGCTCGACCTGGGCAACGTCGGTGCCGCCGAGCGCGCCGAGGCAAGAGGTATGCGTGTGGTCTGGGATCGGTGCACGGCTGTCGAGCTTCGCCGGCTGGAGCGCTCCGCCTAGATCCGGCTGCGCGGTGTGAGTTCGATCTCCTTCGAGGGGTCCTCGCCGGCGGCGACGCGAGCCCAAAACGGGTCGAGCTCGACGCGTCCGTTCGCCGAGTGGATCAGACCGATGAGAGGCGTGAAGTCCCGCAGGCGGTACGGCTTCGTGTTCACCTTCACCGTTGAATCGCGACCGCGCGCGACGAAGAACGGCGCGGAAACGCCGGAGTGGGCGCCCGGATAGCGCTTCGCGTCGATGCGTTGCAGGCCACCGAGGGGCACGCGATCAACTCGCGTTCCGAAATTGGTTCGGTAGACGAGCTCGCCGTCCTCGACCGCGAGCTTTGTGAAGTACGCGTAGTTGGTGACGATCGCCGCATTCGCGGCAAGGAGCGCCAACCCGATGATCACCATGGTGGAGTCGCCCGCGCTCGCCCCAAAGACGAGGATGCCGAGGCCCGCGAGCGGAAAGAACGTGTACGACGGCCAGAGGAGCGCGAGATTGGGCCGGACCGGGCTCACGCGTCGAGTTTAGAAGCGGATTCGACAGGCCCTATGAGCAACCGGCGCTCGACCTCCTGCAGCGCGACCGTCACGCGCCCGTCGTACGGCGCCTCTCGCAGGCGATCCTGATAGAAGCCGCGGAGACGGCGCAGCGATTCGCGGATCGGGAGCCGCGCGTATGGGGTGTCCGCTCCCTCGCACGAGATCTGGAACTCGAGCTCCGCGGGCCGGAAGCAGTCGCGGCACACGAAGAAGGCGGCAGGGACACCGTCAAGGAGCCGCCGCGACGGGTGAGCGTCGGCGGTGATGTCTTCCG
>VBEY01000096.1 GCA_005889295.1 Chloroflexota bacterium | reverse complement strand
CCACCGCATCGTGGAGGTAGTTGTTCGGTCGTATGCGGGCCAGCGCCGCGTAGCCGAGCTTGCGCGCCTTCCAGAGGAGCTCCCGCTCGGAGACGGTCTCCGCCGACCGCACGCTCGCCGCGCCGTTCTTTCGCAGGACCCGCTCGATCGTGTGCGCCCAGTCCTCCGTCTCCTCGCGGAGGCCCTCCACCTCAACGAGGAGCAGGGAGCCCGCGTCCTCTGGAAGGTGGACCTCGAACGCGGCGTTCAGAGCACCGATCGTGACGCGGTCGAGCATCTCCATAGCGGCGGGCACGACGCCGCTCGCGATGATCGCGCTCGCGGCGCGAGCGCCGCTGTCGATGTCGGCGAAGATCGCGACGAACGTTCGCACGTCCTCGGGAAGGGGCAGCAGACGCAGCCAGACCTTCGTGATGATCCCGAGCGTGCCCTCGCTGCCGACGATGAAGGGGACACAGTCGTACCCGGGCAGGTCCGCCACCTCGCCGCCGAAACGCGCGCTCTCGCCGGTCGGCAGGACAAGCTCGACGCCGAGGACGTGATTGGTCATCGATCCGTAGCGCAGGGCGTGCGGGCCGCCGGCGTTTGTCGCGACATTGCCGCCGATCGTGGAGATGCGTTGGCTCGCCGGATCCGGGGCGAAGAAGAGGCCGTGTCCCCGGGCGGCTAGGCTCACGGCGAGGTTCGGAACGCCGGGCTCGACCACCGCGATCCTCGCCAGGGCGTCGATCGAGACGATGCGGCGGAGCCGCGCCGTGGACACAACGATCGCGTCGGCGCACGCGATCGTCCCGCCGGAGAGACCGGTGCCCGCGCCGCGCGGCACGATGGCGGCGCCCGCCGCGCGCGCGGCGCGTACGACGTCCGCGACCTCCTCTGCGGTACCCGGCAGAACGACTGCGGCTGGCGGACGGCGATCAAAGCCTGCGTCGTACTCCCACACCAAGAGATCCTCGGGGCGCCAGAACACGTTTTCATTCCCACATATCTCCTCGAGCCGACGGACGAGCGCCGACGGCGCGGCGACGCGGGGTGGCACGGGGGAGCGGGTTGCGCGCGAGCCGCGGGCCCGGGGACCCGCGTCGCCGGGCGGAGTCATATCACGCGACTGCAGCGGGGAAAGGGTGCGGCGAGCGCGCGGCCCCGACCCCGTGACAGGACCCCGCGTCGCAAAGCCGCACGGTCACGCGTGATCTTCGATCCATGTGGCGCCGTCGTCGGAGTATTCCTTCTTCCATATGGGCACGATCGACTTCAATTCGTCGATCGCGGCGCGCGCCGCGGCGAATGCGGCATCGCGATGCGGAGCCGCCGCCGCGACGACGACAGCGATATCGCCGATCCGAAGATCGCCCACGCGATGGTGCATGGCAATCCGGAGGGGACTGTGCTCGCGCGCCAATCGCTCGGCGATCTCGCGCATCTTCGCCTCGGCCATCTCCGCGTAGGCCTCGTACTCGAGATGCAGGATGCGTTTGCCTCGGCTGCGGCTGCGGACCGTTCCGAGGAATACCACCACGCCACCGAACGCGTCGTCGCGGACGAGCGCGAGCGCGTCGTCGACGGAGAGAGGCGCCTCGCTCACGGCGATCGGCGCCAGGGTGCGCGCGTCGCCGCCCGAGACCGGCGGTATGAGCGCCAGCTCGTCTCCGTCGGCGAGCGGCTCATCGACGCCGACGTATTCGCGGTTGCGCGCGATGACGACCTGGCGGCCCTCGGCGATGAGTGGGTGCTCTTTCAGGATGCGCGCGATCGCGTCGCGCACCGTCGATCCCGGCGGGAGCTCCAGATCGAAGTGTCCTCGGCCGGCCGCCTCACGATATGAGGCGAACAAACGAACGAGCACGCGCACCGTATGAGCGTACCGGAGGTGCGAGAATCGCACGCTCATGGATACGAGCGCGCTCGTTGCATTCGGCATCGCCCTGCTCCTCGTTTTGGCGAACGGGTTCTTTGTGGCGGCGGAGTATGCGTTCGTTCGTATCAGGAGAACCCAGCTCGATGAGCTTGCCCAGCAGGGCAGCGCTCGCGCTCGCCTGGCCGCGAGCCTCGTCGACAGGCTCGACGAGTACATCTCGGCGTCACAGCTTGGTGTGACGCTCTGCTCGCTGGCCATCGGATGGATCGGCGAGCCCGCGGTCGCAGCGTTGCTCGGTCCCCTCTTTCGGTGGTTGCCGGACCCGTTGCTCGAGGTGCTCTCATTCGCCCTGGCGTTCGGCGTTATCACGTATTTGCACATCGTTGTCGGGGAGCTCGCGCCCAAGTACCTGGCGATCCAGCGCGCGCTGGCCCTGGCCCTCTGGTGCGCCTACCCGCTCCATCTCTTCTACCGGGTGATGTACCCGTTCATAGCGCTCGTGAATGCCAGCGCGAACTCGATCCTCCGCATCGCTGGGATCCGTCCGACGGACGAGGTCAACGTTCACAGCGAGGAGGAGCTGAAGATGCTCGTCGCCGTCTCGACGCGAAAAGGCGTCCTCCAGGAGAGCGAGCGCGTGATCGTCGGGCGGGCCATGGAGTTCGCCGACCGCATCGTCCGCCAGGTGATGGTGCCGCGGACCGAGATCGTCGCCGTCGCGGACGACACCCCCGTCGCCGACATCCTCATCACGGCACGGCAGCACCGCTTCTCCCGCTTTCCCGTCTATCAGGAGGACCTCGACCACATCATCGGAATCGTGCACGTGAAGGATCTCGTCGGGGTCGACAAGGAGAACCGGACGCGCGCGCGCGACGTGATGCGCAAGGTGCCGGTGATGCCCGAGACCATGCGGCTCGACCAGGCGCTTGCGGAGTTCCGGCGGCAGCGCGTACAGCTCGCGATCGTCCTAGATGAATTCGGGGGCACCGCCGGCCTGGTGACGCTGGAGGACGTGATCGAGCAGCTGGTCGGTGAGGTTCAGGACGAGTTCGACCGGGAGGCGCCGGCCTTCAAAGAGGAGGCGCCCGGGACATTTGTCGTAGATGGACTCACGTCGCTCGACGCGTTGCGCGAGCGGCTCAGCCTCCAGCTGCCGGACGAGCCCTACGACACCGTCGGCGGGCTCGTGTTCGGCCGCCTCGGACGCCTCGCTGCGGTCGGCGACACGATCGAGATCGAGGGTTTCCGGTTCCAGGTCACGGCGGTGGACGGTCGACGGGTCGCGCAGGTCCGCGTCGTGCGCGCGCGACCGCCGCGGAAGGCCGCTTGACCGCGGGATTGTGACGAAGAAGTAACAGCCCGCTTGCCCGCTGGATGGCATGAGGGGTGCTTATTAGGCACCGCGTGATGGACTTATTGACGGGTGATGGCGGACTGGTGATTTTCGCGGCCGTCGGCATCGTCGCAACGGCCGTTTCGATACTGCGCGACGCCCAAGGTCAAAAGGCCCGCATCGTGGCCGTGACGGAGGAGATCCCTACCGACCTCGGCCGCGCTGCCTAGCGAGGCAACAGCGACCGCACGAAACCGACGGCGTCGCCGATGCGGGCTCCCCAGAATGCCTGCGCGCGCGGATCCATGAGAACGAAGAGACCCATCGCCGCGAGCGTGACCGTCCCGGTCATGACGGCGAAGCCGATCGCGCTGCTCCGGAAGCCGACCCGCATGCGTTAACTGTACGTGGGCCCTCGCTAGGCGTGCGCCCCGCTTCGCAGGCGCGCCACCAGGTTGTCCAGGCGCGCTCGCGAGATCGTCAGGAACTTCGCCAGGTTCTGGCGGTCGCCCTCCGCGATGCGGCCCTGGCCGTCCTCGCCAATGGCCCGCGCAAGCTCGGAGAGTGCTTCGTTCAGCTTGCGGGTCGCGGTGATCAGTGCGTCATCGCGGAGCGGCGGGATCACGGGCTCGGTCTTCGGCGTCTTGACCCCAGGGTGAAGGATCCGTTCGACCTGGTCGTGCAGCCGGAGGAGCGTGAGCTTCCCGCCGATGATCTGCTTGGCGAGCGACTGTCGCCGCCTCTTGTTCTCGAGCTTCATGAGCTCGTACGCGGCCGAGAGCGTGTCGTAGCGCTGAGCGACCATGTCGCGAACGTCGTCCGGTGCCGACGCCAGCCGCAAGCGATTCTCGACGTAGCCTTTGTCCTTGCTGAGCTTGGTCGCGAGGTTGCGAATCGAATACCCGAGCTCGTCCGTCATCTTCTTGTAGATGACGGCCTCGTCGAGTGGCGACAGATCCTCGCGCTGCAGGTTCTCGATGAGGGCGATCTCGAGCGCGGTGGAGTCGTCAAAGCGCTCGACGATCGCCGGCACGGTCTCCTTGCCGGCGAGCTTGGACGCGCGCCAACGGCGCTCGCCCGCGATGATCTCGTAGTCGCTGCCCGCGGGACGGACGAGGATCGGCTGCAGCACGCCGTGCTCGCGGATCGAAGCGGCGAGCTCGGCCAGTGTGTCTT
>VBEY01000198.1 GCA_005889295.1 Chloroflexota bacterium | reverse complement strand
GACGCTCGAGCGGCTGGGCGTGGATCCACGGATCCACGGGGTCCTCCTGCTGACGCCGCTCCCCGGGGCGCTCGATGAGGGCCACATCGTCGACCACATCGTTCCGGCCAAGGACGTCGAGGGCATGAATCCTTTCAACGTGGGGTTGCTCGCCGACGGGCGGCCGCGCTTTGTCCCCTCCACGGCGGAGGCCGTCGTCGAGCTTTTGAAATTCCACGGCGTGCCTCTGCGCGGTACGCGAGCCGCGGTCATCGGGCGGAGCACCGTCATCGGGCGCCCCGCCGCGTACCTGCTCCTCAAAGAGGACGCGACGGTCACGATCGCGCACCGCCAGACGAAGGACGTCCGCGCGATCACGAAGGACGCGACCGTCGTCGTCGTCGGCGTGGGGCGACCCGGATTCCTCCGCGGCGACATGATCTCGCCCGGTGCCACCGTCGTGGACGCGGGTATCAACGTGACTCCCAAGGGCATCGTCGGCGACGTCGATGCCGAAAGCGTGTCCCCGATCGCTGCCGCTCTCAGCCCCGTGCCGGGGGGCCTGGGTGCCGTCACGACTGAGCTTCTCTTGCGAAACGTGCTCATAGCAACGGAACGCCAGCAGCGGGACTGAGCGGCCCAGGGGGCGCGGGTCCTGTCCCGGGTTCGGGGTTGCGCCCTCGGCTACCGGTCCGCTGCACTCGCGTCAGGAGCCGCTCCGGAGTGACGCGGCCGGATGAACGCCTCGCGCGCAACCCGCTCACCCGTGCCACCCGCGCCCCCGCGCTCGGCGTCGCTACATATCGACGTTGGCGCTGATGGGCTTGCTGACGGCGTACGCCTGCGAGGCGTAGCGCTCCGCGGCTCGCAGGTCACCACGCTTCTTCGCGCTGCGGGATAGCCGCATCAAGACGTCGCCGAGCTCGGCGCTCGCGTCGAGGGCCTTGTACGTCGCCGCGACGTCCCGCATCCGCCGCTCGGCTCTCGCGGTGTCGCCGTCGCGGAGATCGAGCTCGGCGAGGACGAGCGTCGCGCCGGCGACCGCGCGGTCGGCATCGGCGCCCCGCTCCCCGACGGCGGCGATCGCGGCTTCGGCGCTCGAGCGCGCGAGCGCAGCGTCCTTCGCCTTGAGCGCGACCTCGGCACGCGTCGCGTAGCAGTGGGCGAGATACGCGGCGGGCCCGGAAACTCGAGCGATCTCGATCGCGCGCGCGACGTGCTCGTACGCCGCTTCGATGCGGCCCGCGTCCGCGGCGATCACCGCCAGGGCATTCCGCATGATGAGGACGCCGACCAGATCCTTGCCCAGCTCGGCCGAGGCGAGCGCCTTCTGGTAATGGCCCGCGGCGGCGTCCTGGTCTCCGAGAGCCCGATACGCGTTGCCGAGGCCCTGGTGAATGAAGGCAATGCGTGCAAGGTCGCCGATCTCGCTCGACCACTCGAGCGCCTGCTGGTAATAGGTCGTCGCGGCTTGCGGCTCGCCCAGGTCCTGCGCGCACCCGCCCAGAGTTATGAGCACTCGGAGTCGCAGCAGCTGATCCGGCGGCTTCGCGTTCTCGATCCGCCGTAGAAGCGTCTCGAGCATCTCCCGCGCCCCGCGGGGGTTCCCGGCGATCCGTGTCGCGACGGCCAGCTGGTAGTCGGCGGCGCGCGCGAGCGGGTCGTGGCCGAGCTCGCCCGCCAGACGTTGCGCGATCGCGAGAGTCTTCACCGCGTCGCGACCACGGTGAAGAAGATTGAGGGCAGATCCGGCATAAAGCCGGAGCCGGCACGTGTCGCGCACGGACAAACTGCCCGCGTCGAGCAATTTCTCGGCACGGCGCAGGGCTTCCGGCGCGGACGCGAATGTGAGGAGCCCGGCGATCGAACCGATCTCGAGATCGCGCTCGCCCCGCGCGCGCTCGACCTCGGCGTCGTCGAGGAAGTACGACGCCGGCTTCTCGAGCTTCTTGGCCATGTGCTCGAGCGAACGCATCGCCGGACGGATCTTCCCGAGCTCGATGGCGCTCACATGTGCCCGCGTGAAGTACGGTGCTCCGAGCTGCGCCTGCGACAGGCCAGCGGCGATGCGCGCCTCGCGCAGCCGCTCACCGAGCTTGCGGAGTGCCGGCGAAAGAGGAGCCGGACGCCGGCGTCGCGTGCGGATAGTCGGCACAGGGGGAAGCTAGGACGCCGCACCTCTGGTGTCAATCCAAAATCGACAGCGTGTGACCGCTTCCGCCGCCCTAGACTGGCCGGACGGTGCTTGGGGGAAGGATCCGAGTTCTCGCGGTCGACGATCATCCGTCGGTGCGGGAGAACCTTCGGTATCTCGTGAACGCCGAGCGCGACATGGAGTGCGTCGGCGTGGCGCGCGACGCCCAGCAGGCCGTTCGCGCGTGCCAGGAGCTCATGCCGGATGTGGTCATCCTCGACGACGAGATGCCCGGCGCCCATGGGCTCAAGGTCCTTGCGTGGATCGCCGGCGAGCTTCCCGACACTCGGGTCGTCATGTACACGCTCGACGCGGATGTCTGCGATGCCGCCCACCGAATGGGCGCCGGATGCGTCCTGAAGGACGCGAACTACGAGGTGCTGTTGCGAGCGGTCCGTAACGCGGCCGCCTCGCTGCCGAGGTCCGCCGAGACGTACTAGGCGTTCATTCCAGCCGGATCAGCGGCGGGTGGTCGATGTCTTCGAAGTGCGTCGTGTCGATGAAGCGCAGCTTTCCCATCAGCCGGTCGAGCAGGATCGAGTGCGTCCGCGCGCCGCGTGCGAAGAAGTGCACCCCCTTGAGGACCTCGCCATCCGTGACACCTGTCGCGACGAATCGGATGTCCTTGCCGCTGGCCAGATCCTCCGTTCGGTAGATGCGACTCTCGTCAGCGACCCCCATCTTTTTCGCGCGGCGCCGCTCCTCATCGTTCCGGAAGCGAAGCCTTCCGAGAATCTCCGCGCCCAGACAGCGGAGCGCGGCCGCGGCGAGCACACCTTCGGGTGCGCCGCCCGTACCCATGACCGCGTGCACATCGGTCCCGGCGATGGGGACCGAGAGCGAGGCCATGAGATCCCCATCTTCGATGAGCTTGATCCGAGCGCCGGCGGCGCGGACATCGTTGATGAGCTTCTCGTGTCGGGGACGATCGAGGATGACGATGGTCAGGTCGCTGACGTCGCGGTTCAGCGACCGCGCGATGATCTGAAGATTCTCGGCGACGGGTCGGTCAAGGTCGACCTTGCCGCGCGCGGGCGCACCAACCACGAGCTTCTCCATGTAGGTGTCGGGGGCGTGCAGAAGTCCACCCGGCTCCGATACGGCCAGGACAGCACACGCGTTGGGACGGCCTTTCGCGACGGGGTTCGTGCCCTCAAGTGGATCGACCGCGATGTGAACCTCCGGGCCGTCGCCGCGTCCAACGCGCTCGCCGATGAACAGCATCGGCGCTTCGTCACGCTCGCCCTCGCCGATGACGATCATCCCGTTGAAGCGGGCGTCCTCCATCGTCTTGCGCATAGCTTCAACGGCCGCTTGATCAGCCTCGTTGTTGTTCCCGTGGCCCATCCAATGCGCGGCTGCGATCGCGGCCGCCTCGGTTATCCGAACCAGCTCGAGGCTTGGCGTGCGATCCACCGGGATGCGTTCGAGCGGCAGCGTCCCCTTGACCTGCATCGCGCCGTAACGCTAGTGCGTAGCAGGCGGTCGCGCACGAACCAGGCGCTCCGCGGCGCGCTCGATCAGCGGGAGCGGTTCTCGCATCGCCTGAGCGATCGGCACGCCCTCGCTCGCGACGGCGATCGCGTCGAGTGCGAGCGTCTCGTGACCCGCGCCGAGTCCGCCCGCAACCGCGAGCACCGGCACGCCCGCGCGTCGCGCCGCGGCGGTCACCGCGCCGGTGAGCTTCCCGTACGCGCTCTGACGATCGATGCGGCCTTCTCCGGTGACGACGAGGTCGGCACCGACGATTCGCTCGGCGAATCTGACCGCGCGCAGAACGAGCTCCGCTCCGGAGAGAAGACGCGCGTCCAGAAATGCGACAAGCCCCGCTCCGAGTCCACCCGCCGCTCCCGCGCCGGGCACATCGCGGATGGGCCTGCCGACGAATTCTTCGACCACGTCGGCGTACCGGGCGAGCGCGTCATCGAGCTCGCGGACGATCTCGGGTGTCGCACCCTTCTGGGGTCCGTAGATCGCGGAGGCACCTTCGGGGCCGAGAAGCGGATTACGCACGTCGCACGCTACATCGATCGACGGACGGACGAGGCGTGGATCGGTCTGACCATCGATGCGGGCGAGTCTCGCCAGCGCGGCGCCACCCTCGGGAAGGTCGATGCCGTCGCGATCCAGAAAGCGGTAGCCGAAGGCGCGGGCCATCCCCGCGCCACCGTCATTGGTCGCGCTGCCGCCGATGCCGATCACGATCCGATGCGCGCCGCTGGCCGCGGCGGC
>VBEY01000064.1 GCA_005889295.1 Chloroflexota bacterium | reverse complement strand
GCGTCAAGACGACGCTGCCGTATCACGCGGGCGCGCTCGTGCAGCAGATCCGCACCCGCGGCTCACTCCGGAGCGTCGACTACGAAGAGGCCGGGATCCGCATCGAAGCGGACGTCCCGCCTGAGCTCGCGGCGGAGATCCAGACCGCAGTCCGCCTCCGCTGACCCCTCCTCGCGCCAGGTCCCGAGCTAAGCAAGCAGCCGCTTCGAATCAAGGTCGGATCGGTCGGCCCATCGAAGGCAGCGACACCCTTCCGTTACGCGTTCGTTGCGTGAACCATTGGCCTGCAAGGACGGGAGGGTCGATGCGACTTCTGTGGTGTGCCTGCGCGGGCATGCTGGCGCTGGGGAGCTTGTTCGTCTCGTTGGCACCGCAGGTCGCCGCAGGAGCGAGCCTCGACGCCGCCGAGCAGGACCTCGTTGCGCGCGTCAACACGTTCCGCGCGGCGCGTGGCCTTCCGACGCTCGCCGTCTCGGACACGCTCGCCGCGGCGGCGAAGTGGATGTCGGTCGACATGGGCTCTCGCAACTACTTCGCGCACACCTCGCTCGACGGCCGCTCGCCGACGCAACGCATGGCCGATGCGGGGTACCCGGCCTTCGGCACGTGGACCGGTGAGGATCTCGCCGCGGGGTTCACCACCACCGCGGAGGTCCTGAACGGTTGGATCAACAGCCCGGCGCACTACGCCGTCCTTGTGAACCCGCAGTACCACGCGATCGGCGTAGGACGCGGCTACAGCGCTGGTTCGACGTACGGGTGGTATTGGACCGCGGACTTCGGCGGCGTCGTTGACAGCGGCCGCGCCGCTCCGGTGGCCCGTGCTACGACAGTTACGGCACCGCAGTCCCGACCGCAGGTCGTCACACCGGCGCAGGTCGCCCTGCCGCCCGACTCCGGCTACCACGCACGTTGGAGCGCGCAGAGCCCCGACCCCATCCTCGAGCCCGCTCAGCTCGCGACGCTGGTCGTTGCGCTTCAGAACACCGGATCGCGTGGCTGGTACCGGGGCGTCGCCGGCGAGGAGGCCAATCTCGGGACGAACGACCCGCAGGATGCCGAGCGCCCGGAGCTCGCGGACGGATGGCTCTCGGCGAATCGGCTCACGTCAACGACCACGGAGTACGTCGGCCCGGGCGAGGTCGGCTGGTTCGAGTTCAAGGTTCGTGCGCCGAGCACTGCCGGTGAGTACCGTCTCGCTCTCCGCGGCGTCGTGGAGGGGGTCGACTGGCTCGAGGACGATGGCATCTTCTTCACGATCCACGTCGTCCCGACGGTCGCCGCAGAACTCAGCCTCAGCTTCGACCCGTGATGATCGGGAGGGCGGGGTCGTTGCCCCATTCCTCCCACGAGCCGTCGTAGGTGCGCACCTGATCGTGACCGAGAGCCGTCAGCACAAGGTGGGTGAACGCGGCGCGCACGCCGGCCTGGCAGTACGTGATCGTGCTCGTCTCGGGCCCGAAGCCCGCGTTCGTGTAGAACTCCTCGAGCTCGTCGGCATCGCGTAACGTCCAGTCATCATTGAGCGCGTCTTTCCAGAGGATGTTCACGGCGCCGGGGATGTGACCGCCGCGCGCGGCGCGCTTTTCGACGCCGGTGAACTCGCTATCGCGACGGACGTCGAGCAGCCAGGGGTCTCCGGACCGCACCGCGGCGAGTACCTCCTCCTTCGACGCGACGACGCCTTCGCGGGGACGGGGCGTGAAGATAGCCGGAGCCTCGACGGACCGAGATCCGCTTTCGAGTGGGCGGCCTTCGGCGATCCATTTCTGGATCCCGCCCTCCATCACGGCCATGCGATCGTGGCCAAAACGCCTGAGGGCGAGCCACAAGCGCGCTGCGTGATGGCCGCCTTCAGAGTCATACCCCACCACCATCGTGTCATCGCCGATCCCGAATCGAGCCATGGTCCGAGCGAACGCGGCGCCGCCTTGCAGCATCCAGCGCGGATGGCCTGCTGGCGGCGCGGGAGCGGAAAGGTCCTCGGCCCAGCTCAGGTAGACGGCTCCGGGCACGTGTCCTTCGAGGTAACGCGACCGCATATCCTCGTCGAAGCTGAAGCGGCAGTCGATCAAACGCACCCGCGGATCGCCGCTGGCGGAGGCGACGCGCTCGGTCGACCAGAAGAGGTCGGCGCGTGCCAGTGTGCTCACGAGGCTGACTCTAATCCGCGTTAGTCTCGACGCGCGACGAGTGAGCAGAGGAGAGGGAGCGCGACGATCCGCGATGGCAGTCGCCGCCACGCTGCTCGCCGCGGCGTGCGTTAGCACGCCCACGCCGCCTGAAACCACGCCAACGACAACCGCGACATCAAGCGAGGTCGTGAGCACGAGCACGCCCGCGCCGACGCCCACGCTCGTCCCGCAGCCGGCGAACGTGCCCGCCGTGAGCTTCACGCGCGCGGACCTCTCTCGCGGGTCTTCGAGCGGAGTGACCGGGACGGGTCCGCTCGTGCTCGGTCCGACGGGACTGACCGACGGTACGTACGACGACCCGTACGGAGCGCGAGGGATCGACTTTCGGAGCGGATCCTGGACGAGCGACTGGATCCCCGTCGCGTTCGAGTTCGACGAACTCGTTGCATCGTGGAACGCGGAGACGCCTCTGACAACGTGGATCAGGTTGGAGATGCAAGCCCGCGGCGCGGGCCGCGAGACGAAGTTCTACACGATGATGACGTGGGCATCCGGTGATACGGACATCCATCGGACCTCCACGTCCGGGCAGAAGGATGCGGACGGCGACGTGAACATCGACACCTTCAAGCGGGCCGCCGCTGCGGCCCCGCTCGACGCCTATCGCTTTCGGGTAACGCTCTACCAGCGCCCCGCAGGCACGGCAACGCCGTCCGTTCGGATGCTCGCCGCAATGGTGTCGGCGCCGTTCAAGCACGAGATACCGAGCGCGTTCGACGGCGGCGCGATCGAGCTGCAGGTGCCCGTGTTCTCGCAGGAGGAGCACAAGGGCGAGTTTCCGGAATACGACGGTGGCGGCGAGGCTTGGTGCAGCCCGACCTCGACCGCGATGGTCCTGGCGGCGCACGGCGCCGGACCGTCCGAGGACGAGCTCGCCAAATTCCCGGGGCCGGCCTACGACGATCCCGAGGTCGACTACGCGGCGCGCTACACCTATGACTGGAACTACAAGGGTGCCGGCAACTGGCCGGCGAACGTCGCCTACGCGACGCGTTTCGGAGTCGACGGGTTCGTCACCCGCCTTCGTTCACTCAACGAAGCTCAGCGATTCCTCTCCGCGAGCATCCCGCTCATCGCGTCGATCAACGGCGATCTCCCGGGCTTCCTTTTCGGAAAGACAAATGGGCATCTCCTCGTCATCCGCGGCTTCGACACGAACGGCGACGTGATCACGAACGATCCCGCGGCAAAGACGGCCCCGGAGGTGCGCAAGGTCTATGGCCGGGCCGATTTCGAGCGCGTGTGGCTCGGGGGATCGGGTGGCATCGTCTACGTCATCTATCCGCGAGGGAAAGCCCTACCGCCGAACGTACCAGGGCTGCCGCCGAACTGGTGATGCGCGGCGACCTGCGGCGCGCGCTGGCGCTCGTGCGCCGCCGGACCCATCGTGGCGCGGCGCTCGACGTGCGCCTCCTCGAAAAGCCGGACTGCGGACTGTGCGCGGAGATCTATCGAGCGCTGCGCCGTGTCGGGCTCGACGTGCCGCTCGAGGTCGAGCGTATCGACATCACGAAAGACCCCGCGCTCTTCGATCGATACGCCCTCCGTATTCCCGTGATCGCGGTGGGGGAACGCGAGCTCGATGCCGCGGGCCTGGATGACCCCACGCTTCGCGCGTGGCTGCGCGCGTGACTCTCGAATCCAGCGCGGTCACGTTCTTCACCGACCAGCTTCGGCGCGCGGGTTCGGCCGCGCGCGCAACTGGGGAGAAGGCGTACCTCAAGAGCGACCTGCGGTTCTGGGGGACGGGTCAGGAGCCGATCCGCGCTGCGGTCCGCGACTACGGCCGAACCCATCCCGATTTGACGCGCACGGAGCTCCGTGCCGTCGCCGAAGCGCTCTACGCGACGAGAGTGCACGAGCTGCGCGCGTCGGCCATCGGCGTGCTCGAGCGAAATCGAGAGACGCTCATCGACCGGGATATGACCTGGCTAATCGGACTCGTGCGTCAGTCGAGGAGCTGGGCGTACGTCGACTGGCTCGCACCCAAAGTGATCGGCGACGTGATCGCGCGCGACCGGCGCTCGCGAAAGCGACTTTCGGTGTGGGCGAGGGACGACGACTTCTGGGTGCGGCGTGCGGCGCTCCTCGCCGAGCACGATGCCCTTCGCGGTGGTGGAGGCGACTTCGCGCTCTGGTCGCGGATCGCCGCTTCGATGCTCTACGAGCGCGAGTTCTTCATCCGCAAGGCGATCGGCTGGGTGCTGCGCGAGGTGTCGAAGCAGCGACCCGATCTGACCTTCGAGTTTCTGCGAAAACACCGCGAGCGCGTATCGAGGCTCTCGCTCCTGGAGGGCGCGAAGTACCTCCCAGCGGCGAAGCGGAGGGCCCTCGGTCTTTCCCACCGCGGCTAGGAACCGGCCGCGCACGGAGAATGCAGCCAACCAGGCCATGGCCCGGGGGCGTCGGCCGGTCCGGTGCCGGAGCTGCGGCTACGTCACGACACCGGTGTCGGGGTTCTGCCCGAACTGCCTGGCACGGTTGCCGATCGGCAGGCGGGTCGGGCTCGTCCCGATCCTCGCGGTCGCCGGCCTTCTCGCGATGGGGCTCATCGCGCTGGCCGTGCAGCCGCGGTCAGTCCCGACAGTGCCCGCCGCGAATCAGGCGAGTCCGAGCCCCGCGGCGATCTCCCTGACGGCGTCGGGAGGGCAAGCGACGCATTCTCCGAATGTTGAGCCCTTGTCAGTAGCCACGGCGTCTCCGACCTCATCGGCTTCGCCCTCGAGCGCTGTCCTTGGGAGCCAGAGCGCTCCGGCCGTGGGTGGAAACCTCCCGTCGACCGCCACAACGGACGAGGTGACGAGAGCGGATGTGACCGTAGGAATGAGACGACGCTACTGATCGTGGTGACGGGACCCGCGTAGCGCAAGGTACGCACCTGCCGGTAGAGTCCATACGTACGCGAGCGCACCCAGATCGCGAGAGAGGGAAGTGATGGACGTCTACCGGGCTGAATACATCTGGATCGACGGCACCCAGCCGACACAGAAGCTGCGTTCGAAGACCAAGATCGTGCCCGCAGGCGAGAAGCCGCCCGTCTGGGCCTTCGACGGATCGAGCACGCAGCAGGCGACCGGCGACAAGTCCGACTGCGTTCTCCAGCCCGTGTTCGTGTGCCCGGATCCCATCCGCGGGGAAGACAACAAGCTTGTGCTCTGTGAAGTCATGCTCGTGAGTGGCCAGCCGCATACCACCAACCAGCGCCGCGCGAATCTCGAGATGGCGAAGCGCTTCGAGGGCTTCGACACATGGTTCGGCATCGAGCAGGAGTACACGTTCTTCGAAGGCTCGCGGCCGCTCGGTTTCCCTGACACCGGGTTTCCGGCGCCCCAGGGCGGCTATTACTGCGGCGTCGGCGCCGACGAGGTCTTCGGTCGCGACGTCGTCGAGGCGCATTTGGACGCGTGCCTCCGCGCGGGTCTGAAGATCTCCGGCATTAACGCCGAGGTCATGCCGGGACAGTGGGAATTCCAGGTCGGTCCCCTGAACGCTCCCGAGATCGGCGACCAGCTCTGGGTCGCGCGGTGGCTCCTCTACCGGGTGGGGGAGGACTACGGCGTCAGCGCGACGCTCTACCCGAAGCCCGTTCGGGGAGACTGGAACGGCGCTGGCGCGCATACGAACTTCTCGACGAACGAGATGCGCCAGAGCTACGACGCGTGCGTCGCCGCGGCGGAGGCCCTCGGGAAACGCCACGAGCTGCACATCGCGAACTACGGGTTCGGGATCGAGGAGCGGCTGACCGGTCTTCACGAGACGTGTTCATACAAAGAGTTCCGTTACGGCGTCAGCGACCGGGGCGCCTCAGTGCGGATCCCGTGGCAGGTCGCGAGGGATAAGAAGGGCTACATCGAGGACCGTCGTCCGAACGCCAACGCCGATCCCTACGTGACCACGCGTTTGATCATCGAAACGGTGTGCGGTGCCGAGGAGGCGAGCCGCTCGCGGAACGGGAGCCGACCAGCGCGCGCGGCGAGCCAGCCGACCTCCGGTCGAAAGGTGGCCGTGCGGAGCTGATGTGAGCCACGCATTCGTCCTGGGGCCTGGCGGCGGAAGGTCGATCGATCTCGGCGGATTCCGGATGTCCGTGAAGGCGTCGCGAGAGGACACGAGTGGCTCGTTCACGTTGCTCGAGGCCGACGAGCCGGCGGGCTTCGGTCCGCCGCTGCACATCCACCGTGACGCGGCCGAGGCCTTCTACGTACTCGAGGGCGAGTACCTCCTGTTCATCGAAGGACGCGAACACCCGTGCCCAGCCGGCTCGTTCATCTTCATACCCGCCGGGATCGAGCACGGCTTCCGCGTCGGTGGCGTCCCAAGCCGCAAGCTGAACCTGTACGCGCCCGCAGCGATGGTTGGATATTTCGATGATCTGAGTGCGGCGATCAAGAGTGGTCGCGTCGAGGCCGATGCGTTGTCTGCGATCGCTCTGAGATACGGAATGGATGTCCGCGGATCCGTTCCCGAGGGCTACGCGTAGAGGGATGACAGCGATGCGAAGATGGCCGGCGCTGGCGCTGGCTGTGGCCGTGATCTGCGCGTGCACCGAGCCCGCTGCTACACCCAGCGCAAGCAACTCCCCGACCGCGACCGGTGCGCCGACCCAGACTGCGACGCCGACGGCAACGCCGACGGAAGCGCCGACCGCGGAGCCCACGGCGACGACACTCGTGCGCACGCCGGAACCGATACCAACCGGAGCCCCCCAGGCAGCTGCGCCGGCGATCCGCGTCGTCTCGCAGGCCTTCTCGGTGGGAACGGCCGCGCCGCTGATCGAGGTCGTGGGGTCGTTTCGGACCGCGGCCGAGACCGACCTCCGCAGATGGGTGCCGATCCTCCTCGAGGGGCTCGACAAAATGCGCGTTGATCCGAACCAATCGTCGATGCGCGCGTTTTTCGACACGCTCTACGCGCCTGGACCGTACGCGGAGCTGATCCGGCAGTCGCTCTCCTCGACGAGTCCCACAAGCCAGGGAGAGCAGCACAAGTTCGAGCTCGGGCAGCTCACGATCCAGCACATGTATGCGAAGCCGTGGGGCCGCGTCGCGTATATCGATGCCATCCTCAGCTACGTCGATCGTGTCACGGCCGCCGACGGGAAGACGAGGAGCATCGAGCTCGCGCAACAAGCCCGCTTCGTCAACCAGGGGCATGGGTTCTACAAGGTGATCGACGGGTACGACCCGACGCTCGGCCGATGGATCGACGGCGAGCAGCCTCGGTGGTCGGCGCTTGCGCTCGAGGCCGAGGCACCGAATCAGATGTGGTGGTTCTTCCAACGCGAGAGCTACGTGCCGGGCGAGCAGTACCCGCACGCCGCGCCGCAGGGCGGCCGGTTCCTGGTCACGGCATTCGACAACGCGTGGAACGACTCGCTTGGCAAGCTCGACGCGAGCTACGCGAAGAAGGACTTTGTGACCCGCCGGTTCGACGACCTCACGGCACGCGTCTCTCGCTTCGAGCCGGCCACGTTCCTCGGCGACGGCATCGTGACGGTCGTCGTCAATGGGCGGCTCGTCACAGCCGCGACGAGCGGGCCGGAGCGGTCGAGCCCGATCACGCGAACGCTGCGCTTCTACCGGATCACGCGCGACGGTCTCAACGCGAATTGGCAGGTTGTCGATGAGCAGGGGAGTAATGGCGCATGGCTCTCGGGGGGAAACCTCGAGCTCGCGGAGATCGATCAAGACCGCGGCTGATAAGGAATCGCCGTCGGCGGTCGCCGGCAAGGAAGTCATCCGGGCAGCCGTCCGCCCGACTTGACATGTGACCGTTTAGTCACCTATCCTCGCGAGGTGACTGACGATGCGCTCGTGTTCAAGGCCCTCGCGGACCCGACCCGGCGATTCCTCCTCGACCGGCTCTTCGAGCGTGACGGCCGCACGCTCACCGAGCTCGAGTCCGAGTTGGAGATGACCCGCTTCGGCGTCATGAAGCACCTGCGTGTGCTCGAGGACGCGGGCCTCGTGATCGCACGCAAAACAGGGCGGGAGAAGCTGCACTTCCTGAACCCGGTACCGATCCGGCTGATCCACGACCGGTGGATCGACAAGTACACCGAGCGTCACGTCTCGGCGCTGGTAAATCTCAAAAGTGAATTGGAGAACGAGGCATGGCGATCACCCGAGAAACCTCAACCCCTCGCAAGAACAGCCAGGAGGAACGGATGGAAAAGGTCTACGAGATCTACATCAAAACGAGCCCGGAACGCCTCTGGAAGGCGATCACCGATCCCGAGATGAGGAGCAAATACAACTTTGGAGTCCGGATCAGGTCCGACTGGACGCCCGGCTCGAGTTACCTGTCGAGCCACCCGGCCGGCTCCGGGCCCCTGGTGGAGGGGGAGAACGTCGAGGTCGACCCGCCGCGCCGGCTGGTCCAGACCATGAGGGCTCTCTGGGATGAGGACGTGAAGAAGGAAGGAACCTCCCGGGTGACCTGGGAGATCGAACCGGTCGGCGACTCCTGTCGGCTGACCGTCACTCACGACCAGCTTCGGGAAGGGGCGAACGAGGAGCTGTACGGCGGCTGGCCGATGATTCTCTCCGGCCTGAAGACGCTCCTCGAAACGGGGGAGCTGCTCACAACCCCAGGGTCGTTGATGTACGCAGCCCAGAGTCCGTCTTCGGCGAAGCGTTAACGCAAGGGGCGGAGGCCCTGGGCGGCCAGGGTCTCCGCCGCGCTACGCAGGTCGCAAGAGTGTCCTCTACTTGCGGCAGTCCACCCACAGCATCCGGTAGTCCCCAACTCCTGTCGGCCCATACACAACAGCGCCCCCGAACGTGATCCGGGACTGACTTCGCGCAGGGGCGCATGCGGGCCAGCCCTGACCATGCCAGCTGCCTGAGGCGTCCACCCAAGGGACCTCGCCTGAGACCCCGTACGCGATGTTGTCAACGAACGCCGTCATTACGCTGTCGCCGACCGACGCGGGTACGTCGCGGAAGACCTTGGTCTCGCTCATGCGCGGACCAGCCCCGACGCGTATGCCGATGCCGTAGCCGACAGTGGCCGCGATGCCAACGATGATCGCGAGCGAGACGAGCGCCCCGACCGACTGACGGACCGTGAACATAGGCGTGATTTTACGCACCGAATGTTGAGACGGAGACGGCTGCCGACGCACATTGGTTCACACGTAGTGGCGTCTAATCCGGAGTCAGCCGCCCGAGGCGAGAGTCACCTCACGTGAGGTCGCGTCGGCCGCGATGAACTCGAGGAGTTGCGTGCCTTCCTCTTCCACCGCGACGCGCTCGTGTGTCGGCAGCTTGCCGATGAACGCGATCCGCAGCGCCGCCGTCTTTGCGTTCCGCTTGAGGGTCCACGTCGCTCCGACGAACCCGTCGATGAGGACGCTGCCGAAGTTCACGCCTTCCATGTAGCCGAGGCGCCTTGGTTCGAATGCGCGGACGACCCGGGCGCGGTCGTCGTGCGATAGCACCGCGTTGTCGTAGACGGGCAGGAAACGTGGCGGCGCGGGAGTCTCCGGGTCGGGTAGGGGACCATCGGGTGCGTCGAACAACTCGCGACCGCGCTCGTCGCGGAAGGTCCGCAGGCGCGGCCGGAGACGCTCGAAGACTGTCCCGAGCCCGCTCAGACCGGACCAGGTCCGCGCATCGCCCGCCGTCGCCGGGCCGAATGCCGCGAGGTAGCGGAGGATCATTTCGTCGGGAGTCCGCTTCTTGCCGAGCGGCCGGCCCAGCCACGTTTCGAGCGTCGTGCGACGAGGCTGCGCGCTGGCGCCCCAGACGCCGCGCGGCGGGACCTGCACGAGCGGCAGCAGATAGCTCATGGCCATGACCAGCGAATCCCGGTCGCGCTTCGGCCACCGCTTCTGGAGGATCGGCCGGAGCTCGGCGCTGGTGCGCGGGCGCTCCTCGACGAGCGCGCGGCCGATCGTCAGCAGGCGCTCCATGTCGACACCGACGAGCTGTCGGCCGAAGGGACTGCTGGTCCGGAAGGTCCGTTCCAGCGCGGGCTGCATGACCGGGCGCAGCGCGAGGGCGTCGCGCGCCGTGACCAGATGGATGGTCGCGCGCATGAGCCCCATCCGGACCGCTTTGCGATCGGTGATCAGCGTAGCGAGGTCGTCCGTCCGGAAATCTTCGAGGCGGCTCCACAAAGCCACGTAGGGGTCAGCCGGGATCTGCGCCTGCAAGCCGACGAGCCGTTCGATCACGTCCGCGGCGGACATCTTCGATCGCCGGAGGAGCAGCTGGCGCTCCAGGAGAGCGCGATTCAAAACGCGTGCTCCGAGCACGCGGGTCACTGTGACGATCGGATCGCCCGCGCGCGCTCTTCGGTCAAGGACACGCTGGTGGACGGCGGCGCGCGGCGTGTGGCGAGGATCGAACCGAGGACGATGAGCACGAAGCCGATCGCGATGCCCAGCGTCAACGGCTCGCCGAGCCACGCGACACCGAATCCGATCGCCACGGCGGGGTTCACGTACGTGATCACGGTGGCTCGCGGCGCGCCCGCCTCCGCGATGAGTGCGAAGAACACGACGAACCCAAGTGCCGTACAGACCACGCCGAGCACGATCACGGCGAACAGGGCCGACGTGGACGGAAGGGCCGAAGGGAGCTGAGCGAGTCCGAAGGGTGCATACGCGATTGCGTTCAGCCCGAGGGACCCCGCCACCACACCGAGCGAGGGCAGGTCTCGCAGCTTTCGCTCGATGATCATCGGTCCAATCGCGTACCCGACCGCGACGATTCCCACCTGGCCGACCGCACCGAGGTCGTCCGCGCGGACGTCCAGACCCACGAGCGCGGCGACGCCGAAGAAGCCGAGGGCCAAGCCGGCGATTCGGCGCGAATCCAGGCGATCATGTCCGCCGGCCACGACGGCCAGGGCCGCCCCGATGGACGGGACCGCGGCGATCAGGAGACCCGCGAGCGAGCTCGAGATCCGCCGCTCCGCATCGGAGAGGAAAAACCACGGTGCGGCCAACTCGACGAACGTGTACGCCAAGAGCCACTTCCACTGTGGGCGGAGCGGAGCGAGATCCCTGTGCGCCAACGCAATGGGAAGCAGGAGCGAAGCACCGATCGCGCTCCGCAGAAACACGAGCGTCGCCGGCGTTAGCTCCGCGACGGCGATCTTGATGAAGAGGTAGGGGATGCCCCATATGAAGGCCATCGCCGCGAAGAGGATCCAGCCTCGCCGTGTCACCGGATCACGTTAGCGGGCGACGACCCCGCGCTTTATCGCGGGCTTTACATCCAGAGGTCGGCTATCGCTTCGGAAGCGCGCGGATCTTGCTCTCGAGGACGACCTTCTGCCGGAGCAGCTCCTGCTTTTCCGGAAGATGTGTCTGCCTCACGTCATCGGGGCGCGTCGCGCGCCCGAACTTGGAGAGTTCCCGATTGACCCGCTGCAGCTCGTCCTTGAGTCGTTGGAGCTCGCCCGGTTCGACCGGCGGCGCCGCGCTCGGTCCAGCCTTCGGAGTCGGACGCGGTGAGGACTTGCGTGTGGTGCGGGCCTTGTCCTTGATCCGCTGAGCATAGGTCGCGACGCGGTCATGCGGCCCGGCGGTGACAAGTGGCACGGCCCCCAACCTGTTCCATGTCACGTGCCGGACGTGGTACGTCGAGTCCGGCGAGCTGTGTTGGCGGGCTATGCCTCGTCGAGCCGGCGCAGCGGAGATCAGCCCCTCACAGGCGCCAGGCAGCAGGAGGAAATCGATGCCCGTCCATCACTCGACGTCGAAGATCATCGAAAGGGTGGTTACCTCAGTCGCCGCCATGGCTCTGGCTTTTGCCATGCTCGGAAGCACCGCGCTGGCGGCGCCACCGGTCGTCCGCGAGCACATTACGAGCAGCGGCGCCGGTGCAGGCAACAACGTCTGCGTCGGGAATCTCTGTACAGCGACATCGGTGTTCGTCATCGTCAACAGCCCAACGGGGCCCGCGCAGGCGTGTCTGGATATCACACGTTACGACAGCACGGTGTTCGCCCCGCTCGGTTACGAGACCGGCTGTGCGCTTCTGGCTGAGGGCGGGTTCTCGATCGACACCAAGGGTCTCGCGGGAGCGGCGCTCTCGCCGATCGACATCACGCTGCAGGCATTTACCTGCGACACCGCGGGTTGCGTCCCCACCGGAACGACGAGGGTCGCGCGCGTCAGCGCGACGTACACCGGCGTAGGTGTCGTCAACACGTTCAGAGCCAACAGCAAGTCGACCTTCGGCGGCTGCACGATGTACTTCGTCGGCAAGGGCAGCTCACGCGAGGGTACGGCTGCCTTGATCATCGGTACAGAGTCGCAGGACGCGCTCGCCTCGCTCTTCACATCGACACAGAAGACCAAGGTCGTCTGCCACTAGACGTTCGAAGCGGCGCCGCGGGCCCGGCACGCGGGCCCGCGGCTGCGGAGTAGGCTCTTTCGGTTCGCGGATCCGCGACGACTGGGGGAGCTAGGTGTGGCTGTGTCCACTGCGAAACGACCGACCACGAAGCAGCGGAAGTTCCAACTCGACGAGAAGGACCTGCCGACGCACTGGTACAACATTCAGGCGGATCTGCCCTCACCGCTCCCGCCGCCGCTCCACCCCGGCACGGGGCAGCCCATCGGCCCGGCGGACCTCGCACCGCTCTTTCCGATGGAGCTGATCAAGCAAGAGGTCAGCCGCGAACGCTGGATCGAGATCCCCGAGCCCGTCCGTGACGCGTACAAAGTCTGGCGCCCGACACCGCTCATTCGCGCGCTCGGCCTCGAGAAGATGCTCGGCGGCCCGGCGCGGATCTACTACAAGTGGGAGGGCGTCAGTCCAGCCGGCAGCCACAAACCGAACACCGCGATCGCGCAGGCGTACTACAACAAGCAGGAGGGGACCAAGCGCCTCGCGACCGAAACCGGCGCGGGCCAGTGGGGGAGCGCCCTTGCGCTCGCCGCGCGCATGTTCGACCTGGAGTGCAAGGTCTACATGGTCCGCGTCTCGTACGACCAAAAGCCGTACCGGCGGATCCTTATGGAGACCTGGGGCGCCGAAGTCGTCCCGAGTCCGAGCCCCGACACCAAGGTGGGCCGTGCGGCGCTGGCGAAGGATCCGAAGAATCCCGGCAGCCTCGGCCTCGCGATCTCCGAGGCCGTTGAGGACGCCGCCACCCGCGACGATACGAAGTACTCGCTCGGCTCCGTGCTCAACCACGTCCTGATGCACCAAACGGTCATCGGCCAAGAGGTGAAGAAGCAGCTCGAGCTCGCCGACGAGCGGCCGGACATCCTCGTTGGCTGCATCGGCGGAGGCTCGAACTTCAGCGGCTTCGCGTTCCCCTTCGTCGCCGACAAGCTCACCGGAAAGGTGAAGGACCTCCGCGTCATCGCGGTCGAGCCGATGGCCGCCCCAAGCCTGACCAAGGGTCGCTATGTCTACGACTTCGGCGACGAGGCGATGATGACCCCGCTCGTGAAGATGCACACGCTCGGTCACTCGTTCATGCCGGCGCCGATCCATGCCGGCGGGCTGCGCTACCACGGCATGGCGCCGGCGGTCAGCGCGCTTCACGAACTGAAGGTCATCGAAGCGGTGGCCGTGCACCAGCGACCGACGTTCGAGGCCGCGGTGATGTTCGCCCGGGCCGAGGGATACCTACCCGCGCCCGAGTCCGCGCATGCGATCCGCGTGGTCATCGACGAGGCGCTTCGGTGCAAGGAATCGGGGCAGGCGAAGACGATCGCCTTCAACCTCTCCGGGCACGGCCACTTCGACCTCGGCGCGTACGAGCGCTACATGAATGGCGAGCTCGAGGATTACGAGTACCCGGCCGAGAAGGTGCGCGCGGCGCTCGCCGACCTGCCGAAGGTCGCTGTCTAGCGGGAGAAAATTGAAACAGCTTGTCGCTTGGCTCGGCACACCGGTTGGCCGTTTCGTCCGCGATCTCGTTGAAGGCGCCATCGCCGGGGCCGTCGCAGCGGTCGTGGCGCTCCAGCTCGACGTGGCGACGCCGAAGGTGATCCTCGTCGCCGCGCTCACCGGTGCCATCGCAGCCGCAATCGCCGTCGCTCGACGCGCGATCGTGAACACGGTGTCACCGACTGCGCCGACGCAGCCGTAGCGCCCGCTCAGGTCACATCGAGGAGCTC
>VBEY01000063.1 GCA_005889295.1 Chloroflexota bacterium | reverse complement strand
CGTTGGCGCGATCCCCGCCCCGCCCGCGGAAACGGGCGCGAACGCAGACGATCGGCGTGCCCTGGAGCGTGCTCGTCCGATACGCGTAACCGAGCTCCTCGACCTTCGCCGTCCACCTGTCGCCGTTCATATCGACGAGCTCGGCGTTGACGAGGACGTCGGCGGTCTCGCTGCCGAAGGCGCCGGCGTTGCCGTGGACGGCCCCGCCGACCGTGCCGGGAACGGTCGCCATCCATTCGAGGCCCTCGATCCCGGAGCGTGCCGCGACCGCAGCGACGTGCGCGAGCTCGGTGCCCGATGAGGCGGTCACGATGTCACCGTCGACGCTGGACTCCCGAAAGGCGTTCTGCAGCACCACTCCACGGATGCCGCGATCGGCGACGAGCAGGTTTGTGCCGCCGCCGAGGACGAACACCGGGAGCTCGTTCTCCCGCGCCACCTGTATCGCCTCCAGGAGATCCTTCTCGGTCGCGACGCGGAGGAAGAAGTCGGCGGGCCCGCCGATTCGCAGCGAGGTGTGTGGGGCAAGTGGCACGTCGCGCGCGCCGAACGTCGCGATGGTCAAACCGCGGCCCGCTCGCGCAGAAGCTCGAGGAGCCGGATACCCGCGGGACGGATGTCTCCCGCCCCGAGCACGAGCACGAGATCGCCGGGACGGGCGCGGTCCGCCAGCGCGCGGGCTGCGGCTTCGGCGTCGGCGACGTACGCGGCGCCGGCGCGCGAGGCGAGCGCCTTCGCACCGGCGCGAGTGTCGGCCGGCTCGCGCGCGGACGAAAAGGTCTCCGCGACGACGCGATCGTCCGCCGTGCGCAGTGCGGCGACGAAGTCGTCGAAGAATGCGCGAAGCCGGCTCGGGGTGTGTGGCTGAAAAAGCACGATCACGCGACCGCTCGTGCGCACGCGAACCGCCTCGATGGAAGCGCGGATCTCGGTTGGATGGTGCGCGTAGTCGTCGACGACGGTGATCCCACGAGCCACCCCGAGCTCCTCGAGGCGCCGCTCGGTCCCGGTGAACGTCGCGAACGACTTCGCCGCGGCCGTTGCGGGAACCCCGAGCGCGTCGGCCGCGACGAGCGCGCCGGCGGCGTTCCGGGCGTTGTGCGCGCCGGGCAGGCGAAGTGAGACCGGAACCGCCGGGCCGGAGGGCCGGGTAAGGTCGAACGACACGCCCTGCGGCCCTTGCACGAGCTCGACCACGCGATAGTTCACCTTCGGAGCCATTCCGTATGTCGCGATCTGGCGCCCGGCGAGGTCGTCACCGCGCCTCGCCAGCTCCGCTGCGGCCGGATCGTCCGCGCACGCTACGAGCCATCCGCCGCGCACGATCCCGGATGCAAATCGCGCGAAGGCCTGCTTCACATCGTCGTGAGTGGGAAAGACATCGATGTGGTCGTGCTCGATGTTCGTGACGAGCGCGAGCTCGGGCTCGAGCGCGAGAAAGGCGCGGTCGTATTCGTCTGCCTCGATGACGAGAACGTCTCCGCGGCCGGCGTACGCGTTCGTCCCGAGGTCGCGCAGCACGGCACCGCAGATGAGCGACGGGTCGAGCCCGCCCGCGCGAAGCGCCGTCCAGGTGAGCGCGGTGGTCGTGCTCTTTCCGTGGGTTCCCGCGACAGCCACGACGCGTTTGCCGCGGGCGAGCTCGCGCCACGCGTCCTCGCGTTTCCACACCGGTATGCCCGCGGCGCGCGCGGCGGCGACCTCGGGGTTCGTATCGCCATAGGCGCTCGAGCGCACCAGGACGTCCGCGCGGCCGAGGTTCTTCGGGTCGAACGCCGTGGCCACGGTCGCGCCATCGGCGGCGAGGGCCCGTGCCAGCGGCCACGCTCCGCTGTCGGACCCGCTCACGCCGTCGCCTCGCGCGAGGAGCAGGCGCGCGATTGCGGACATGCCCATGCCACCGATCCCGACGATGTGAAAGCGCCTCACGGACACCTGCCAAGCTTGCGAAGCTCGCCGGCGATGGCCGTCGCTGCGTCAGGGTGGCCCGCGGCGCGCGCGGCCTTGGCCATGCGCGCGAGTCGTGCAGGGTCGTCGAGCAGGCCGGTGACCTGAGCGACGAGGCGATCGGCGTCGAGCTGGCTCTCGCGGATCACCATGGCCGCACCACGCTCGGCGATGTCCTGGGCGTTGGCCATCTGATGCGCCTCCGCCGCCGCCGCGAATGGAACGAGGATGAGCGGGACACCGAAGGCGAGAGGCTCGGCAATCGAGGAGGAGCTCGCGCGTCCGACGACGAGGTCCGCCGCCGCGAGCGCCGCGCCCATCTCCTCGTGAAGGTATCCGTAGACGTGATAGCGCTCACGGAGCTCGGGCGGCAACGTCTCGCGCTTCGCCGCGACCTGCGCGAGATGGGCGTTGCCGGTGTGGTGGATCACTGTCGCGCGGCGGAGAAGGCGGCTCACCGCCCCGAGGACCGCGTGGTTGATCGGAGCCGATCCCTGGCTGCCTCCGGTCACGAACAAGACCGGGCCGTCTGCGGGTATCCCGAGCTTCGCGCGACCCGACTCCTTCGTCCATTTCAGAAGCGAGCGGCGGATGGGGTTGCCGTCGACGAACGTGCGACCGCGCGGCAGTACCCGGAGGGAACCCTCGAACGTCGCGCCGATCCGCTGCGACCACCCGGCGAGCAACCGGTTGACCCGTCCGGGAATCGCGTTGCCCTCCCAGATGTAGACCGGAACGCGCGCCACCCGCGCGGCGAGCACCGCGGGGAGGGACGCAAGGCCACCCGTCGTGCAGCACACGTGCGGACGGAACTTCATGATTTGAACGAACGCGTCGACGCTCGCGATCGGCATCAGAGCGGCGCGCGTGACCAGCGAGAAGCGCGAGTCGGGATCGCGGAGGGACGGCATCACGGTCGCGTGGAACGGAATACCCGCGCCCGCCACGAGCTCAGCCTCGAGGCCGCGACGACCACCGATGAACAGGAAGCTGGTGTCGGGATCCGTTTCCCGTAGGGCTTCCGCGACCGCGAGGAGCGGGCTCACGTGTCCGCCCGTCCCGCCACCGACGAGAAGCACGCGGCACGCTCGTCCGCTGCGTGGTTCGGGCTCGACCAACGTTCAGGAGGATACCCACGGCGATGAGCCCCACACAGAGCGAGCTGCCGCCGTACGAGATGAAGGGGAGGGTGATACCGGTCATCGGCACGAGGCTCGCGACGACCGCCATGTTCACCCACGCCTGGAAGCAGAGCCACATCGTGACCCCGGTCGCGAGCAGCGCGCCGGTTGAGTCCTCGGCGCGGAGGGCGATGCGCACGCCGCGGAACGCGAGGGCGAGGAAGAGCAGGACGATGACCAGGGCCCCGGCTAAACCGAGCTCGTCGCCGAGCACCGCGAAGATGGAGTCCGTGTACGGATGGGGCAGGTACCCGAACTTTTCCTTCCCCGCCCCGAGACCTTCCCCGAACGGGCCGCCCAGCCCGAGGGCGTAGAGCATCTGGATCGTCTGGAACCCGAACTTCTGGGGATCCGACCACGGATCGAGGAACGTGAGCAGTCGTTGGTAGCGGTAGGGCTGGGCCACCGCCAGCGCGAGAACGCTGACCGCGGTCAAGCCCCCGAGCGCCGCGAACTCCCGCAGGCGCGCACCGGCGGCGAAGTACATGGCCAGCGCGACGACCACGACGACGGTCGCGGTGCCCAGATCGGGTTCGGCCACGACGAGGCCAACGACGAGAGCGGTCACGAGGATGAATGGCAGGGTGATCCGCCACGAGCCGATCTGGTCGCGCTTGCCGCCGAGCCAGGTCGCGAGATAGACGATGAGCGCGAGCTTCGCGAGCTCCGCCGGTTGCAAACCGAAGCTGCCCCCGAAGCGTAGCCAGCGCGTCGCGC
Source organism: Chloroflexota bacterium (assembly GCA_005889295.1). Classification (GTDB taxonomy): domain Bacteria; phylum Chloroflexota; class Limnocylindria; order P2-11E; family P2-11E; genus 3-1-20CM-2-70-9. Next base: position 11,159 of record VBEY01000063.1, on the reverse strand, counting down.
CGCCCGCGCTCTGACCGACCCCGGGGATGAGCACGGCGGCGAGCAGCGCGACCGCGAGGATGAGCAGCGGAACCGCGACAAACCGCAGGAGGCGGTAGTCGATCCGCGACGCGAGGAGCATGGCGGCGACGCCGAGCGCGGCCCACGCCGATTGCTGCGCGAGGAAGGTCCCCGGATCGTCGTTCGCGTCGAGTGCGGTGATACCACTCGCGCTGTACACCATGGCGAGCCCGAAGCAGAGAAGAATCAGAACGACTGCGACGAGCGGGAGGTCGTAGCTCGTCGTCCGCGCGAGCCCGAGCTTCACGAAGCGAACGCTCGCACGATCGCCGCGAATTTCTCGCCGCGCTCGTCGGCCGACGAGAACATGTCGAACGAGGCGCACGCCGGCGAGAGCAGGACGACGTCGCCGGGCCGCGCCATCTGGCGAGCCGCGGTCACCGCGTCATCCAGCGTCTTCGCGCGGCGCACGTCGAACGTCCCCTTCGGGTCGGCCGCCGCGATGGCCGACGCGATCTCGTCGGCGGCGCGCCCGATCAGGATGGCCCCGCGCGCGCGGTGGACCAGGACGCGCGCGAGCTCGCTGAAATCCGCGCCCTTGGAGATGCCACCGAGGATGACGACCGCCGGGCGGTCGTATGCGGCGATCGCGGACATCGTCGCGGCCGGCATCGTGGCGGCGGAGTCGTTCACCCAGAGCACGCCGTCCTTCTCGGCGACCGTCTCGAGTCGCCGCGGCACGCCCTCGAACTCACGCAGGACGCGACCGATCGCGTCGGCCGGGATGTCGAAGGCGTCACCCACGATCGACGCGGCGAGCGCGTTGGCGATGTTGTGTCGCCCCGGCACCCGGAGGTCGCTGGCTTTGCAGAGGAGGGCGCGGCGATCGCCCGACACGAGGACGAGGTCGCCGTTCGCATCGAGATGCGCGCCCCGCTTCGGTCGGAATGACAGGGAGAAGCCGCGCACCTCGGAGGCGGCGCCGGTGTGCAGCGTGACCGTCGCCGGGTCGTCCAGGTTCAGAACGGCGATGTCGCGAGGACCCTGCCAGGCGACGATGTTTCGCTTGGCCGCGATATACGCGTCGCGCGTGCCGTGGTGGTCGAGATGATCCTCGAGGACGTTCGTGACGACCGCGACGTGCGGGCTCCGCCCGAGTGTCTCGAGCTGGAAGCTCGAGAGCTCGAGGACGACGATGTCGTCGGGGCCGAGACTGTCGACCTCCTGGATGACCGCCGTGCCGATGTTGCCCCCGACAAGGACGCGCCGCCGCCCGAGCGACAGGACGCGCTCGACGAGCGTCGTCGTGGTCGTTTTTCCCTTCGTGCCGGTGATGCCGACGATCGTCGCGGGCGACAGACGGAAGAAGAGCGCCATCTCCGTAAGGACGGGAACGCCGCGGGTGAGCGCGCGGAGGATCGTGGGAGACCGCGGGCGGATGCCCGGGATGACAAAAACGAAATCGGGGTCGGCGAGCGCCTTGTCGTCGCTCGACGGGCCCAGGATGAGATCGACCCGCGTGTCGCCGAGCCGGGCGATCCCGTCGACGAGCTCCTCGGCCGGCTTCGGGTCTGTGACGGTCACGATCGCGCCCTTGCCGACAAGAAATCGCGCGAGGCCCGCGGTGGTTCGGCCTTTGCCGAGTCCGATGATCGTCACGCGCCGGCCGCGGAACTCCTCGGCCGTGACCTCGGGATCGAAGGTGACCGTCATCCCTGTCGCCCGATGAAGCCGAGCTGCGTGCCGTACCGTCCGTCGGCGTCGCGCCCCCGGTACGACCACAGGTCGTGCCCGCCGCTCAGCGTGCAGATCCGCGACACCTCGATCGATTCGACGCCCAGGTCGCGCAGCTGGGCGACGTTGGCCGACCAGAGGTCGAACGCGGTCGCGCCAGTAGAAACTTCGCGCAAGTAGGCGCTCTGACCGCTCGCGCGAACCAGATCGGCACGCGCTCCGTCGATCGTGTAGCAGCACGGGCCGATCGAGGGACCGATGGACGCGACGATCGAGGACGCACGGGACCCCGCGCCGACAAGCGCGCGGACGAGAGCCTGCGCGACGCGGAGGCGCGTGCCCTGCCAGCCCGCGTGTGCCGCGCCGATGCGCCCGGACACCGGGTCGACGACAAGGATCGGGACACAGTCGGCCGCCGCGATGCCCAGAAGCACGCCGGCGCGATCGGTCCAGAGCGCGTCGCCCTCGGGCCACGGCTCGATGGCGCTGTCGAGGCGCACCACGCCGTTCCCGTGCACCTGTCTAACGCGGGCGACCGCTTCGAACCCAAGTCCATGCGCGAACTTCTCGCGATTGCGCGCTTGCTCATCGACGGGGAATACCGATCCGGCCATGCTCCCCTGCGCCCGCGTCGTGAACCCCGCGAGAACGCGGTGCCGCTCGAGGAGAGGCGACCGGAGGAGACCATCGCGCTCGACCCACGTCGAGGTGATCACGCTCATCGCATCGGCGTGGCGAACGCGAGGATCGCAGCGACGATCCCGGCGAGCGCCCCGATGAGCCAGAAACGGATCGTGACCTTCACCTCGGGCCACTCGAACTGATTGTGGAGCGGCGCCATCCGGAAGATGCGCTTGCCACGGAGCTTGTAGCTGCCGACCTGGAGGATCACCGAGCCCGTCTCGGCGACGAAGATGACCCCAGCCACAGGCAGAAGGAGAACGAAACCGGTCGTCAGAGCGCAGCACGCGAGCGTGGCTCCGATCGCGAGCGCTCCGGTGTCGCCCATGATGACCTCGGCAGGGTGCACGTTGAACCAGAGAAACGCGAGGAGCGCCCCCACCATCGCCGCGCAGAACACCACGAGCCAGTCGTAATGGACGGCCGCCGCGATGAAGGCGAACGCGAGGAACGCAAACACGCTCGTGCCGCCGGCGAGGCCGTCCATGCCGTCGGTGAGGTTCACGCCGTTCGATGTCCCGACGATCGCGACGACGGCGATGATCCCGAACACGACCGCACCGACGACCCACTCGCCCACGAGCGGAACGAAGATGCCGTTGACCGCGAAGTGCTTCTGTATGTAGATCGCGGCGGCGACCGCCACGATCGTCTGCCAGACGAGCTTGTGGCGGCCCCGGATCCCGAAGCCGTACTTGACGTTTACGAAGTCGTCGATCGCGCCGAGAGCGCCAACGCCGACGAGCGCGCCGATGGGCACGATGGTCTGCGGGATGTAGCTGTCGCGCTCGGTCTGCGGCAACAGGAACCACACGAACGCCCACAGGACCGCAACGACGATGATGAACAGCGCGCCTCCCATGGTCGGTATGCCCTGCTTCGCGAAGTCCCGGCTCGGTCCCTCCCGCCGGATGTTCTGGCCGATGCCGAATCGCCGTAAAAGTCGGATGTACGGCCCGCCGAAGATGAGCCCGAGGAGGAACGCCGAGAGCATCACGCCGAGGGCGAGGATCGCGGTCGCCATATCAGGCCTTCGCCGCCGGCTGCACAAGAGCATCGGCGAGCTGGTCGAGCGCGAGCGAGTGCGAACCCTTCACGAGGACCGTGTCACCTCGTCGCAGGATCCGCCGCAGGAGAATGAGGGCCTCGGCACCGTCGGCCACCTCGTGTGTTTCGCGAAGGCCGGCGGCCCGCGCGGACCGCGTGATGGTCCGCGCCAGCTCGCCGACGCCGACGAGCACGTCCGTTTGTTTGGCGGCTTCGCGGCCGGCCGCTTCATGCGCGTCCGCGGAAAGGGTCCCGAGCTCGAGCATGTCGCCGATGACCGCGACGCGACGCGTCGGCACGGATCCAAGTACGGCGAGTGCCGCCATGACCGCGGCCGGGCTCGCGTTGTAGGAGTCGTCGATGAGCACGAGGTCCGCGGTGCGACGGACGTTCATGCGGTGCGCCGGCGCATCCATCGTCGACAGGGCGGTCGCCGCCTCGTCGATGGGAACCCCGAGAGCGATCGCCGCCCCGAGCGCGGCCAGCGCCGACGCGACGAGATGCCGCCCCGGCAAGGGAAGCCGCACCTCCACGCTGTTCGCACCGTCCCTCGCGACAAAGCGCAAACCTTCGATGCCTCGAGCGCTCACCTCGGTTGCTCGGAGGTGCGCATCCACGGCCTCGCCGAAGAGCACGACGCGAGCTTTGGTCCGCGACGCGAGCGCTCGAACCCGCGCGTCATCCGCATTGAGGAGCGCGACGCCGTCGGCGGGCAGGGCCTCGATGAGCTCGGACTTTCCCATGGCGATCGCATCCACGCTCGGCGTCCTTGAGTAGTGGACCGGGACGTCAGGGATGCGCGTGATGATGCCGACCAGGGGGCGCACCAGCCGGCAGAGGTCCGCGATCTCGCCCGGAACGTAGAAGCCCATCTCGATCACGGCGACCTCGTGACTCGGCTCGATCCCGAGGAAGGTGAGCGGCACGCCGATCTCGTTGTTGAATGAGGAAACTGTCCGCAGGACGCGGTAACGCGCGCCGAGGGCGGCGGCGGTCGCCTCCTTCGTCGTGGTCTTGCCCACATTGCCCGTGATGCCAACGGCCGGGATCGGGTACGCGTCGCGCAAGGCCTCGGCAAGACGCCGGAGGGCGTGCTGGGTATCGGCGACCTCCACGACGAGGGCGCCGTCCGGCAGGTCACCGACGGGGCGCTCCACGACGGCCGCGCGGGCGCCGTGCGCGAACGCGTCCGCCACGAATTCGTGGCCGTCACGACGATCGCGCAGGGCGAAGAAGACGCTGCCCGGTTCGGCGATGCGCGAGTCGAACGCACCGCCGACGAACCGCTCGTCCCCGTTCGGGACGCCGTGGATGACCCGTCCACCCGTCGCGCGAAGCATCTGGTCGAGGGTGAACACGTTCGTCGAATGGTACCGAGCGTCAGGGCCGATCCGGCTGAACGCGCCCATAGCGCAGCGCGTCGGTCGCGATCGCCTTGAACGTGTTCATCGCGGGGACCGTGCCGAGAAGCTTCGACTGCGGTTTTTCGAGAACCACTACGACCACCATGCGCGGGTCGCTTGCGGGGACGAAGCCCGCAAACGACGATATGTACGCGTCGTCGACATAGCGCCCTTCGTCGCTCGGGATCTGCGCCGTGCCCGTCTTTCCGGCGACGCTGTAACCCTTGAGCGCCGCCGCGTTGGCGATGCCGTTATCGACCGTCGTCGTCAGCATCGTGCGAAGCGTCGCCCCGGTCTCTTCCGAGATCACCCGGCGGACTGGGACCGGCGCGGTGCGGTGCTCCCCGTCCGCAGCGCGCCGGCCTGTCACGACATATGGCCGATAGAGAGTTCCGCCGTTGGCAATGGCAGCGTACGCCGCGGCAAGCTGCAGCGGGGTGATCGAAAGGCCCTGTCCGAAGCTGATGGTGCCGAGGTCGACGGGATACCACTCTGCGAGCGGTCGCACGATGCCCCCGGTCTCAGCGGCCAGGTCGACGCCGGTACGCTGACCGAAGCCGAACGCCTGCAGATACGAGTTCAGGTCCGAAGCGCCGAGCTTGCCGGCCACGAATACGGCCCCGGCGTTCTGCGAGCGCGCGAGGATCTGGGTGACCGTCGTCGGCCCGTAGACCTTGCACTGCGCGTTGCAGAGCGTGCGACCGCCGATCACGGCGTAGCCAACGTCCTGGTAGCTCGTGCTCGGTGTGACCACGCCCCTGTCGAGTGCGGCCGCGATGGTGATTGCCTTCATCGTCGATCCCGGCTCGTACGTCCATGAGATCGCGCGGTTGCGGAGCGCCTCCGCATTCGCCGTTCCGACGCGTGCGGGGTCGTACGTGGGCGACGACGCGATGGCGATGACCGCGCCGTCCTTCGGGTCGAGGACCACGACGGCGCCGCCAGCGGCTTTCTCACGGTCCACGACCGCGGCGAGCTCTCGCTCGACCGCGTTCTGGACGGCGAGGTCGATCGTGAGCCAGAGCTCGTCGCCGTTCTTCGCGGGCACGGCCGTCCGCAGGCCGAGCGCGAGCTCGCGGTTCGCCGGGTCGCGCGCCACAGCAAGCCGCCCCGGCGTACCGGCGAGCGCGTCGTCGTAGCGGCCTTCGACGCCGTACTGCCCGAGCCCGTCGTCGTTCACGAAGCCGAGGACCTGCGCGCCGACCGCTCCGTTCGGGTACAGGCGCTTCGGCTCCATCTCGAAACCGAGACCGGCCAGGTGCAGCGCGGCGATCCGTGCCGCCGTCTCCTCCGGAAGGCGGCGCCGGACAAAGAGCCATTCCGCGCCGCTGTCGAACGCAGCGCGGAGAACCTCGACTTTCTCGCGGAGTATCGGAGCGAGCGCGACCGCGACCGCGGATCGCGTTTCGTTGCCGGCGTCGTCTTTCATCTGCGCCGGGATCGCGTACAGCGAGCGTAGGTCCACGGTGGTCGCAAGCACCGCGCCGCTTCGGTCGCGGATGACGCCCCGCTGCGCGGCGACGGCGAGATCGCTATGGACCTGGTCGGTCGCTCGGCTTAGAAGATCGGCGCGTCCGACGGTCTGCCAGTAGGCGAGCCGCGTCGAGAGAAGGAGCGACGCGCTGGCGAAGAGCGCGAAGAGAACGCGAAGACGCGTGTGCGAGACCGTCGCCGTCATCCTTCACCTCCGCCGCGCCTCGTGGCTGGTGCCCGCTCCCCGCCGACACCCCGCCGGCTAGCGTGTGGCCGCGACGGCCTCCGGACCGACGACGCGGATCGTCGCTGCGCGAACCAGGCCGAGCCGCTGCGCTTCCGTTTCGACGCGCGCCGGTGAGTCGAGGCGAGCGCTCTCAATGGCGAGGAGCGCGTTCTGCCGCCGGACCTCGTCGCGCTGTGCCGCGAGGCGTTGCGCTTCGTAGCCCGCCGCCGAGACCGCCGTCGCCTGCGCGAGGTACAGCAGGACGAGGAGGAAGCACGCGACGATCACGCCGCTCGCGACGAGGAACGAGCGGATTTCCCAGCTCGCGCCCCGAAGCCGCGCGGTCTGCCGTGACGCCCCGCGACGATGCGGCACGGCGTGCCGATGGAGACGGTGCTGCGCTCGCCGCGCTTGCGGCGCGCGCACGGCCTGCGCGAAGGTCAAGGCAGGCGCTCTGAGACGCGAAGGGCCGCGCTGCGGGCGCGCGGGTTGCGGTCTACCTCCGCCGAGGCCGCACGTAGCGGCCGCCGGGTAACGACACGCAAGCCCGCGCGGTGCCCGCAGACGCAGGTGGGGAGGTGGGGAGGACAGATGCAGTCGCGCGATTCACGCGCGAAGAAGTGTTTGACGATGCGATCCTCGAGCGAATGGAACGAGATGACCGCGATCCGACTACCGGGACGGACGACACGCATCGCCGCAGCCAGTGCGCGCTCGAGGTTCGCGAGCTCGTCGTTGACCGCGATGCGAAGGGCCTGGAAAACGCGCGTCGCGGGGTCGATGCCGCGAGGCCTCCGCGTCTTCACGCCGGCGACGAAACGGCCGAGGTCGTCGGCCGCCTCGAACGGCGCTTTCACGCGGCGACGGACGATCGCTCCCGCGACGCGCGCCGCCTCCGGCTCTTCGCCGTACTCGGCGAAGACACGTCGAAGGTCCTTTTCGCTCCAGGTGTTCACGAGGTCGGCCGCCGTGTCGCGAAGGTCCGGGTCGGCACGCATATCCAGCGGGCCTGGCGAGCGGAAGCTGAAACCCCGGTCTTCGTCGGCAAGCTGGATCGACGAGAGGCCGAGATCCAGGAGGCAGCCGTCGACCGGAGCGAAGCCGTGCTTGCCGGCCACGTCGTCGAGAAACGCGAAGTTCGCTCGCGCGAGTACCGCCCGATCGCCGAAGCGCGCGAGCTCTCGCGCGGCGATCGCGAGCGCTGCGGGATCGCGGTCGAGCCCGAGGAGCCGACCGCTCGGAGCGCTGGCGTCCAGGATGGCGGCGGCGTGCCCGCCCCCACCGACCGTCCCATCCAGATACCGGCCGCCGTCGCGGGGATCGAGGTGGGCAAGTACTTCGGCCACGAGAACCGGCTCATGAACCCTCTCGATCCCATCGTTAGATCCCGAGGTCCCGGAGATCGTTCTCGACACCGCTCTGGACGCGCGCGAGCTCTGCGCGCCAGCGTCCGGGCTCCCAGACCTCGAGATGGTCGGAGTTCCCGATGACGACGGCTTCGTTCCCGAGGGAGGCGTACTCGCGGAGGTGCGCCGGGATGACGACGCGCCCCTGCCCGTCCGGGTCCGCTTCATGGGCGCCGGCCAGGATGAAGTGGCGGAAGCGCGACACAGCGGGGTCGGTGCGTGGTCGCTTGGCGATCTCGGAGTTGAGGTCGTCCCATTGGTCGGCCGGAAAGACGGCTAGGCATTCGCCTATCCACCGTGTCACGACCGCTCCTTCTTTGAAGCGGCCTCGGAACTTGGCCGGGATAGCGAGCCGACCCTTCTCGTCCAGCGAGTGGGCGAATTCGCCTGCGAAATAGCCTTCCAAGATCCCTTCCGTACCCGGAGGACGGTTCCCCACCGTCCCCCACTACTCACCACGCGACGGGAAGTTACACCCAAGCGAGCCGCTGTCAATAGGTGCGGGGGCCCAAACTGACCACGACCCGCTGTTCGGGAGGAGAGATGTCGGTCGAGGTCGCCCCTCGCGGGACCAGGGGCGCGCGGTTCCCACCACCTGCTCCGCTTAAGGCGATCTTCGTCGCATTGAGCAATGTGGCGTTCGGCCTGCTGGGCGACCGCATGCGCGTCCAGGGCCGCCCGGTGCTCCAGCTCGAGACGATTGGCGCGCGGAGCGGGGCGAAGCGCCGCGCAGTGGTCTGCTGGTTCCCGGACCGCGAGCGCAAGGACTCCTGGCTCATCGTCGCTTCCCTCGCCGGCGCGCCAAGACATCCGGACTGGCTCCACAACCTGGCGCGCAACCCCGACCGCGTATGGATCGAACTCGGTCATCAGCGGTGGAAGGTCCGCGCCGAATCGCTGCGCGGATCCGAACGCGATGAAGCCTGGAGTCGGATCGTCGCGCTCGCGCCCGGCTACGCCGGGTATCAGGAGAAGACAGATCGGATCATCCCGGTCGTGCGCTTGATTCGGGTTTCGTCGGGCTAGGGCTCTGGGCGGGGTGCCCCCGGCGTCGTGCTAGATCGGGCGAACCCTCTCGACGACATCCTCGAGGGCTCGTCCTGCGCGCTCGAGTGGCGAGAGCGGGCGGACTCCGTCATGAGCTCCGAACCATTCCAAGACCGCGGCGCCCCAGGTGAAGCCTCCACCGAAGGCGACGAGCAGGACCTTGTCGCCTCTCCGTAACCGTCCGGTTGCTTCGGCTTCGCAGATCGCGATCGGGATCGAGGCCGCCGAGGTGTTGCCGTAGCGCTGGATGTTGATGAACACCTTCTCCGGTGGGAAACGCAGGCGTTTCGCGACACCGTCGATGATCCGCACGTTGGCCTGATGCGGGATGAGGATGTCGATGTCGTCGAGCGTCAGTCCAGCCTCGGCGATCGCTTCCTCCGCGGCGTCGGCCATCGACTTCACGGCGAGCTTGAAGACTTCGCCGCCGGCCATCGTGATGAAATGCTGGCCGCGCTCGATCGTCTCGGCCGACGCCGGGCGCTTGGAACCACCGGCCTGGACCATCAGCATCTCGCCCTTCGAGCCGTCGCCGTGCAGCACCGTCGACTCGATACCGACCGACGCGTTCGAGGCCTCGAGCACCGCGGCGCCGGCGCCGTCGCCGAAGAGCACGCAGGTGGTGCGGTCCTTCCAGTTGAGGAGGCGCGACAGCCGCTCCGCACCGATGACGAGGGCGTTCTGGACCGCGCCCGAGACGATCATCCCCCGCGCGATGGCGAGCGCGGTGATGAAGCTCGTACACGCGGCCTCCACGTCGAACGCGCCGGCTCGGGTCGCGCCGAGCTCCGTCTGCACGAGGCAGGCGGTCGCCGGAAAGAGGTAGTCCGGCGAGCATGTTCCGACGATCACCAGCTGCACGTCCTGCGGGCGGAGATGCGCCTTCTCGAGCGCGGCGCGCCCCGCACGTACCGACATGAACGACGTCGTTTCCTCATCCGACGCGATGCGTCGCTCCTTGATGCCGGTCCGGCTGGTGATCCATTCGTCGGAGGTGTCGACGATCCGCTCGAGCTCGGCGTTGGTCATGACGCGCGAAGGCGCATAGAAACCCCAGCCGGTGACGAGCGCGTTCTTCGCCATTAGGAGCGGTCGGGCTCGGTCTTCACCTTGTCACGCCTGGCGAAAAGCGTGCGCACGTCGCCCTGGTACGTCTCGAGGAACTCGTGCGCATCGATCACTTCGTCGGCACTGACCGCCGGCCGGCGCGGCCGTTCGGGCTCTTCCTTGACCGGGCTCACCGCCGCGCGCTGCTCATCGACGACGACGAGGAGCTTGAACGCGGTCTGGCATTTCGCGCAGGTGACACGCACGATCCACGCTGATTCGAGCTTGCCGAGCACGCGGATGTCGGAGCCGGAGTGGTTGGCCCCGCAGACGCTGCACTTGTAATCCTTCGCCTGGTCGCGAAGGAATCTGAGGATGTTCACCCGGGTCCGAGCATACCCGTTCCGTTCAAGCGCAGACCGGTCCGCCAGGCGAGGAACGCGTATTCGTCGGCGAAATCGTCCACCTGCTTGTCGAGCGGCTTTCCTATTCCGTGGCCGGCATCGCGATCCACCCTCAAGAGGACAACGGACTCGGGGTCCTCGCTTTGCGCTTGCAGCAGCGCCGCCATCTTTCGCGCGTGCATCGGATCGACGCGGCTATCGCCCTCCGCCGTCGTGAAGAGCACCGGCGGATAGCGCACTCCCGCCCGCACGTTGTGATACGGCGAGTACTTCCGAAGCCACCGCGCCTGCTCGGGATCCTCCGCCGAGCCGTATTCGGCGATCCAGAAGCGCGCGATGCGGAAGTTCTGGTAGCGCAGCATGTCGAGCAGCGGCACGGCACAGTACGCGGCGGCGAACAGCTCCGGCCGCTGCGTCAGCGCAGCGCCGACAAGGAGGCCGCCGTTCGAGCCACCGGCGATCGCGAGATGCTCCTTCGTCGTCCACCCCGCGTAGGCCAGGTACTCAGCCGCGGCGTAGAAGTCATCGAACACGTTCTGCTTGTTCCCAAGCATTCCGGCGCGATGCCAGGTCTCCCCGTACTCGCCGCCGCCCCGCAGGTTCGGTAGAGCGAAGATCCCACCCGCCTCGACCCACGCCGCGGCGCCGGCTGAGTAGACGGGCGTGCGCGAGATGTTGAATCCGCCGTAGC
>VBEY01000197.1 GCA_005889295.1 Chloroflexota bacterium | reverse complement strand
GTAATCGAAGGCCGCTACTCATCAGGCGCCGGTCAGGCCGACCAGGCGCGCATGGGTCGCGTCACGCTCCTGCACTGCGAGCTCACCGACGCGGGCGCGACCGAGAAGCTGGTCGCCGCGACGCGGCCGGATCGCATCTTTCACCTCGCGGCTCAGTCGTTCGTCCAGTCGTCGTTCGATGAGCCCTCAGCGACGATGCGCATCAACATCGAAGCGCAGCTCAACGTCCTCGAGGCGATCCGCCGGCACGACACCACGATCCGCATGCACATCGCCGGCTCGTCCGAGGAGTACGGCATGGTCTACCCCGACGAAGTCCCGATGAAGGAAACGAACCCGCTCCGTCCGCTCTCGCCGTACGCGGTGAGCAAGGTCGCTCAGGACAAGCTCGCTTATCAGTACTTCAAGTCGTACGGCCTGCACCTGGTGGTCACGCGGGGGTTCAACCACACCGGCCCGCGCCGAGGAACCCACTTCGTTACGAGCACCATCGCGCGCCAGATCGCGTTGATTGAGGCGGGACAGCACGAGCCGGTGATCTACCACGGGGATCTCACGAGCAAGCGCGACTGGACCGATGTCCGCGACATGGTCCGCGCGTACTGGCTCGCGCTCGAGCGGGGCGAGCCCGGCGAGGTCTACAACGTCGGCCGCGGCCGAACCTGGGCCATCGGCGAGATGCTCTCGATGCAGCTCGCGAACTCACAGGTGAAAATTCGGTCTCAGGAAGACCCGGCACGGCTCCGGCCGTCGGACGTCCCGATCCTGTGGGCCGACGCCTCCAAGTTCCAGCGGGCCACGGACTGGGAGCCGAAGATACCCTTCGACCAGACGCTTAGAGACCTACTTGATTATTGGCGGGACCGGGTCCGTCGTGACACGGTACGCATAGGAGCCGTGCTAAATGCCTGATCTCAGTCAGCTCTGGACATCGATTGTCAGCAACCCGCTCATCCAGCTGTCGGTGCGGCTGGCGGGTCTGTACATCCTCGCGATCTACCTGGCGATGGTGTTCTGGACCGTGCGCGACGCTCAACAGCGCACCGAGAACCAGCTCCTGCCGTACCTCGCGGGCCTCATGGTGGTCGTCCTCAACATCTTTGGCCTCTTCCTCTATCTCATCGTTCGTCCCAAGGAAACGCTCGGCGAGGCCTACGAGCGTCAGCTCGCCGAAGAGAGTCTTCTCGCCGAGGCGGAGCAACGTGTCGTCTGTCCGACCTGCAAGGAACGCGTGCAGGAGGAGTTCATCCTGTGCCCGACCTGCCGCACGCGGCTCAAGAGGGTCTGCCCGAACTGCGGCAAGCTCATCCGACCCGAGTGGAACATCTGCCCGTTCTGCGCGAAAGACTTCGACGAGCGCGACTGGACGGTCCACCCGGGCGGCAAGGTTGAAGGCAAGGTCGAAGGAGAGCGCGCCCGCTCCTAGCGGCTATCCCGTCCCGGGCGTTTTGATCGTCGTCCAGTGCGCTCCGCCGTCGGTCGTTCGCTGAATGGCGCCGCGCACCGTCGCGTAGCCGACGCTCGCGTCACCGAAAACGATGTCCGGCGAGATCCCTGCGCCCTGCGAGTAGTCGGTCGTGAACGCGTGCCAGCTCACGCCGCCGTCGGTCGTCTCCATCGATTGGCCAGGCGGCCCGATCAGCAACCACCGCGTGGCGGTGACATATGCGACGGGAGAGAAGCTTGGGGCCGTCGATGCGTACGAGAACGTCGCGCCGCCATCCGTCGACCGGAAAATGGCTTTCGTCTGCTGGCCGCCAGCGCCGTCAACCAGGACGACCGATCCGAACGCCCGTGGGCGGCCTGTGACGGAGATGGACGTCTGCTGGTTCGCGAGGCTCGGCGGAATTGGCAGGGGCGCCGAAGCTGTCCAGCTCGCGCCGCCGTCGGCGGTGCGGTAGATCACCGCATTGGTGCCCGGTTTGTTTGCGGCCAAGTACGCGTGGGTCGCATCGACCGATGCTGGGAAGCGCTTGCAGAAATCATTGGTGATGCCGCTCGCAGCGAGTTTCTGCCACGACTTGGTCCCGTCCGTCGTCTTGAACAGCGAGACGGTTTGCGACTGGCAGTCCGGCGCGGCGGAGGGCGCGCTCAGGAGCAGGCCGTTCGTGTCGTCGGCGAACGAAACCTCGGCGTTCAGGACGCCCGCCGGGAGTGAACCCTCGGTCCACGTGTCGCCGCGGTCGGACGAACGGAAGAGGCGGGTTCCCGCGACGAGCGCCCAGACAACCGTTCCGGACGGCGCGCTGAGCTGCGCGATCGACGGCAACGTGATCGGAGACGGCGACGGTGTCGCGGACGGCGTCTGAGATGTCGTCGGCGGGGTCGGCGTCGGCGTCGGAGATGTTGTCGGCGGGGTCGGCGACGTTGCCGCCGGCTGGTTTGAGCACGCCGCCAGGACCAGAACGAAGACGAGGAGTGCGCGCATCGGTTTCCAGAGTCTCATGATTCGGCGATGAGCGTCGGGCTCACTCCTTTCTATGGCGGATGGCGGACCTACAACACGCGCCTCGTCGACGCGATCCGTTCGCTATCGAACGAACAGCTGGAGGTCCGCGCCGCGCCGGACAAATGGCCGATCTGGGCGATCGCCGCGCACACCGCGGGCGCGCGCGTCTATTGGCTCTGTGGCGTATTCAAGGAGAGCGGCGCGGAGACGACGCCGTTCACCGACCCGATGAGCGGTGTCGGCTGGGAGGACGACGAGAGCACGCCGCGCGGTTCAGCGGAGCTCGTCGGCGCGCTCGAGTCCTCGTGGAAGATCGTCGAGGGATGTCTCGAGCGCTGGACGCCGGCCATGCTCAAGGACGAGTTCTCGCGCGAGATCGGCGGCAAGCCGCAGATCCACACGAGGCAGTCGGTGCTCATGCGGCTCCTCACGCACGACGCCTATCACTCCGGCGAGATCTCGCAGATCCTCGGCGCGCACGGCCTTCCGGAGATCGATCTCTGGAGGCCCGCGCGCACGTAGCCGCGAATCAGGGCCGTATCAGGCCAGCGGTGTGACGTTTCTGGCGGCCGTTCGATATCGGAGCGGTGGGGAACGAGAAATCACGGCGCTTCGCGGCGCTGCGCGGCACGGCAGTCCTTGCCGTGGCGGGCGTGGTGCTTCTCCCGCTCCTCGGGGTCACGGCCGAAGCGCGGTCCATTGCTATCCCTGCCGATC
>VBEY01000062.1 GCA_005889295.1 Chloroflexota bacterium | reverse complement strand
GGCCTCGATGTCGCCGTCGGTCATGTCGCCGCGGAGACCGGCGACGTACGCCACGATCTCGGAGCCGCGCCAGCCGCCGAACTGCGGGAGCTCGCCCGGGACGTAACCGATCTTGCGCTTCAGCGGCACGGCGTCCCGGTCTGCGTCAAGCCCGAGGATCGTGGCGGAGCCACGCGTCGCGTGGATAAGGCTCATGAGGAGCTTGATGGTCGTGGTCTTCCCCGCGCCGTTCGGCCCGAGGTACCCAAAGACCTCGCCCTCTTCGACGGCGAGGTCGAGGTCGAAGATGCCGTGTCCTGAGCCGTAGTCCTTGGTGAGGCCTTTGGTTTGGATAGCGGTCGTCACTTCCGTCTCCTCATGCGCTCGCGGCAAGCTACACGTACGACTCCGTCCGCACCCAACGCAACCGTCCGCCGGCACCAACCGCGACGGTCACAAAGGTTGCTCCGCCCAGGGCATGCTCGTCGAACAGCTTTATCCGTCGCGGCCGAAAGCGGTAGAAGCGGTAAGCATCGAGGTCAGCCTCGTAGGCCTTGAAGCGCGCCGCGTAAAGCCGCTCGGCGACCACGGCGTCGCGGCCGCGAAGCTCCCGCGCCGTCCCGAAGAGCTGGATCCCGTGGTCACTGTCGCCCCAGTTCTGGGTGGATCGGTAGACGGCCAGGGCGGCCGACGGGTTCGCGCGGATATTCCGCGAGTGGCGCGCCTCCGGTGCCGACAGCCATACGATCTCGAACGCCGGTCCCCACGCGAAGTACGCCGTGTTGACGTGCGCCTGCGCGCCGGCGGACACCGTCGCGATCGCGGAGAGCTTCGATTCGTCGAGCAGCCGGCGGGTCATCGCCACGAGACGGCGTGTGCCGGGGTGCTTCGCCCTTAGTCGCACGGGCATCGCACACATGATGGGGGCACTCGCACTACGCTTCCGTTCCGTGCCGGACCGATTTGTCACCCGCGGGTTCGTCGGCCGCCGTGAGCCAGCGAGCTCGGCGCAGACGGGTCGGATTCCCCCCGGTCAGCACGTCGTGAAGGACTTCCCGGTGCTCTCCGCCGGTCCCACACCGCGAACGCCGCTTGCGTCGTGGTCGTTCAAGATTGAGGGGGTCGTGAAGGAACCGGCGTCGTGGAGCTGGGCCGACTTCCAGCAGCTACCTGCGCAGGACTTCGTCAAGGACATCTCCTGCGTGACGAAGTGGACGAAGCTCGACACGCGCTGGCGGGGCGTGAGCGTCGACACCCTTCTCGAACAGGTCGAGCTCGATCCGCGCGCCGCCTTCGTGACCGCCTTCTCCGACGGCGGGTACACGACCAACGTGCCGCTCCCGGAGCTCATCAACGGCCAGGCGTTCGTGGCGTACGAGTACGACGGCAAGCCGCTTGCGCCCGAACACGGCGGACCGGCGCGGCTCGTCGTGCCGCACCTTTATTTCTGGAAGAGCGCGAAATGGGTGCGCGGGCTGCGCCTGATGGAGCGCGACCAGCCGGGCTTCTGGGAATCGCTCGGATACAACAACCACGGCGACCCGTGGAAAGAAGAGCGGTATACGGACGACTAGCCGATGAAGCGTCCGTTGGTGTGGCAGACCGCGACCGTCAAAGCCGTGCGAACCGAGACCCCCGAGGTCAAGACCCTGACGCTCAGCCTCCCGGGCTGGACGCCGCACCGGCCGGGGCAGCACTACGACGTGCGTCTGACCGCGGAGGACGGCTACTCCACGCAGCGGAGCTACTCGATCGCCTCCGAGCCGGAGCGCACGGGAGAGATCGACATCACGGTCGAGCGGATCGCCGACGGCGAGGTCTCGCCGTACCTCGACGACACGGTCGTCGTGGGCGACCGCTTCGAGGTGCGCGGGCCGATCGGCGGGTACTTCGTGTGGGACCGGTCGATCGACGGCCCGCTGCTGCTCGTCGCGGGCGGGTCGGGGATCGTGCCGCTCATGGCGATGCTTCGGCATCGCGCGGTCGCAGGCGTGAAAGACCCCGCACGGCTCCTCTACAGCGCGCGCACGAACGAGCAGATCATCTACGGTCAGGAACTCGAGACGCTCGCGCGAAAGGATGGGCTCACGATCTCGTACACCCTCACGCGGAGCCAGCCCGCGGGCTGGAAGGGCTACACGCGCCGGATCGACGACGCCATGCTCAAAGAGGTGAGCGGGCCGCTCGGACGCGGCGCCCTCGCATACATCTGCGGCCCGACCGCGCTCGTCGAGGTGGCGGCGGACGGGCTCGAACGCGTGGGCTTCTCCGCCGAGCGGATCCGCACCGAGCGCTTCGGACCGAGCGGACCATGACCGCGACGGACGAGGACCTGGTGCTCGATGGCAACGCCGTCGCCGGAACGCTCGCCGAGATCTACGGCGACGACATGACGACCGTCCTGGCCGAGTGCGCGAGCTGCGGACAGGTTGATCCGATCGGCGGGCTGATCGCCTACGTGCACGCGCCGGGCATCGTCCTCCGGTGCACCGCGTGCTCGACGGTCATGATCCGCATCGTCCAGACAACGAAGCGCACCCTGGTGGACGTGCGCGGCAAGCGCATACCGGCCCCGCCGACAACGACCTAGACGCGTACGATTCGCGCCGGGGACGGGAATTTGGAGAGCCGATCCGAGCGTCGTCTGGTCACCTGCGTCTTCGTTGACATCGTGGGCTCGACCGCCTTGGGGCAGAGCCTCGGTCCCGAGCGCATGCAGAGGGTGCTCTCGGAATCGTTCGCGAAGATCAGCAGCCTCGCGTTGACCGAGGGTGGAACGATCGAGAAGTACATCGGGGATGAGGTGTTCGTCCTCTTCGGCGCGCCTGCGGCCCACTCTGACGATGTGGGCCGCGCGCTTCGGATGGCGGATGCCGCGGTCCGCTGGGCTTCGACGTCCGGATCTCCCGTCGATGTCCGAATCGGCATCGAGACCGGCGAGGCGCTCATCGACCTCGACGCGGTCGCGCAACGCCAGCGGATGGCCGTCGGCGGTTGCGTCACGACCGCGGCTCGTCTGATGACGCAGGCGGAGCCGAACAGCGTGGTCGTCGGCCCGGTGAGTCATGCGGCGGCGGCACGACTCGCGACGTTCGACGATCTCGGAGAACTCCAGCTCAAGGGTCTCGGGAAGACCGCGGCCTTCCGACTCACCGGTTTGAGCCAGAGTCGGGAGGGTGACCTCCCCCTGATCGGTAGAGAGACCGAGCTCGAATCCTTGGGCTCGGCGTTCGCCGCGGCTCGGGAGGGCCGCCCGAAACTGGTCTTGCTCGTGGGCCCGCCCGGAATCGGGAAGACCCGCATCCTCGAAGAGTTTGGTCGGTCCGTCGCGACCGAGGCGACGGTGCTCGAGGCCCGTTGCCGTCCGGGCACCGAGGTGGGGTCGTCCCCGCTTCGCGACCTCTTGCGGGGGACCGATCCGGACAGGCTGCCCCCGGCACTCGCCCACAGCGCAGGCATACGCACCGATCCGCGTCTCATGGCGCTCAGCGCTCTGGACCGGCGAACCGAAATGCAGAGCGCGTGGGTCGAATATCTCAGCCGCCTCACCGCGCGCCGGCCAGTGGTCATCTGCATCGAGGATCTCCACTGGGCCGAAGGCGAAGTAGTCCGCCTCCTCGACCGGCTGGTGAGCGGATCGAAGAGCCGGCTGATGGTCGTGGGGACGGCGCGCCCCGAGTTCCCGGGAATGCCGCTCCTCCGGCCGAGTGAGGATCGTTTGACACTCGAGCTGCCTCCGCTCAGTCCTCCGGCGGCCGCTGCTTTGGCGCAGGCCGCGGCCGGTCGCGACGTTGACGTCGGCCGGGCTGAGGGGCACCCCTTGTTCATCGTCGAGCTCGCCCGAAGCCGCGGCACCCCGGAGACGACCGTGCCGGTCACCGTTCAGGCAGCGATCGGCGCACGTCTCGATGAGCTCGAACCGGCAGAGCGTGAGCTCCTTCAGACAGCCGCAGTGATCGGAGAGACCTTCGACATGCAGGGGGCGGCCTTGCTCTCGCAACACGATCCGTCGGTCGTCGCCGGCAGCCTCGCGCGCCTTTCGCATCTGCGATACCTGCATCCGGTGAACGGCACGTTCCGCTTCAACCATGCCCTGGTCCATGACATCGCCTATGGCCGGCTGCCGGTGGACCGGCGGCTCAGGCTGCACGCGCAATACGCCCAAGAGGGCGTCCAGGCGAACAATGCCGAAGCGCTCGCCCATCACTGGTGGGAGGCGCTCGGGTCGCCCGACGCGGAGTGGGTCTGGGCGAGCGAAGCCGAACGAGAGCCGATGCGCCTGGAGGCGGTCCGCGCGCACCTCGCGGCCGGTCGGGGCCTCGGCGATCGACTGGCCTACGACCGGATGGTCGAAACTTTCGGGCGCGCGCTCCGCCTCACGAAGGACCCGATCGAGCGCGCTCAAATCGAGGAGGCCTTCGGCCTCGCCTGCGCGCGAAACGCCAAGGGCGACGAAGCGGCGCAGCATCGAGTGAGCGCCATCGGCCTGTACAAAACGGCGGGGCAAACGGCCCCGCTCGCTCTCTATGCCGACACGCTCGACCTTCTGGCCTTCAATTGGGGCTACTTCCAGCACCGGCCGGAGTTCCAAGACACCCAGAACCTGATCGCCGAAGGGATCGGGTCCGCACGACTGAGCGGCGACCGGGCCAACTTGTTCCGCCTCCTCGTCCAGCAAGCGGTCTTCGACAACGACGCCACCGTCCTGGACGAATGCGCCGCTCTTCTCGAGAGCGCGCCAGACCTGCGGCCATACGGCGATGCGCTCTGGCGGCTCGCGGTCGCCCACTTCACGACAACGCGGGATCTCGGACAGGCTCTCATGGCGATGGAGCGCTCCTTCGAGCTCGCGCGGGCGGGCGCACTTTTCAACGAGCCCGAGGCGCTGATGTGGCGTTCCGAGGCCTACTTCCACACCGGCGACCTGGCACGCGCCGACGCCGACGCCGATCGCCTGCTCGAGATCAGTCAGACGAAGAGCGCGCATACGCGGCAGCACGGGATCGCCTCCAAGGCGCGCGTTCTGTGGGGTCGAGGCGATTGGCCGGGCGTCGTCAGATGGGGTGCCGAACTGCGGGCCCTCGTCGAACGCAATCCCGATTCGAGCTGGTGCATCGCCGGCGCGAACCTCGCGGGTTACGCGGCGGTCGCCGAGATCATGACCGGAGCATCGGCCCCATCCGACCTAGAGCAGTTCGCCAAACGCCTCCTCCCTGAGGCGGCCCCGACCCGGGCGGCCACACTGCTACTGCCATCGGTCATGTCGAAGTGGGCCATCAATGAGGTCGACGTGCGCCGGGCCTACGCAGCCGAGACCGCCATCTGGGAACGCGAGAGCGTCTGGGATCTCACGGAAACAAACGTCGCCCTTGGGCACGCGATTCGCCAACAATGGGCCGAAGCGACGGACATGCTTCCCCGCCTCGACCAGATGGCGGAGCGCGGTGCCGTATTCGCCCGCGCAATGGCCGCGGCGCTTCGCGAGGAGATCGCGGCGGCGAAGGGCGGCCCGAAGCCGCGCCATCACGAGCTGCGGAGTCTCGGATATGACGGGGTGAGCCAGCTGCTTTCGTATCGCGCCCCGTAAGGAACGCGCGTCGCTCCCTAGCGCGAGGCCGCCGCGACCGGTTGCTGGGGGAGCTGCCCCCCGAGCTGCATGATCAGGCGCATCGCGTCGTTGAGTCCCCAATGCTCGACGATCTTTCCGTCACGGAAGCGGTAGATCGACCATGACTCGATGTCGTACGCCTTCCCATCAGCCGGCGCGCCCATCCAGGGCGCTCCGCCACTGTGTTTCCCCGTCGCTCGATTGCGCAAAAAGACCTTGTCGCCGTCCTCGAGCAACTCGAGGATCTGAACCTTGCGCTCGGAGAAGACCTGGTTCGTCAAGCCGTGAGCGGCCTTCGCGCCCGCGAGGCCTGGCCCTCCTCTTGGATCGTTCGCGTTCGCCTTGAAGTCAGGACCGAAGTACTGATCGAGGTCGTCGAGGCGATTCTCGTTCCACGCCGCCTGGACCTTTCGTACGGTCTCCTTGTTCGATCCGGCCATCACAGCACCTCCCCGTTTCATCGCGAGCCTACGCCGCTTCAGCGCATAAGCGACTCATCGCCGGCGCGAAGGAGGCGAACATGCGCTCGCATCTAGAAGTGCGATGCACCGGGCGCTACAGTCGGGACGAATGAGGAAGGGCGCACTGGTCGCGCGGTCACATGTCCTCATCGCGGTTCTGGTCCTGGTCGCCGCATGCAGCTCTCCCGCGGCGACGCCAGAGACATCGAGTCGTCCCGCGCCGGCGACGGCCACTCCCGTGCCGACGGTCGAGCCGACGCTCGCGCCGGATGCCCCCTGCAAGGATTGCTGGCCGCTCTCCGGAAAACCGCTCAAGCTCGGCGCGGTCGACAAGCGAGCGCTCCTCGTCAAGATCGACAACGTCCCGCTCGCCCGTCCGCACTACGGGATCACCCAAGCCGACATGGTTTTCGAAATCCTCGTCGAGGGCCTCGCCACGCGTCTCGCCGTCGTCTTCCACTCCCAGGACCCGCAGACGATCGGGAACATCCGCAGCGCGCGTCTTGCGGACCGATCGCTCACGCCGATGGTCCGCGGTGCCCTCGTCTACTCGGGCACGTCGGCCTACGAGATGCCGCTCATCCAAGGTGACGCGGCGAACGGCAGGTATGTGGACCTCTCGGCCGATTACACGAGTGGGTATTACCGCGTGACGTTCCGGCCGGGCCCGTACAACATGTTCACGAGCGCGGCCGCGATGCGGCAGGCGATCGCAGCGCACGGCGCCGACACCCCGCAGCAGATCCCGCCGTGGGGCTTTCTCGCGGCCGCGGACCACGTCTCCACGATCGCCGGCATGACCGGTGGCGTCGCGGCGACCGAGCTGACCATCCCGTACCGCGAGGACATCTCGCTCGTGAAGTACCAGTACGATCCGCAAACGCGGACATACGCGCGATCCCAGAACAACGCCGGCAAGTCGGTGCGGGACATCGACGCCGCGAACAACCAGCCCATCGCCGCTGCGAACGTCGTCATCGTCCATACCGAGATCTGGGAGGTCCCGCAGATCGTCGACGCGGCAGGCTCGCATGCCCACGACATGCGACTCACGGGAACGGGCTCGGCGACGATCTTCCGCGACGGTCTCCGTCAGGAAGCCACGTGGTCGCGTGCGACCGACACCGACGCGTTCACGTTCAAGAACTCAGCCGGCGAGAAGATCCTGTTCGATCAAGGGCAGACGTGGGTCCACGTCGTGCCGAACGACTGGGAGATCGCGAGCAACTAGACCTCACGGGATCTCCTTGCCGTAACCCGCTGCCTCGCTGTAGGGCCAGGCGTCGAGGTCGGGGCGCTTGACGCCGAGTTCTGCCATGGTCACTTTGATCTCGGTGCGGTGCTCGACGCCGTGCTCCAGCGCGTGTAGCAGGAAGAAACTCATCGGGTACCGATAGACCTTGCCCCGCCAGGGGAGATGAACCTCAGGATCGGTCTCCATCGCCTCCGCGATCCGTATGAGCTCGTCGCTTGTGCTTACGGCGATGTTTCGC
Source organism: Chloroflexota bacterium (assembly GCA_005889295.1). Classification (GTDB taxonomy): domain Bacteria; phylum Chloroflexota; class Limnocylindria; order P2-11E; family P2-11E; genus 3-1-20CM-2-70-9. Next base: position 21,645 of record VBEY01000062.1, on the reverse strand, counting down.
AGCACGTCGAACCCCGGCCAAGCGCTGCCGCGGGCGAGCTCACCTTCGTGCTGACGGCCCTGCGTACGCAGGATGAACGTCTGCTGTCCGCCCATGACATGGATGAGCAACTCTCGTATGGATCCGGAGGTGCCGGATCCGCGCGCATCCAACTGCTCGTCGGTCAACTCGCCGCACGCGTCGATCAGCAGCAGGTTCGCCCACCGGTTGTACCGAAAGAGGTGGGCGAGTGGTGCACTCACGCGAGAACCGCTACTTGTGCGACTCGGCGAGGTACCAGATCGAGGACGCGAGGCCCGGAAATGCCCTGCGCATGGCGAAGCTGATGGTCGGGCCGCCGCAGGTCATTGTCCCGGTCGCACTGTCTTCCTGGGTCGTCATGGTCGGCTCGCACGCGGCACCGAGGAAGTATCGTGCCGCGCCTCGCGCGGTCAGGAGCTCCTTGTTCTGGCCGCCCAGGGTCGAGAGCTGCAAGCGAACCAAAGTGTCAGCGCTCGTGTTGGCCGTCCCGCCGAGACCCTGCGCGCGCAACTCGGGGACGACGGCATCGACGATGAAGATCGCGTCGACGGGCAGTCCGCTCGCGGTCGTTCCGGTCGCCGTGAAGACCCAGACGGGAATGAGCAGTTGACCGCGATGCGTCAGCCCGTCGCCGGAGAACCCGGCCCACGTGCTGCCGACGTACGCCTCCCCGAAGGTGAGCGTGAGAGGCTCGCCCGTTGGATTCGACAAGAAGTGCAGATACCGAAGCGGAGATGCGAGCAGCTCAGTGCGAGCCTGTGCGAAGGTCGTGATCGGATAGATCTCGCGACCCACCAGCGCGCCGACCGGTCGATGGATGACCTCGGCGGGGCGGCTCTTCGCGGTGAGAAGCGCCATGTGGTCCGGTCCATAGACGTGTGGACCCGGCTGACGCGTCGAGTCCTGGTATCGGGGGAAGAGGACGGCGGTCTCGCGGTAGCCGGGCTCGAGCCAGCTGCTCGAGATGACCGGATTGGCGCGGACAGTCACCTCAGTACCGACGAACCGAGTCGGGCCGTCGGGGTTTGCTGAAACGTCGGCGGACCATCCGAACGAGCCCAGGAGCAAGCGAAGCGCTTCCGTTGGATCGCGCCGCGCCGGACCCGGTGGCTGGGGACCGTCGGTCGCACTCGGATCGAAGTAGTAGACCTCGCCGCTGCTCTCGTTGATCGCGAGGACCCTCGCGCCGAACCAGAGCCGCCACGGCCCGTCTGACCCAGGCGCGCCTCCGGCCGGTATCTCGCCCACGACGCCGGGGCCCGTCAGACCGAGGGCCGACGCGACGCGTGCCGTGTAACCCGCGTCGGGTCTGAACGTGTCGGCATGCCAGACCACGCCGTCGGCCGCCTGGCCCGGTCGATCGGGGATGTCGAGTGCAATGCCCATATCGCCGTACTGCGCACGAGAGACGACCGGCGGTACGAGAGCGGTTCCTCGCGCGTTCGTTGGGGAGGGCGCACCGGTCGGCGTCCCCGCCGCCGCGGTCGATGAAGCCGCGACCGTGAACGTCGGGCTGGAGCTGGCGGGCGTGGCGCAGGCACCGAGCGCGAACGAGACGATGACGAGCAGAGCCCCGGCCCTCATTGCCGCAAATGTTCGCGCACTTCGCAACAGGTCGGTTCCGATCGGCGGGCGAGCGAGCCATCGTCGTGTGGACCGCCAACCGTTCGGAGCGACACGGGCGGCGTGTCAACACAGAAAGACAGTTGTCACGGCGACACCCTACCGACACCCGGGTCTCGTCCCGCTGTACCGTTCGGCGTCCGGCCTCGTTGTCGGTTCGTGGGGAAGAACACCCCGTCGGCGGGTCCGACCCGCCGGACGGTGTTGGTGACCGCACTCGCGGCCGCCGGCGGCGTCGCAGCATCGCGGCTCCTCGGACTCCGCGACCTCGGAGGTCACCGGGTGGCCGACGCTCTGGATGTCGCGGTCATGGACCCGATGACCGATGCGATGGCTCCGGACGACACGGTGATGGACCCCTCCGTCATGGATCCGATGACCGCGATGGACATGCCCGAGGCGACACCGGACGTGACGGGGATGCCAGCGCCGACCGCGGCGCCAACGCGCGCGCCCGTTGCGCTCCGCGAGCCCGTGACCGGGGTCTCCGTGCCGGATCTCGCGACCGGGATCGACTGGGTCTCGCCACTCGACAAAGAAAGCGCGAAGGTCGCGCATCTGCTCCGTCGCATGACCATCGCCCTGAGCGCGGCCGAGCTCGACCGCGCGATGAGCGAGGGCTACCAGAAGACGGTCGCGCGCCTTGTCGACACACCATTCGTGGAGCCCCCCGTTCTCCCCGCCGCCGAGAACGCGACCTCGCAGGCGGCAGTGAAGCTCGGCGATCTGCAGACGTGGTGGGTCGACTGGATGGTGAAGTCACCGACCCCGCTGGCCGAAGCGCTCACGCTGTTCTGGCACGGCCACTTCACGAGCGACTACCGCAAGGTCGGTCTGGGCTCGCCGTTCATCTACTGGCAGAACCTCACGTGGCGCCGCATGTCCCTCGGAAAGCTCAACGACATGCTCTACCAGGTCACGATCGACCCGGCGATGCTCCGCTACCTCGACCTCTTGACAAGCACCGGCAAGTCGCCGAATGAGAACTTCGCGCGCGAGCTCCTCGAGCTCTTCGCGATGGGGGCCGGGAGCTACACCGAAGACGACGTGAAGGCCGCCGCGAAGGCTCTCGCCGGCTGGCGCCAACCGCAGACCCAGGCGATGGTCGACGCGCGTCTCGCCGCGCTTGCCAAGCAGAAGAAACCGTTGCCGTCGAACCCGCCGAAGCCCGACCCGGTGAAGACCGGAGTCTTCGACCCGGCACGCGCGTTCAGCGGGCAACTCATCTTCCTCGGTCTTGCCAACACGTTCGACGCGCGAAAGCTCATCGATCGGGCCCTCACGAGCGACGCGCCCGCGACGTTCATCACACAGAAGCTCCTCACGTACTTCGCGACCCCCGTTCCCTCCGCCCCGTGGGTGGCACGCCTCGCGGCGTCGTACCGGCGGTCCGGCTACGACACGCGCGCGCTCGTTCGCGAGATGCTGCTCAGTCCCGAGTTCACCGCGCCGGACACGTATCGGGTGCTCGTGAAATCACCGACCGAGTACATGGTCTCAGTGGCGAAGGCGCTGAACTCCCAGACCCTCACCCGAACGATCCTCGCGAACGCGAATGGCCTGGGACAGACCCTGTTCGACCCGCCGAGCGTCGGTGGTTGGGGCGACAACGCGTACTGGATCTCGTCGAACACGATGCTGCAGCGCGCGAACTTCGTCAGTACGGCGCTGGGCCAAACGCGGACGTTGCCGGCATTCGCGGGAGCCGAGGCGAAATTCCTCGACGGCGTACTCGGACCGCGGACCGCGACCGAGCTCGCGAACACAAAGGACGAACGGGGCCGCTGGTACGCGCTTCTCGCGAGCCCCGAGTTCAACCTCAAGTAAGGGGTGCGGCGATGAACGAGGTAGGCATCAACAGGATCTCCCGGCGGGAATTCATGAAGAACGGTCTCGTGTTCGCGGCGGGAGCTGCCGGGCTCGCTGCCGGCTACGCCGCCGTCCCCGACGTCTTCGCCCGCGCCGTCTACAGCGCGAAGAAGGACGGCGTCACGAACGACAAGGTGCTCGTGATGATCCAGCTTGCGGGCGGCGCGGACGGCCTGCAGACGGTCATGCCACTCCAGGACTCGCGGCTCCGCGCGATGCGCCCGCGTCTCTCGGCCGCGATGGATCAAGCGCTCCCGTTGGCGAACACCACGCTCGGAATCAACCGCAACCTCCGCGGCGTCAAGGGGCTCTACGACCAGGGCAAGGTCGCGATCGTGAACGGCGTCGGCTACCCGAAGCCGTCCCTCTCGCACTTCGACTCGATCCGTGTCTGGGAGACGGCGGACCCGACCCGCAGGCAAATCGATGGCTGGCTCGGCAAGACGATCGCGAAGAACTACGACTCGCAGGGCCACCCGCTCGTCGGCTGCGCGTGCGGGACGAGTGAGGTCCCTGGCGCGCTCCGCGACCTCGAGGCGACGCTCTCCGTCGTCAACGGTGAGAACTCGTTCAAGTTCAACGGCAGCGACGCGGATCGGGTCATGGGCGCGATCTACAACGGAACGCCGGGCATCTACGGGGCGCTCTTCGATCAGTCCGTCTTCACGGCCCGCGACACGGTCGCCCGCCTGCGGACCGCACACGAACGCTACGTGCCGAAGGCGAAGTACAACGACAACCCGAACCTCGTGTACAGCTCGAAGAACCAGCTCGGCGCGGCCCTGCAGCTCGCCGCAGAGCTCGTCATCTCCGGTGTCGGCGCGAAGATCCTCCACATCACCCTGGGTGGCTGGGACACGCATGACCAGCAGCTCAACCGTCACGACCAGCTCATGGCCTACGTCGATCAGGCGGTCACGGCGTTCCACGACGACATCGCCGCGTATGGAATGGCCGACCGCGTCCTTGTCGCGACCTGGTCCGAGTTCGGCCGACGCCCGCAGGAATCGGCCAGCGCCGGCACCGACCACGGGACCGCATCGAGCATGTTCATCGTCGGGGACGGCGTGAAGGGCGGCGTGTACGGCGAGATGCCGAGCACCAGCGGACTCGACCGTGACGGGAACCTCAAGTTCACCGTGGACTTCCGTTCCGTCTATCAGGAGATCCTCGCGTCGCACCTCCTGGTCGACGCGCGCGAGGTGCTCGACCAGTCCTTCGAGCGCGTGCCCTTCGTAAAGGTGGCCTGATTGCCGGCCTGGGCCCTTCGTCTGTTCGCCGTCGCGCTCTCCGGGCTGGCCATGCTCGGGTCGTCGACGTATGTGCTGGCGAACCCCTACAACCCGGAGGCGCCGCTACACCCGCCGGTGGTGAAAGAGCCGGAAGCGGTGGTCACCCCCGCGCCGACGCCCTCGCCCACCCCAACCCCAACGCCGACGCCAACGCCCTCACCGTCGCCGACCCGGACCGCGGCGCCGACGCGAACGGCAAGCGCAGTCGCGAAAGCCACGGCGACGTCCGCGCCGACGGTGCGCACGCCGAGTCCGACGCCACGGCCCACGCCGCGCCCGACCTTCGTACTAACGTCCGGGGTCAAAATGACCGCCGTGCCCAAGGTGACGACGACGCATAGTTCGTAGCGTGGACGACCTCGGCTTCTGGTTCGTCGCGCGCGCGACCGGTCTCTCGGCATTCGCCGCGATCTCGCTCTCGGTCGTTTCCGGCGAGGCTTTGCGCACCTCGGTGCTCGACTTCCTCGCGTCGAACCGCGCGATCCGAAAGCTCCACGACTTCACGACCTGGCTCTGGATCCCGCTCGTGATCGCGCACGTGGTCACGCTCGTTCTCGACAAGACGGCGCGAATCGCCCTTCGCGACGTGGTGGTGCCGTTCCAGGTCGACTACGGCTGGTGGCAGATCGGCCTCGGCACCCTCGCCTTCGACATCCTGATCGTCGTCACGGTCACGAGCTGGCTGCGCAAGCGCATGAACAACACGCTCTGGCAGTGGATTCACCGGACGAGCTACATCGCTTTCGCCGCGATCTTCTTCCATGCGTTCTTCTCGGGGACTGACTTCAACGCGCCGCTCGTCTCCGCGATCGCGTGGTCGCTCGCGCTGGCACTCGCGATCGTGGGCATCGCGCGCTTGCTCTGGGGCCGTCTTCCCGCCTGACCCCATAGCATCGGCGCGTGAAGCTCGGCGTCGTCGTGTCGCCCGCGGCCGGATGGTCGTACACGGAAATATGCGACCTCGCGCGGAAGGCGGAGACATCGGGCTTCGAGTCGTTCTGGGTGAGCGACCACTTCTTCGGGGGCCCGGGCGGGACGCCCGACCGCAACTGCCTCGAGGCGTGGACGCTCCTCGCGGCACTCGCGCGAGATACGTCGAAGATCCGGCTCGGCGTGCTCGTCGCGGCCATCCAGTACCGGAATCCCGCGCTCCAGGCCAAGATCGCAGCCGGCGTCGACCATATCTCTGGCGGTCGGCTCGAGTTCGGGGTGGGCGCTGGTTGGAAGGAGGACGAGTACCGGGCCTACGGCTACGACTTTCCAACGCCCGGTGACCGCGTCGAGCAGCTTCGGGACGGCCTCGAGATCACCCGACGGCTCTGGGAGGACGACCGGGCCACGTACCACGGAAAGCATTACCGCATCGACGACGCGGTGTGCGCGCCGAAGCCAACCCAGCGGCCGCGCCCGCCGATCTGGATCGGGGGAGCCGGTCCAAGGGTCATGCGGCTCGCGGCCCGCTACGCCGACGGGTTCGATCTCGGAAAGCACGGCGGCGGCGGCGCCGACCTCAGCCCGGACGAGATGGCCGGTTCGTTCCACGAGCTCGCGGCGATCGAGCGGAAGGCCAACCGGGAAAAGCCCCTTCAGCGCTCGCACTGGTCCGCCAGCTCGCTGGAGGGCGACGGTAAGCCGCTCGTGGACAAGATCCGTGCGTACGCTCGCGCCGGCCTCGAGCAGTACCTTTGCGCGTTCCCGAAGGACCACGCGGCGGAGATGATCGAGCGGTCGCGGGAGTCATTGATCCCAGCCTTCGCCTAGCGCGACGCCGTTCGTCCGTACACTTGGATGGAGTGGCAGCCCCCCAACCTTTGCCCCCTCCCGCGTACGAAGCTGTCGAGGAGCCGGCGCCCTTTTCGTGGCGCGCGATCCTCGAAATCGTCCAGGCGCTCGCTCTCGCGGTCGTCATCTCGGTCGTCCTCAACCTGTTCGTCGTTCAGGTCACCGAGGTGCGGCAGCGATCCATGGAGACGACGCTCGAGCAGAACGACCGCGTCCTCGTGAGCAAGCTCGATTACCGGTTCGGCACGCCGCAGCGCGGGGACATCATCGTGTTCAACCCGCCGACGGCTGACGCGACGATCCCGTATGTGAAGCGGGTCATTGCCGTCGGCGGCGAGACGGTCGACCTACGGAATGGGAACGTCTTCGTGAACGGGAAGCAGGTGGATATCCCCCAAGCGCACGGCGCCACACAGCCGCAGGCGCCGCAGGTGGCTTACCCCTTCACCGTCCCTGAAGGGCAGATCTTTGTGATGGGCGACAACCGCACGTTCTCCTCCGACTCGCGCACATTTGGAGCGGTGCCGGTCCAGAACATCATCGGCAAAGTCATTCTTCGCTTCTGGCCCTTCGACCGGCTCGTCTTTTTTGAATGGTGAGCGCGAGCTAGACAGAGGCGAGGAGGGCGCGTTGCGGGTGGCACGGGGAGCGGGTTGCGCGCGAGCCGTCGACCGGCCGCGTCGCTCGCGGGCGGTGACAAGCGGTGGGAAGCGGGCCGGCAGGCGAGCGCGCGACCCCGACCCCGGGACAGGACCCGCAACGCCTAGCCGATCGGACTTCCCAACTCAGCGTCCCTGTCGGGCTCTAACAGAACTACCCGGCCATCGGCCTGAATAGCTCCGAGAGTGAGAACTTCGCTGTCGAAGGTCGCGATCCGGCGCGGGGGGAAGTTCGTAACGCAGACGACGAGGCGGCCCAAAAGCGCTCGCTTGTCGTACCACAGGCGTACCGCAGCCGAAGACTTACGCGTGCCGTGCGGACCGAAATCGATCGCGAGCTTGTACGAGGGATTTCGCGCCTCGGGGAAGTCATCCACCGCGACGATGCGGCCGACGCGCATCTCGATCTTGCGGAAGTCGTCCAAGGTCGCCGTCACGTTCGTATCATCGACTGAGTGGCGGATGTCTTCCACCGACCGACAAACTGGGAAATAGTCCCGGACAAGAAGCTGTTCCGGATGCACTGGGATGACGGGCAGCTGACCGAGTACGAATGGGACGGCCTCCGGCGAGCGTGCCCCTGCGCGTATTGCTCGGGCGAGGGCACATTCGCCGGCAACGTGAACCCTGAGACGAAGTTCAGCGAGGCGCAGACGACCCTGAAGGAGGTATACGCGGTGGGCCGCTACGGCCTCACGCCGGAATGGGCGGATGGCCACGACACGGGCATCTACACGTTCAAGATGCTGCGGCGTGCCGCGGGACTTTAGTTAATGAAGTTCTTCACCAAGAAAAGCGAGCTGCCCACAGAGATCGCGGCACGGGTGCCCCCCGGCCAGTACCTCACCGAGAAGTGGCCGGTGCTCCACTACGGTTCGGTCCCGCGGTTCGATCCGCAGCGCTGGGATTTCCGTGTGTTCGGCAAAGTCTTGAACGAGTTCAAGCTCGACTGGAAGCAGTTTCAGGAGCTCGACAAGACCTCGGTCACGGCGGACATGCATTGCGTCACCACGTGGTCGCGCCTCGACCAACACTGGGAAGGCATTCCCTTTGCGAAGATCGTCGGGCTCGCGAAGCCGCTGCCCGAGGCCAAGTTCGTGATCGCGCACAGCGAGCAGGGCTTCACGGCGAACATCCCGATCGAGTTCTGCATGCGCGACGATTGCCTCATCGCTCTGCGCGCGAACGGCGAGCCGCTCACCGCGGAGCACGGCTATCCCGTGCGACTCGTGGTCCCGCCCCTGTACGCGTGGAAGAGCGCGAAGTGGTTGCGCGGGATCGAGTTCAGCTCGACGGACAAGCCCGGGTTCTGGGAACGGAACGGCTATCACAACCGCGGCGACCCGTGGAAACAGGAGCGCTATTGGGGCGACTAGTCCAGCTCTAGCGCGTCTAGGAGACGTTCCACTCCGGCGCGTATTGCTGATCCGAATAGTGGGCACGCGTGAACTGCACAACCTGGATCTGATCGACGCTCGGCAGCTTCAGGAGCCAGCCCCACGACGTGAGCGCGACCTTCGCGTCGGTCAGGGCCGGGTACGGCTCGAGGATGATCTTCCGGTACGTGCCGTTCATGAGCGCGCGCACGATGCCTTTCAGTTGATCCGTCTCGGCCGAAGTCAGGTTGTTGTATGCGATCACGATCCCGCCGTGCTCGAGGTTGTGCGTCGTGACTTCGTTCGGCAGGTTTGCGTCCTTGATGCCCCACGGCGCCGGCGCGACACCGGTCTGGATCCAGTGCTGGCCCGACGTCGGTGGCACCGTGTTGTAGTTGCCTCTCTGGCCGACCGGTATGTGCTCCGGCGCCTGGATCTGTTGCAGAGTTCCGATCGTCGTGCCGGTCGGGACCTGGTAATCGGCGGAGTTGAGGTCTAGTGCGGCGGCCGGAGGATCGAACACGCCGGTCGCACGCAGCCCAAGGAAGCCGAGAACGATCGCCCCCAAGACGAACGCCCCCACGACCAGCTGATTCGTAATTCCGCCGGAGCCGCGCTTCCGCTGTTGCTGCTGGCGTTGGCGTTGACGCTTCTGTTTCTCGCGCCGGTCACGGCGCAGTTCGGTGGCCATACACAACCAGAATACCCACCTAAACTGACCTCGCATTGAGCGTGCGTTTGCGCTTCGCGCCTTCCCCGACCGGTGCCATCCACATCGGCAGCGTGCGCACGATTCTCTACAACTACCTCTTCGCCCGGCAGCGCGGCGGGGTGCTGATCCTGCGTATCGAAGACACCGACCAGGACCGCCTGGTCGCTGGCGCTATCGACTCGATCTACGACGGCCTGCACTGGGTCGGCATCAGCTGGAACGAGGGCCCGCACGAAGGCGGCCCGCACGCGCCGTACGTCCAATCGGAGCGCCTCGCGCTCTACCAGGAGCACGCCCAGGAGCTCATCGACAAGGGCGCCGCCTACTACTGCTTCTGCTCGAAGGAGCGTCTCGCCGCCCTTCGCGCGGAGCAGGAGGCACGTCACGAGATCACGCGCTACGACAGGCATTGCCGGAACATCCCGCCGGCGGAGGCCGCCGAGCGCGCCAAGGCCGAACCGCATGTCATCCGGCTCAAGGTGCCCGACGAAGGGGTCCTGTCGATCGAAGATCTTGTCCATGGTCACATCGAGTGGCAGGCCAACACGCTCGAGGATCAGGTCCTTCTCAAATCCGACGGGTTCCCGACGTACCACCTCGCCGTCGTCGTCGACGACCACGTGATGGGGATCACGCACATCATGCGTGGCGAGGAGTGGGTCGCCTCGGTCCCGAAGCATCTGCTTATCTACCGCGCGTTCGGTTGGGAGGCGCCGCCGATGGCGCACTTTCCCTCGGTCCTTGGACCCGACGGAAAGAGGTTGAGCAAGCGTCACGGCTCGACCGCTGTATCGCAGTTCCGTGACGACGGGTATCTTCCGGAGGCGCTGATCAATTACCTCGCGCTCCTCGGCTGGTCCCCGGGCACCGAGGACGAGATCTTCTCGATGGACGATCTCATTCGCGTCTGGAAGATCGAGCAGGTCCAGAGCGCTGGCGGAAAATGGGACAAGGACCGGCTCGACTACTTCAACGGCGTATGGATCCGAAAGCTGTCGGTCGACGAGCTTGTCCGGAGACTCGAGCCGTTCGTGCCAGCCGAGTGGGACCGCGCGGTGCTGAAGAAGATCGCGCCGCACATTCAGGAGCGGCTGAAGACGCTTAAGGACGCGAAGGATCAGATCCGGTTCCTGTTCACTGACGACATCGGCTACGAGTCGAAGCTCCTAATCCCCAAGAAGAGCGATCAGATCACGACGGCCGAGGCGCTCGCCCATTCTCGCGCGGTGCTCGCCGAAGTAGAGCCGTTCACCAGCGCGCTGATCCGGCCCGCCCTCGAGAGTCTCGCCGAACAGCTCAGCTGGTCACGCGGCGATCTGAACGGCGCGATCCGCATGGCGATCACCGGACGGAAGGTCGGACCGCCGCTCTACGAATCACTCGAGGTCCTCGGCAAGGAGAAGAGCCTCAAGCGGATCGAGAAGGCGCAGGAGCTCCTCGTCGGAGGACCCGACTAGTGGCGCTTGCTCGTCGCGTGGGTCTCGGTCTGGCCTCGCGCGGCAAGGTCTCCGACGCCGTCGGCTGGGCCGAGCGCGCACGTGCGGCGGGAATCGAGTCGGTGTGGTTTCACGACAGCTACTTCGAGCGCGACGCGGTCACCTACGCGAGCGCGGTCGCGTCGCAGGTCGAAGAGATCGGCATCGGCCTGGGGGCACTCAACCCGTTCACGCGCCACCCGGTTCTCATCGCGATGACGGTGAGCGCCCTGGACGAGATGGCCCCCTCACGGATACGCCTCGGTCTCGGCTCGGCACTGCCGCTCCGGCTGGGCCAGATGGGTATCCCCTACTCGCCCGACGAAGCCGCGACCAAGACGACCGCGACGATCGACACGCTCCACCAGCTCTGGAAGGGCGAGCGCCTGCCACCTGGAAAGCAAGGGCTGCCGCCGCTCCAGCCGATGTTCCCGCCCGTACACCGCGTACCCATCTATATCGCGGGGTACCGCTCGCCGATGATGGTCGTGGCTGGCCAGAAGGGCGACGGGTATCTGGCGCGTCCGGCGGAGTCGATCCCCGGCCTGCGCAAGCTACTCCGCGTGATGGACCGTGCAGCGCGCGAGGCCGGCCGCGACCCCGACTCAATCGACGTCGCGGGATATCTCCTGACGTTCGTCGATGAGACGCGGCGCGACGCGCTCAATCGCGCGAAGCGCGATCCATTTGTCATCTACATGATGTCGATCCTGTCCGATGTGACCTTAAAGCGCGCCGGGTTCGAGCCTGAAAACCGGGACCGCATCGCGGCGAAGTGGCGCGCCGAGGACTACACCGGGGCGGGGGCGCTCATCGCCGACGAGCTCCTCGATGCGTACATCCTCTGCGGCACGCGCCGCGAGGTCGCCGAACGCGCGCACGCCTACCACGAAGCCGGGATGGACCTGCCGCTCCTGCAGCCGGTCGTGCAGGAGGAGGCGCAGGTGCAGGCCCTGCTCGAGGCCGCGGTGCTGTACGGATCCGCTGAGGTTGGCTCGGCCGCGCGCGTCGCGCTCGCAGCGCAGCGCAAGACGTTCGCACAGCGGACGCGCGATCAGCTCGGTGCCCTCTGGGAGATCGCGCGGCCCTTCTCGTTCACCGCCTCGACGGTTCCGGTCGCCGCCGGCGGTGCGCTCGCGGCAGTCGAGGGCGCGTTCGACGCGGGCCTGTTCCTCGCGACGCTCGTGGGTGCGGTCGCCCTCCATGTCGGCACGAACGTCACCAACGAGATCTACGACGTGCGAAAGGGCGTGGACACGATCGTCTCGCCGCGCGCGAGCCACGCGATCGTGAAGGGCCGCATCAGCGATCGTGGGGCGTACCGCTTCGCCATCGCGGCGTTCCTGGTGGCCGTGCTCGTGGGCCTGTACCTCGTGAGCGTGCGCGGATGGCCGATCGTTGCGCTCGGCATCGTCGGGCTCGTCGGCGGCTACACCTACACCGCGCCACCGTTCCAGTACAAGTTTGGGCCGATCGGGATCCCGCTGGTGTTCTTGCTGATGGGACCCTTCATGGTCATCGGGTCCTACTACGCGGTGAGCGGCCGATTCGACCTGAGCGCGGTCGCCGCGAGCATCCCCGTGGGCCTGCTCGTCGCCGCGATCCTCCACGGAAACGAGTGGCGCGACATCAGCGAAGACGCGCGCGCTGGGGCGAGGACGTTCTCGGTGCAGGCGGGACGCGCCGCGGCGCACTGGCTCTACGTCGCCCTGGTCGTCGGGGCGTATCTCGCGCTCTCGGCCGCGGTGGTCGCCGGCCTCCTGCCGACCTGGACACTGCTCGCGATGCTCTCGCTGCCGCTCCTCGTGCGGCAGATCCGCTCGTCCGAGCTCGGCGCGACCGGACAGCAGCGCGCGATCGCGATGATCGACCTCGAGACCGCCCAGCTGCACGCCGCATTCGGTTACCTGCTGGTCGTCGGCCTCATCATCGCCGCGCTTCTCGCTCGCTGAGCCAGTGAGGCTCCTCGCGGTGGGTATTGGCGCCGCGTTCGCGGCGTTCGGGCTGGTGTTCCGGGGCCCACGCGAGCGATTCTGGGATCGCATGACCGCGACCGGTCTCGTGCTGGGCGGCCTCGCCCTCGCGACTGACCGCGATGCGCGGCGCGCGCGTATCGGCCCAGCCGAGATCGCCCTGGGTCTCGCGAGCGCTGCCGGGCTCTACGGCATCTTCCGCGTCGGCGACACGGTCGCGCGCGAAGTCATGCCGCGCGGCGGAGAGGAGATTGGCGACATCTACGCTCTGCGCTCGCTCCGGCCGAAGGAGGAGCTCGCCGCGCGCCTCGCACTCGTGATCGGTCCCGCCGAGGAGCTCTTCTGGCGCGGCTTCGTGCAGCGCCGAGCCGGTTATCTCACTGCAACCGCGCTCTACGGCGGCGCGCACATCGTGACCGAGAACGCGACGCTCATCGGCGCGGCCACGATCGCGGGGGCGTACTGGGGGCTCTTGCGGGCGATCGGCATGCCGCTGGGCGCACTCGTGGTGAGCCACGTCGCCTGGGACATCTGGATCTTCCTGATCGCGCCGACGGAAGCGTCTGACGGCGCGGTCAGCCCACGTCAGGCAGAAGAGTGAACGGCGACGAGAACGGCAACATCGCTACGACGAGAGCAACGCCGAATAGCAGGCTGCCGACGACCAGCGATCGGCGTGCGAACACACCGTCCAGGCGATCGCGCGAATCCGCCAACGCCAGCGCCGAAGCGCGGCGCGCGTACGCGGCGACGTGGACGGTCATCGCCAAGAACCAGAGCACGAACGACGCTTTGTGCCAGATCAGCCACTGGCTCCCGAACGCGAATCCGAAAAGCCAAAGCTCGATGCCCGTCGCGAACAATGTCACGGTGAGAACGACTAACACCGGGCCGAGAAGACGCATGACGAGCTCGGGCGGCCCACCGGCGCGGTAGCGCGGGTCGCCCAAGTAGTAACGGGCGAATCGGTAGCCGACGCTTCCGAGCTTGAGCAGCACAGGCGGCACGAGGAGAAATCCGAGGAGCGCATGGGCCAGAAGGCCTGGGCGGGCTCCCGTGACGACCTCTGCGGCGAGTGGGAAAAGAAGAACGATCGCGGAGTAGCCGGTGAGACGTGCGTTGGCCTCGACACGAGGGTCGCCGATAATCCCACTCGTCGAGCGGCGACTGGCCCAATAGCCAATCGCGCCGACCAGGACGACCACGGGGATCAGAAAGTTCACGGCTACACGCTACCCGCGGCGCAAGCAAACCGGGTGCTCTGCGGCTAGACCTTCCGATCGCGCGTCTGATGAGCGCCCTGGCGTTCCGGGCAGCACTTACAGTGCGGATCGGGCCAGGTCAGCCAGAGGACCAGCGCCAGCCAACCGGCCAGAAGCCCCACGCTGAAGGCGAGGTCACTCGACATGTCTCGGCCTCTGGCATCGGGCGTGCCAGCATGGCCCGGTGGAACAGGAGGTCCGCGCCAACGGCGTCCGCCTTCACTGCCTGGTGGAAGGGGAGGGCCCGCTCGTCCTCCTGCTGCACGGCTTTCCCGAGACGTCCCGCGCTTGGCGGAAGCAGATACCCGCGCTGGCCGAACGTTTCAAGATTGTTGCCCCCGACCTTCGTGGCTACGGAGGCAGCGAGAAGCCGAAGGGCATCGCCGCCTATCGCACATCCGTCCTCGCCGAGGACGTCGTGGCGCTTATCCGGGCGTTCGGCGTGGAGCGCGCGCACGTCGTCGGGCACGACTGGGGCGGCGGTGTGGCCTGGACCCTGGCCACCCTGCACCCGGAGGCGCTCGACCGGCTCGTCGTTCTGAACTGCCCGCACCCCACGGTCATGCAGCGGGCCCTCCGCTCGAGCTGGGCTCAGATCCGACGGAGCTGGTACATCTTCGCGTTCCAGATTCCCGGGCTGCCGGAGTGGGCACTCAGCCGCGACGGCGGGAAAGCCCTGAAGAGCGCGCTGCGGCGTTCATCCAGACCGGGCACGTTCGCCGAGGCAGACCTCGACGAATACGCCCGCGCGTTCAGCGCGCCGGGCGCCGCGACCGCCGCGATCAACTACTACCGAGCTGCGGCCCGGTCGCGCGTTCCGCGAGGCAAGATCGAGGCGCCTAGCCTCCTCATCTGGGGCGAGGATGACTTCGCGCTCGGGATCGAGCTCACGCGCGGTATGGATGGCCTCTTTGAACGCGAACCGCGCGTCGAGTACATCCCAGACACGAGCCACTGGGTGATGGAGGAGCGGCCCGAGGTCGTAAACCGGCTGCTGCTGGAGTTCCTTTCCTAGCGCGCGGTGCCATCCCGAGCGACGCGAAGGGCATCCTTCAACGTGAACCTGCCGAGGTAGAGCGCGCGGCCGACGATCACGCCGCGCAATCCCCGATGGCGGAGCTTGGTGAGCGCGGCGATGTCATCGAGTGAGCCGACGCCACCGGAGTAGATGACGTCGCCGCCGAACGCGCGCGCGACCGCCTCCGTCCCCGCGAGATCGAGACCCTGAAGCGTGCCGTCGATCGACACGTTCGTGTAGATGACCGTCGCAACCCCGGTCAGTGCGAGGCGCTGCATGAGGTCCACGGCGCGGACGTTCGTCGTTTCCGTCCAGCCGTCGGTCGTGACCATCCCGTTGCGCGCGTCGACCGATACGGCAAGGCCGTCGGCGTGCCGATCGACGAGGCGGCCGATGAGCTCGGGGTCGTCGATCGCCGCGGTGCCGACGACAATGCGTGATGCGCCGGCCTCGGCGAAGGCTTCGGCCGTGTCGAAGTCGCGAATGCCACCCCCCGCCTGGATCTTCACCGTGAAGCGATTGGCGATCGCACGAAGATGATCCAGATTCGCCGGCGTGCCCGTCCGCGATCCATCCAGATCGATGACGTGCAGCCACTCCGCGCCATCTGCCACGAGCTTCTTCGCCGCCTCCAGCGGAGATGCGGCGACCTCCTCGACCGTCGCGAAGTCGCCGCGCGTCATGCGTACGGCGCGGCCCTCATAGATGTCGATCGCCGGATAGACGATCACGTTGACGCTGAATGTTAGGAGGCCACCGGCGGGTAACGCCGGTGGCCTCCTAAGACGTGAGTGGGCGCGGTTAGCGCGCGGCTAGACCGGACGCCCCGACCGGGATGGTGGCGCCGGGAAGGCGAGTCAGGCTGCCGTCCGCGCCGACGAGGAACGCGCCGATCATGTGAGTTCCGCCGTCGTTGGCGTAGAGGTACCTGTTCTCCGCGAGCGCCATGTCGGTGGTGTGCGCTCCGCTCGAGTGCGCGGCTTGCGCGAAGACGAGCGTGAGGTTTCCATCCTTGTCCACGGAGAAGGTCGAGATCGAATCGCTACCCGCGTTGGCGGTGAACGCGTAGCGGCCATCCTTCGTCAAAGCGACCCAGCATGCCGCGGCCTGCGTGGTCGGGACGGACCTGCTGACGGCCGCGAGCGTGCCGTCTTTCGAGAGGTGGTACGAGGATGCCGCCGACAGGGGCGCCGCCCCGGCCGCCTCCGAGACCACGAGGTCACCGTGGCGACCGAACGCGAAACCGAACGGTGTCGTGCCGGAGGATGCGTAGCTCGTCGCGGGACCCGCTGCGTCGTTCTTGCCGACGACGAAGACGTCGAGCGTGCTGGTCGTCTTCTCGGTCACGACGAGTGCACGGCCCGACGGCGAGAACTGGATCTGTGCGGCGCCGTTACCCGTGAACGTTTGGATCGAGCCCGCAATCGCGCTGAGCTTCCCATCATTCGAGCGGAAGCCGGCGATGCTGTGGCTCGCTGCGTTGACCACGTACACCAGGTCGTGGCTGGTGGTGACGCTGACGGGCTGAGTCCCCCCCGAGGCGATCCGATCGCTCCAGACGAGGGTGTCCTCGCTGATCTTGAAGACCGCGATGTCATTGCTCCCGGCGTCGACCGCGTAGAGCCAGCGGCCATCCTTGCTTGTGACGACCGCACCCTGCGAGCCGAGGCTGCCGCCGCGCCCACCCGTCGGGAACGTGCCCGACCACGTGAGTGCGCCGGACGCGGAACGGTCGTAGACGATGACGGCATTAGCCGCCGTGTTCGTGAGTGTGTAGACGGCGCCCGCCGAGTCATCCGCTGCAGCGGCCACCGAGGCCGGACCGAGCAGAAGTGCGACGAACGCCAGGAGCGTGAGAACGACACGTGACATGGATTCCTCCCACGATCGAGTTCCTGCAGTGCAGGTGGAAGCGATCGTGGCGACGCGTCATTACATCTCGATGACACCAGTGTCACGGAAACGTCATCGAAGACTGTCAGCGTGCGAACATGCGCGACGTGGGCGCGAGCTCCGGCGACGAAGCGCCGATCCTGGTCGTCGACGACGATCCAAAAATCCTTGAGCTCGTCCGGATGTATCTCCAACGCGAGGGCTTCCCGGTCATCACCGCCGGGGATGGAATGGCGGCCGTGGCGGCGATCCGTGAGCACGCGCCTCGCCTGATGGTCCTCGACGTCATGCTCCCCACCCTGGACGGTCTCGCGGTCCTTCGCGCTGCGCGCGCCGATTCGGACTTGCCTGTCCTGATCCTTTCAGCGCGCGGGGGAACTGCGGACCGCATCTCCGGGATCGCGAGCGGCGCCGACGATTATCTGCCGAAGCCTTTCTCGCCCGCGGAGTTGGTCGTTCGGGTCAAGGCGCTATTGCGTCGCACGGCCAGCCGGGAAGCCGAGCGCGCATCGATCCTCGAACTTGGCGACATCGTCATCGACCGTGACCGTCATGAAGTGCGTCGGGGCGCCGACCGGGTCGATTTGACCCAGTCGGAGTTAGGACTTCTGGTCGCTCTGGTGAGAGCGTCGGGACGAATCGTTACGCGCGAGGCACTGTTGGACGCGCTCCACGGAAATGGTGAATCGGCTCTGCTCGACCGCACCATCGACGTCTACATCCGACGGCTCCGCGACAAGCTCGGCGACGATCCGGAGAGTCCCCGCTACATCGCGACCGTGCGGGGAGCGGGCTACCGCGCGCTTCTCGACCGATGAGGGGGCTCGCCGGCCAGATCGCCCTCGCGGCGATCGCGGTCGCTGTTGTCGTCGGGCTCGTTCTCGCGATCGGCACGCTCGTGTTCTCGAGCATGTCGTTCGCGCATCTCATGGTCGATCACGGCGAGACGCTCGCGTCGGCGGAGGCGATGTTCCAGGAAAGCGTGGCGCGCTTCTTTGCCGCGGCGCTCGCGGTGGCGGCCGTAGCCAGCATTGCGCTCGCGATCTTGATCGGTCAGCGCCTCGCCTCGCCGCTGCGCGAGGTGAGCGAGGCGGCGAGGCTCATCGCGCTGGGAGATCACGCCGTACGCGTGCGACCGCGGGGCCCCGTGGAGATCCGCTCCCTCGCGGATTCCTTCAATCGCATGGCCCGCGAGATCGGCGAGCAGGAACGCATGCGCCGCGAGTTCGTCTCCAATGCGGCCCACGAGCTCCGCACTCCGCTGACAAATCTTCAGGGGTATCTCGAGGCATTGCGCGACGGCGTTGTGACCGCGGACCGCGCGACGTTCGAGTCACTGCACGAGGAGGTCGACCGCATGGTGAGGCTCTCGCGCTCGCTCGACGCGCTCGCCGAAGGCGACGTGGCCGGACGCCCCGCCGGCGAGCTGCGTGAGATCGACCTTCGCGCGTCCATCGTCGCCGCGATGGAGCTCTACTCCGCCGCGCTCGAGCGGCGCGAACTACGAGTCGAGCTCGACCTTCCGGCGGTGCTGAGCGCGCGTGCCGATCCCGATCACCTCGCGCAGGTGCTCGCGAACCTTTTGCAGAACGCGGTGCGGTATACCCCCGAGAGGGGACGCATAGGAGTGAGCGCGCGGCGGCGCGAAACAGACGTCCTCGTGAGTGTCTCGAACTCAGGACCGGGGATACCGGCGGATGACCTGGCGAACGTATTTGAGCGCTTCTATCGCGTCGAGAAATCGCGTGACCGGGCGACCGGCGGTGCCGGGATCGGTCTCGCCATCGTCAAGTCGCTCGTGGAGCTTGGTGGCGGGAGCGTCGGCGCCGAGTCTGCATCCGACGTGACCCGCTTCTGGTTCAGCCTACCGACCGCGACGTAGCGCCTTAGGCCGCGAGCGCGTCCATAAGCCTGCCAACGGCGGCGCCGAGCGAGTACCGCTTCGCGAGCCCCTCGAGCGTCTCGGGGTGCGCTGGCTTTCGCGGAATGGTGCCGTCGCCTCCGGTCACCGGAGCGTCGCGGGCCATCCACACGACCTTGCGCGCAGCGGCGAGGTAGTCAGCGTCCGCGCGCAGTTTCGCGCGGATCGTCGGAGAGACGTCGGGGGCGGCGAGGATGCCGTCGAGCGATCCGTATTTCGTGACGAGATGGCTCGCGGTCTTCTCGCCGATCCCGTGCACACCAGGAAGACCGTCCGAAGGATCGCCGCGCAGCACCGCGTAATCGAAGTAACGGTCGCCGGGGATCCCGTACTTCGTGCGGATGTACGCCTCATCGACCTGGCCGAGCTCGGTCACGCCCCGGAGCGTGTAGAGCACGCGGACGTTCGGATCCTTCACAAGCGCGAAGAGATCGCGATCCCCGGTCACGACCTCGATCGGACCGGTCGTGCGCTCGGCGATCGTCGCGATGACGTCCTCGGCCTCGTAGCCTTCGGCAGCGGCGACCGAGATGCCGAACGCGTCGAGCAGCTCGACGATGATCTTCATCTGTGGGTCCACCGGATCCGGCGGATCGTCGGGGCCCGCGACGCGGTGGGACTTGTAGGACGGCATCGCGTCGACGCGGAATTGCGGCCGCCAGTCAGCATCCAGCGCCACGACGAGCTTCGTGGGCTTACGGTCGGGAAGGAGTCGCGACAGAAAGTTCAGGAACCCGAGCGCCGCGTTCACGTTGGTGCCGTCGGACGCCTTCCACTCGGGCACGGCATGGTACGCGCGATAGGCGAGGCTCGCCGCGTCGACGAGGAGCGTCGCGCCAGCTATCGGCGTGCGGCGGGCGCGGCGAACACGGTGTCGAGCGCGGCGATGAACCGGTCGTTCTCCGCCGGCGTTCCGATCGAGGCCCGAAGACACCCGTCACACCCGGGCCAGATAGAGATGTCGCGGATGAGGACGCTCTGCTCGAGGAACCGCGCGTGGACGTCAGGTGGTTTCTCGTCCTTCAAGCGGAAGAGGATGAAGTTGGTCACCGATGGGAACACCTCGAGCGCCGGCACCCGCCGCAGCGCGGCGAAGACTCGGTCGCGCTCTCGCTTGGCGAGCTCCAGCCGGTGTCGGATCGCCTCCTCGTCGCGCGCGATGCGCGCAGCGACCGCGAGCGTCAGCGTGCTCACGTTGTACGGGAGCGCTGCCGCTGCGAAGTAGCCCATGAGGTCGGGGTGCACGATGAGTGTGCCCAGGCGCAGGCCCGCGGCCGCGAGCACCTTCGAGAACGTCTTCGAGATCACCAGGTTCGGGAACTCATCCATGCGCGAGACGAGCGATTTTCCGGCGAAGTCGGAGTACGCCTCGTCCACGAGGACGAGCGTCTCCGGGAAGCGCTCGGCGACCGCCAGGATGACCTCGCCGTCGATCTCGCCACCGGTCGGGTTGTTCGGCGTTGTGAACACCACGATCTCGGGGCGAACCTTCGCCATCGCGGCGAGCGCGCGCTCCTTGGTGACCTCGTACGGCAAGCCGACCATTTCCGTCACGACGGTCCCGCCGGCCAGCTGTGTGAGTCTCCCGTGCATCGAATAGGTCGGGTGGAAGAGCAGGGTCTTTCGGCCGTGCCCGCCGAATACGAGGAAAACCTGGAGCAACAGCTCGTTGCTGCCGTTGCCGAGGATGAGCCGGTCGGCCTTCGTCCCCCAACGCGCCGCGAGGATCTCGCGGAGGTCATCGCCTCGACCGGGATACCTGTTCAGAAGTACGCCGTTGAGCTCCTCCGGTGTGATGTAGCGGCCCGCCACGCTCGGCTCCGGCCACTCGTTCGCGTTGATGCGCACGTCGGCCTTGAGCATTTGGGTGCGGTACGGCTGGAACTGCGCCATCTCGGGTCGCGGGCGCGGTACCTTTCGGTCGCTCATCGATCCATAGCCTGACACGCGCGGGCCGCTCGCGCTCTCCGCGCGAACGGCCCGCCGCTGCTTGGGGGAGGTGGGGGCTTGGTCGGTCGCCGCTACTCGCGGCCTTCGAAGCGGTGCGTCTGGTTCCGCTCGGTCTTTCCCTGCTTGTCGGACTTCTCGCCCTTGTCCGATTTCTCGGACTTCTCCGACTTGTTCTTGTCAGGCGTTGCCGGAGCGAGCGGCTTGTTCGTTGCCGGGGACTTCACCACCGGATTTTTCGGCGACGGCTGACTCGGACTTACGGTCGAGCACCCCGCCGCCACTCCGAGCTTCGCGGCGAGCGCGTTCAGGGCCGCGAATTGATCGGCCGAGAGCACGCGATTCGAGTACGTGGACACCTTGGCGAGGGTCCTCAGATCGGCGCAAACCTGAGCGTTTCCCGACGACAGCGAGGCCTTCAGATCGTCGATCCGCCGCAAGAGCCATCGCTCGGTGTTGCGATGGAGCTTGAAGCTCCGAACGAGGGCGCTCATCTCGTCGAGAAGCTCGGACACGCTGCTCGATACGAGCGTCACGATCGCCTGAACA
Organism: Chloroflexota bacterium; assembly: GCA_005889295.1. Lineage (GTDB taxonomy): Bacteria > Chloroflexota > Limnocylindria > P2-11E > P2-11E > 3-1-20CM-2-70-9. The sequence continues at coordinate 273 of VBEY01000062.1, read as the reverse complement.
CTTGCGCTCGCGGAGGCACCGACCGGATCGGTCACCGTCCCGCCGAGCGTGTACGTCCCGCCCGTGCCGTAGGCGTGCGAGACCGTGAACGAGGTCACGCCCGGAGCGAGGTTCATCGTCGTCGTGGTGTCACCCCAGCTCATCGTGACCGTGTGCGTGTCGAGGGGGTCAGGGTCGGTGAAGCTACCGCCGACCACGACCGTCGATCCGTTGACGGTCGGGGTGAGCGAGAGCGCGGAGGGGCTGGTGTTGCTCTTGCTCACAACGACAGAT